>JBOHUL010000107.1:0-40014 GCA_050734425.1 Candidatus Dormibacteria bacterium
GCGGCGCACCGTCGAACGGGGGACGAACGCCTGGATGAAGCCCGAGAGCGCGAAACCGAGCACCAGGGCCCAAAGGGTGTCCCAGAACATCTCGGCCGCCTCTCTCAGGCCGGCTCCGATTAGGTCGGCTACGTGCAGGGCCATGGTCGGCATCCTCTCGGACTATACCCCAGGGGGGTAGGGGTAAGGTACCATACCCCCCTGGGGGATCGGGACGGCTAGATCGGGCGGCGGGCCCGACGTCGGGGCCGTGGCCGTGCCACCAGCACCCCGAGGACGACCAGTCCACGCTCCCAGGCGGCCTCGTGCAGGGCTTGGAGCACCTCCGCCGCCGGTGGGGAGATGGACCCTGCCCAGATGCGGAACCCCTGGTTCAGAACCGCCAGTTCCCGGATCCTGGGTATGGTCTGGTCTAAGGCCTCCTGGACCTCGGTGGGCAACGGCTCCTCGGCAAGTCGGTCGAGCCATTCGTGCGCCAGCGATCGTGGCTTTGCGGTGCCGTCGGACGGGGACTGGGTCAAAGAGAGGATGGTGGCCGCCAGCGCCCGGACCCTGGCGAAGAGCTCGGCGTGGCCGTCGGCGGCAGCCAACCGCTCGAGGAGGTCGGTGACCCCGCTGGGCAGCAGAATCCGCCCAAAGATGCTCGGCACCGGCAGCCCCCAGCCGCCGCCCAAAAGGTCGGAGAAGACAGTGGCCGCCTGCTCGCTCAGAGGCCGCCGGAGGCGTCCGAAGATGCCCAGGCTGTCCCGTGGAGTGGAATGGACGGACGCGAGTAGCGCTGCGACAGATTCGGCGCTGGCATCCTTGGCGGCGACCGCCTGGTCAATCGCCGCGAGGACTCGGCCCAATCGATCACGTTCCGCTCTGAGGGATACCTGGTGCCGACGGAGCGCGGCCAGCAGGGCCTCTCCCTCCAGTTGCCCCGGCAGGGAGCGGTCGATGTCCTGGAGCCCCATGCCCAGGCTGCGGAGGAGGTCGATCTGGAGCAGTCGAACCAGGTCCGGGGCCCGGAAGTAGCGGTAGCCGCTCACGCTCCTTGGCGGGTCGAGCAGTCCTCGGGCCTGGTAGTGGCGGATTCGCCCCTGGCTGACTCCGGTCAGTGTCGCCGCCTCTCCGATCTTGAGCAGGCCCGTGGTTGGGGGGTGGGGCCAGGGACCGCGGCTCACCGTTTGACTCTACGACCGTCATAAGGTTTAGAGTCCTAAACGAAGCGGATCCGGCGCCAGCCGCCGAGAGCGAGGTGAGCCATGTCCATTCCTTTGCGGCAGAAGCTGAAGGTCGGCACCTACCTCATGTCGCGGCGCATGCGCGGCATCACCAAGTTCCCGCTCGTTCTCCAGCTCGAACCGCTTTACCAGTGCAATCTGGAGTGCGCCGGCTGCGGCAAGATCCAGCATCCCGACGACATCCTCCGGCGACGGCTCAGCGTCCAGCAGTGCATCGACGCGGTCGAGGAATGTGGCGCCCCTGTCGTCTCGATCGCAGGGGGTGAGCCCTTGGTGCACAAGGAGATCGATCAGATCACCGGGGCCCTCCTGGATCGCAAGCGCTTCGTCTATCTCTGCACCAACGCCATCCTGATGGAGCGCAAGCTCGACCTCTTCCGGCCCCATCCGTATTTCGCCTGGTCGATTCACATGGACGGGCTCCGCGAGCGCCACGACGAGTCCGTGTGCCGGGCGGGGGTCTTCGACAAGGCGGTCGCCGCGATCAAGGAGGCCAAGCGGCGGGGGTTCCGGGTCACGACCAACACCACCTTCTTCACCCAGGACGACGCCAAGTCGGTGCGGGACGTCCTCGACTTCCTCAACGACGACCTCAAGGTCGACAACATGCAGATCTCGCCGGCCTACGCCTACGAGAAGGCTCCCGACCAGGAGCACTTCATGGGGGTGGAGCGGACACGCGCCATCTTCAAGGAGGCCTTCGCCGATGGGAGGCGCCAGAAGTGGCGTCTCAATCACTCGCCCCTCTTCCTCGACTTCCTGGAAGGCAAGGTGGACTTCGCCTGCACCGCCTGGGGAATCCCCTGCTACTCCATCTTCGGGTGGCAGCGTCCCTGCTACCTGCTCTCGGATGGCTACGTCGGCTCCTACAAGGAGCTTCTGGAGACGACCGAGTGGGAGAACTACGGCCGGGGCAGGAATCCCAAGTGCGCCAACTGCATGGCCCACTGCGGCTATGAGCCCACGGCGGTGATGAGCACCCTGGGCTCGGTCAAGGAATCCCTGCGGGCCGCGGTCGCCCACTAGCCGCTTCGGCGAGCGGCACTCTCCACTGCGCGGGATCTGAGGGTGGCTCCTAGGATGATGGCCGTGGCCAGACTACCCGACCGGCTCGGCCGGCCTCTCCGCGACCTCCGGGTGTCGGTGACCGACCGCTGCAACTTCCGTTGCCGCTACTGCATGCCCAAGGAGGTGTTCGGCCCTGGCTTCCGCTTCCTGCCCCACGGCGAGATCCTCACCTTCGAGGAGATCACCGAGGTGGTGGCGGCGGCAGCCCCGCTCGGGGTCCGAAAGGTCCGCCTCACCGGTGGCGAACCGCTGCTGCGCCGGGATCTGCCCACGCTCGTGGCGATGCTGGCGCCGGTGCCCGGTGTCGACGACCTGGCCCTGACCACCAATGGGGCCCTGCTGAGCCGTTTTGCCGCCCCTCTTCGCCAGGCCGGGCTGAGACGGGTGACCGTCAGCCTGGATTCTGTCGACCCCGCAATCTTCCGGCTCATGAACGGGGTCGGCCTGCCGATCGAGCCGGTCCTGGAGGGGATCGCCCTTGCGGTTAGGGCCGGGCTCGGTCCGATCAAGCTCAACGCGGTCATCCGCCGCGGCGTCAACGACGAAGGCGTCCTGGAGCTGGCCCGCTTCGCCCGCGAGTCCGGCCACACGCTGCGCCTCATCGAGTACATGGACGTGGGTGAGAGCCACGGCTGGCGGATGGAGGAGGTGGTTCCCAGCAGCGAGCTCTTGGAGCGCATTGGCGAGCGCTGGCCGCTGGAAGCGGTGGACCAACCTAGCGTCGGCCGGGTGGCGCAGCGTTACCGCTACCGTGATGGGGCGGGGGAGCTGGGCCTGATCAGCTCGGTCACGAGCCCCTTCTGCGGGGGCTGCACCCGGCTTCGGCTCACCGCCGACGGCAAGCTCCACACCTGCCTGTTCGCAGCCACCGGACACGACCTGCGCCCGCTGCTTCGGGGCCCGCGGAGCGGCGGCGATCTGGCCTCGGAGCTGGAGCGGCTGTGGCGGGGGCGGGACGATCGTTACTCCGAGTTGCGCGCCTCCCGCACCCCCGGCGCTGCCCCTCCGCCCAAGCCGGAGATGTCCTACCTGGGAGGCTGAGCCCGCGCTGGCACCGGAGACCGGTCGGCTAGAGTCCGCTCATGCAGTGGCTGGTCACCGGCAAGGGGGTGGAGAAGGCGCCAACCCGGTCACGGGTGCAGCAGGCGCTGCGCAACCGCCGCGGGCCGCTCTGGCTCGACATTCAGACGCCGGGGAAGTCTGACTTCGAGCTCCTCCTATCTGACTTCGGCATCCATCAGCTCACGGTGGAGGACATCGAGCATGGGGGGCAGCGGCCGAAGTGCGAGGACTATCCCGGCTACGTCTTTCTTGTGCTCCAGTCCACGGCGCGGCAGGGAGACCGGCTCATGGCCCATGACCACTACCTCTGCATCTCCCCTCGCTGGGTGGTCAGCGTCCACAGTAAGGCCAGCCCCGCCCTGGACTCCCTGCGGGAGCGGCTGGGGGCTGACCCCACCCTGGGCCAGGGCCGGTCCATGTTTCTCGCCTACCTAAGCTGTGAGGCCATCGTCGACGCGACACTCCCGGTCCTGGACCGCCTCGACGACGAGGTCGACCAGGTCGAGGATCGGCTCATGGGTCAGGTCTCCCGCGACGACCTGACCCGGATAACCAGCATGCGCCATTCGGTCACCGACCTCCGTCGCCTGCTGGGCGCGCAGCGGGACGCCTTCCAGCGGCTGATCACCCAGTCCCTCAACCCAGCTCAGCCCGAGACCGCGCTCTACTTCCGAGACGTCTACGACCATCTGGTCCGGCAGTACGAGACGGTCGACTCCCTGCGGGACCTCCTCTCGGGCGCCTTGGACACCTACCTGTCGACGGTGTCCAACCAGCTCAACGGCACCATGAAGACGCTGACCGTCGTGGCCAGTCTCTTCATGCCGCTCACCTTCTTCACCGGATTTTTCGGGATGAACTTCGCCTACCTGACCGGGGTGGTTCAGCCCTCCGGGCTCGCCTTCGCCCTGTCCGTACTGCTGATGTTCGCGGCTCTGGCGCTGCAGCTGTACCTATTCCGCCGCCGGCGCTGGATCTAGGCGCCAGCCCCCTGGCCGGAGTGGATCTGCTGCGCCAGGCCCTCGGGATCGTCCGACCCCAGGATCAGCTCGGAGTAGCTCTGCCCCTCGAGTCGGAGCACGACCCCCCGGCTCGAGTGGTGCTCGACGGCGAAGGTCTTGCCGTCGGGGCTGAGCCAGGTACCGACTGCGGTCCCTGGCAGGCCCGCCCCCGCCAGCTTGACCCCGCCCAGGTAGTCGAGGGGCCTATCCACGACCTGAACCTCCTTGATGGCGGCAAGTGGGATGCGGAGGCGGCCATGGAGCGACTCCACTTCCTCCAGTCGACTCAGGTCTACTTCCAGCTGGCCGTCCGCGACGGTGATCGTGGCCATTTGGCTCCTCCAAGTCCAGCGCGTCCAGGGTAGGGTAGTCCGCGGAGAACTGCGGGCGAGGAATCTTTCAGCCGCTCAGCGCCTGCTCCAGGTCCGCGATCAAGTCGCCGGCCAGCTCCAGGCCGACCGAGAGCCGCACCAGGGTGGGATCGACCGCCATCGGCGAGTGGGCGGCAGCGGCGTGGGTCATCCGGGCCGGGTGCTCGATCAGGGACTCGACCGCTCCCAGGGACTCGGCCAGAGCGAAGAGATCCGTCCGGGCCACCATGGCCATCGCGGCCGCCTCCCCCTCGGCGTGGAGGAAGGAGACCATGCCGCCGAAGCCGCGCATCTGGCGCAAGGCCAGGTCGTGCCCCGGGTGCTGCTCGAGCCCGGGATAGAAGACCCGCGCCACCTTGGGGTGCCCCTCCAGGTATTTGGCGATTTGGGAGGCGTTGAGGCAGTGCTGCTCCATCCGCAGCGCGAGCGTCTTGATCCCGCGCTGGAGCAGGTAGCAGTCGAAGGGTCCGGGCACGGCGCCGGCCGCGTTCTGGAGAAAGGCCAGCCGCTCCGCCGTTTGGGGATCGTTGAGGGCGAGGCAGCCACCGACCACGTCCGAGTGTCCCCCCAGGTACTTGGTGGTGGAGTGGACCACCAAGTCCGCCCCCAGGCTGAGCGGGTTCTGCAGATACGGGGTGGCGAAGGTGTTGTCCACCACCAGCCGTGCACCCCGGGCGTGGACCATCTTGGCAACCTCGGCGATGTCCGCGATTCCCAGAGTCGGGTTGCTCGGGCTCTCCAGCCAAACCACCTCAGTCTGCTTGCGCCAGACCGAATCCAGTCCCTCCGGGTCGGCGGCGTCGGCCAGCGAGAAGGACAGCCCTGCCGGTTGGTGGACCTGTTCCATCAGACGCAGGGTCCCGCCGTAGGCGTCGCCGCAGATGATCACGTGACCCTGGCGCGGGGTGATCAGGGTACGGATGGCGGCGTCCTCCGCCGCCATCCCGCTGGCGAACGCCAGGGCGAAGGCGGCCCCTTCCAGGCTGGCGAGCTGCGTCTCCAGCGACTTGCGGGTGGGGTTGGCGGTGCGTGAGTAGTCGAACCCCTGGTGTTGGCCCACCCCTCGTTGGCGGTAGGTGGTCGAGAGGTGAAGGGCGGGGACTACCGACCCCGTACTGGGATCCGGCTCCTGGCCGGCGTGGATCGCCCGGGTGGCGAAGCCGCGCTCTGGGCTCACCGGCCTGACCGTCCGAGCATCGCTCCCAACACGTCCGCCCGGGTGAGAATGCCGCTGGGATGGCCCTCGTCGAGGACCAGGACCGCCCCTGCCCGCTCCATCCGCGCGACCACTAGGTCCAGCGGCGCGCCACTGCCCACCGTCGGCAACGGCGGCCCCATCACCTCGCTCACCGGCCGGGTGAGAAGTTCCGGATTACGGAACGCAGCTTCCAGCAGGTCCCGGTCTTGGACCGCACCCACCACCTCGGCGGCGGCGAGAGGAGGTTCGGCCTTGACCACCGGGACTTGGGAGACCTCGTACTCGCGCAAGAGCTCGATCACGGACTGGACCGTCTCGTCGGGATGGACATGTACCAGCTGAGGCAGGCGGCGGCCCTTGGCGGCAAGGACCTCGGCGGCGCTGGCCCCGCCCACCCGCAGGAAGCCGAAGTCTGCCATCCAGGCGTCGTTGTAGAGCTTGGAGAGATAGCCTCTGCCTGAGTCCGGGATCAAGACCACCACCACCTGGTCGGAACCCAGGTCTCTCCCCACCTGGAGCGCGGCCCAGATGGCGGTGCCGGCGGAACCGCCCACCAGGATCCCCTCCTGGCGGGTCACCCTGCGGGCGGTGAGGAACGAGTCCCGGTCGCTGACCGGGATGACCCGATCGACGCAGGCCCGGTCGTAAGCCTCGGGCCAGAAGTCCTCCCCGATTCCCTCGACCAGATACGGGCGGCCGCCGCCACCCGAGTACACTGAACCCTCGGGGTCGGCTCCCACGATCTCGATTGTGGGCCGCATTGACTTGAGGTAGCGGCTGACCCCGGTGATGGTGCCGCCGGTCCCCATCCCGGCCACGAAGTGGCTGACTCGGCCCGCGGTCTGCTCCCAGATCTCGGGGCCGGTGGAGAGTTGGTGCGATCCGGGGTTGGCAGGATTGCTGTACTGGTCGGGTTTGAAAGCCCCTGGGATCTCCTGCACCAGCCGGTTCGAGACCGAGTAGTAGGACTCGGGATGGTCGGGGGCGACGGTGGTGGGGCAGACGACGACCTCGGCGCCGTAGGCCCGAAGGAGATCGATCTTCTCCGGTGCGATCTTGTCGGGCATGACAAAGACGCAGTGGTAGCCGCGGCGGGCGGCCACCAGCGCCAGGCCGACCCCGGTGTTGCCGGAGGTGGGTTCGACGATGGTTCCTCCCGGCTGCAGCAGCCCCGCCTGCTCGGCGGCCTCGATCATCGCCAGAGCTGGACGGTCCTTGACGCTGCCACCAGGGTTGAGGAACTCGAGCTTGGCCAGCAGGTGGCAGCGGAGCCGGGCGCCAATGCGGTCGAGCCTGACCATCGGGGTACTGCCGACCAGGTCCAGGAGCGAGTCCGCCACCTTCATCGGAGGGCCGGCGTCGGTCAAGGGCAGCACCGTCACTCCGTCCGGCGGCGGCTGGTCGCCATCGGTGATGAGGGTGACCCGCAATCCCTGCTGCCGCAGCCACCCCGCCGCCTCACGGGCGGCGTCTGGCTCGCCCGGGGCCATGACGCCCACCTCCTGGGGGCGGATCCGCATCAGCCGCTCGAGGAGTTGGCGATCAAGGTCAGGTCGGACCTGGCGCACGACCTGCCTGGCCTTGGCGCGCCAGCGTTGGGGTAGGTCGCCCTCCCCCAGAACCAGGAGCAGGTCCACGCGGCTCAGGGTAGCGGTCCCCGACCAACCTGGCTCCGGAGCGGACACGTTCCCCAGACGCCAGGTGTCTGCTAGCGTCGCCCTCGCTGATGGGCGACGGGATAATCGTCGCGGGAGGAGGTCCGGTGGGCTCGGCGCTGGGCCTGATGCTTCCCAGCGCGGCCGTCTTGGAGGCGGGGCGGTTCCCCCGCGACAAGGCGTGCGGCGAGGGGCTGCTGCCCTCCGGCGCGAGACGGCTGCGGCTGGCGGGAGTCGATCTCGGGCAGGAGGGGTTCCCCACCCTGACGGGCATCCGCTACAAGCTTCCAGGTGGAGCGTCGGCCGAGGCCCGCTTCGCACAGGGGGTCGGCTATGGCGTGAGGCGTTTGCGGCTCGACGCGCTCCTGGGGGAGCGCGCCCGGGCACAGTGCGGGGTCCGGGTCATTGGAGTGCGCCCCCTGCCGAGTGGGGTTCTGGTCGAGACGGATCACGGAACCCTGCGAGGCTCGGCCCTGGTGGCCGCCGACGGGTTGCACTCTCCCATAGCCCGCAGTCTCGGTTGGGCCCGACCTCCGCGGGGCCGGCGCCGCTACGGGATCGTCGGCCATCTGGCCGACGATTGGCCCGGACACTCGGTCGAGGTGACCCTGCTCGGGCGGGTCGAGACGTACCTGGCCCCAGTCGGTGGGGGCGAAGTGCTGGTCGCGGTCCTGGGTGAGAAGCGCGACCTGCGGCCGGCGGGCGCCAGCCTGGAGGACGCGTACCGCGGCCTGCTGGAGCGGGCCCACCCGCGGCTGGCGTCTGCCCCGCTCACGGGGAGGCTCCGGGGAGCAGGGCCGTTCAACCGCCGTCCCTCCCGGGTGGCGGAGGGCCGCATCTTCCTCGTGGGCGACGCGGCTGGCTTCCTCGACCCCCTGACCGGGGACGCCATCTGCGCGGGGCTGGCCCAAGCGGAGGTTCTGGCCGGGCTCCTGCGAGGCGACCTGGACCAGGCCGCCAGCCGCTACCGCCGCTGGTTCGCCGGCCACTGGCGCCAGCGCTGGCTGATGTCGGCCCTGGCGCGGCGCCTGAGCGGGTCGCCCAGGGTCAGCCGTCGCGCCCTTCTAGGGGTGGGGCGGCGGGAGGGAGCCCTCCGGGCCTTGCTCGAGGCGGCCGACGGCAGCCGCTCCCTGGGCACGCTCGGGGTTAGGGACTGGGCGGCCCTGGCCGGGATCGGCCGCCGGTGACCCGGTTTCTCGGGTTCGGCCTGGCCCTGCCTGGAAACCGCTTGGAGGCGGAGGAGAGCCGGGCCCATCTGGGGCGCCTGTGGCCGGAGCTGCGCAGGGTCGAGACGGACGCCGTCACCCGCTTCACGGTCCAGCCGCCGGAGGAGATCTTCTCCCGGCGCTCGCTCAGTGAGCGGATGGATATCTACCGCCGGGAGGCGCCCCGGCTGGCGCGGCTGGCGGCGGAGCTGGCCCTGGCTGACGCCGGGGTCGCACCGGGGACGATCGATATGGTGGTCTCCGTCTCCTGCACCGGCTACATGGTTCCGAGCCTGGAGGTCGAACTGGCGCAGGAGCTGGGCCTGCGAGAGGACGTCCTCCGGCTTCCCCTGACCGAACTGGGCTGCTCCGGGGGGGCGGCGGCGCTGGCCGTGGCCCATCGCCACCTGCGGCTGGACCCCCGGGCCAGGGTTCTCCTGGTCTGCGTCGAACTCTGCTCCCTCACCTTCCAGCCGGAGGACACTTCGCTGGACAACCTGGTGGCCGCCATGGTCTTCGGCGACGGAGCCGTCGCCGCCGTCCTGGGCGGGGGCCAGGGGGGCCTGGAGGTGCTGGCGACCAGGTCGCGGCTGGTCCCAGGTACCAGCAGGCTGCTGGGCTTCGACCTCCGCGGCGACGGCTTCCACCCGGTGCTCGACCGTCGCCTGCCGCGGCTTTTGCGCCAGCAAGTGGGCTGCGCCGTGGCGGGGTTCGGCGAGGGGCCGATCGGGTTCTGCGCCGTCCACTCCGGTGGACCGAGGATCTTCGACGCGGTCGAGTCGGGTCTGGGGTTGGGGCCGGGGTCGCTGGCGGCGTCGCGGGACGTCTTCCGCAGGTACGGCAACCTATCCTCCGCCTCGCTGCTCCTGGTGCTCAGCGAGCTCCGCCAAGGGCCGCCGGAGATGGGTCTGGGGCTGGCCTTCGGGCCCGGGGTGAGCTTGGAGATGGCTGCGCTCAGAAGATCCCCGGAATGAACCGCCGCTTGCCAAAGAAGGCCTGGCGGTAGCAGGGGAGCTGTTCCAGGAGCGCCTCCTCAGCCCGGATCCGATCGCAGAGCACCGCCGCGTTGAGGAGCGAGAGCAGCAGGGCGGTGGTGCGGGCGCCGCCACAGAGGGGCAGGGCGAGTACCTCGGCTACGACCGCCAGATAGTTGGGATGGCGGACGAAGCGGTACGGACCCCGTGTCACCGGCACCAGGTCCTGGGGGACGGCCCCGCGGGCGTTCCAGGAGTCGCCCAACGTCTGGATGCACCACCAGCGCAGCCCCACGGCCGCCACTTCCACCGCCAGCCAGGGCCGTGCCACTCGGTAGGGACCCCGACGCAGGGCGATCTCGAGGGGGGGGAGGGCGAAGAGGAGCAGGTGGGTCGCCACCATCAGCGGATAGGTGGAGCTGGCCGATGGCCGACCGGGCCGGCGCGCCTCGTGGCGGGCGGAGACCCGGAGTTCGACCAGCCGGAGCATGGCGCAGCCGCCGAGGAGCCAGAGGTAGGGGCGGGGTGTCCGCGGTCGGAGGGAGCTGGTGCCGGCTGGGCTCAGCTCCGCACCGCCACCACGGCCAAGCCCAGTGCCCCGAGGCCCAGCACCGCGCCCAACCCGGGCCGGAGCCCCCCGACGTGGGCGGCAGCGTGGATCCCCGCCAGCCCGACGCTGCCGGCGGCCACCACTGCCGCGGCGGCCACCGTTCCCCGCCGCAAGGCGGGGGAGGGGGCTGCCAGCAGCCCCCTCAGTCCCAGAGCCGTCAGCGCCAGCCACAACACGAGTCCCAAGACCGAGCCGGCCGCGCGGCCCGGGGCACTTGTGAGCATCCCCTGGTTGGAGGCCACGAACTGGGCGATGTCGGCGCTGCCGAGAACGCTCACGCCGGTCAGGGCCAGCCAGCGCCACGTCCTCCTGGCCCCCGGGTTGGAGGCTGCGGCGGTGAAATGGGTCTGCCCGGCTCGCTCCACCCTCCCAGGGTAGTGGTCGGCGTCACAGGTGGGTGAGCCTGGCACACTGGCTCAAGGTGTCCGAGGTCAGGCTGCGCCGCGCCTACGATCCCCCCCTGGCTCAGGATGGGGCCCGGGTGCTTGTCGACCGTCTGTGGCCGAGGGGGCTGTCTAAGGAGAAAGCCGCGCTCTCCAAGTGGCTCCGCGAGGTGGCGCCCTCAGATAGCTTGCGGCGCTGGTACGGTCACCGTGAGGACCTCTTCCCCGAGTTTCGCCGCCGCTACCTGGAGGAGCTCTCCTCGGGGGAGCCGGCTAGGGCTCTTGCCCACCTGCAGATACTGGCGGAGCGGGGTGACCTCACCCTGCTCACCTCCAGCCGGGCCCTCGGCCTGAGCCAGGCGGCGGTGCTGCAGGGTGTGCTTCGGGGCGCTGGGAGGGTGCCCGATGAGGAGGGGGGAGACGCCGCATGCTGGCAGCGCCGGGTCTGCCCCCACTGCGGTGCCCTCGCCCCCGTCGAGCCTCCCACCCGCTGCCCCGAGTGCCAGCAGCCGCTCCCCGGTTGAGATCCTGGCGCCGCCGGCGCTGCCGGCTTGAGTCTAGGGCTGCGGCTCGATGCCGCTGGCCGCGCCCGAGCGAGCCCGACTCAGGACCAGGAGCCGCAGCGGCGTCCGGGCCAGGAGGTCGAGGAATGCGGTCAGGGGGGTGCGCACGGCCAGATACACGAGCGCCGAGATCACGCCTCCGAAGATCAGCCCGGCCATCACGTCGGCCGGGTAGTGGGCACCCACATAGACCCGGTCGAAGGCCAGCGCCAACCCCAGGACCGCCGTAGGCAACCCCAGCTTCCAGTTGTAGATCCAGATGCCCACGATGACGGCGCCGGCGATGACGGCGTGGTCGCTGGGGAAGGCGAAGCTGTGCTCCTTGGGGACCAGGACCAAGACGTGGTGGAGGGTACGGTACGGCCGGGGTTCACCAACCAGCTGCTCCAACGGCTGGTTGAGGACGTAGGCCAGGACGGTCGCGCCGCCGGCGGAGATGGCGGCGGCGACGTGGCGCGGCGACTGGTTGCGGGCCAACAGCCAGCCCAGGATCAAAAGCGCCGCCAGGAGGGCCAATCCCAACAGGACCGCGTAGACGCCTGCCATGCCGTGGGCCCAGGCGGTGTGACGACTGATCTGGTTGAGGTCGAGGTACCAACTCCGGTTCCAGCTCAGGGTCCCCATGGCCTAGCTGGTCCAGGCGGCTGACATCACGCCAACGCTAGCAGCACCCCCGTCGCCGCCCCGGCCCCGATCTTGGGGGGCGCATGGCTGCCAGGTGCGCTGGGCCGAAGTCGCGTCCCTGCCCTGGCGAAGTCGGATTGTGGTCGGGTCGGCCGCCACTCAGGTCAAGGCAAGGGGGGCGGGGGGCGGGCCTCGCGTGAGCGCCGGCGGCCTCTGGTCCAAACCGCCCTTGACACAACCTCTTAGCCACACTTGACACCACCTCTTAGTCATGCGAACAATTCGGGAGTGGACCGGACCCGGTCAGAGGCGGTCGCCGACGACGCTGGCCCGACGGAGTCGAGCCTGGTGGAGAAGATGCTGGCCATCCAGCCTCGAATCCAGCGGGTGCTGGACCTGTCCATGCCCTCAGAGATGGCCCGCGAGCTTGCGGGAGTGACCGTGCATCAGCTCGAGGCGCTCAGCTTCTTGCCCTCGGAGGGTGTACCGATGCGGACCTTCGCCCAGGGCGTCGGCATCAGCGGGGCCGCGGCGACCGCTCTGGCCAATCGCATGATCGAGAAGGGACTTGCCGTCCGCCGCTACGACCCCGACGACCGGCGCACCGTCCGGCTGGCCCCGACCACCGGTGCCCGCAAGTTGGTGCAGTCCTACCGGGAGTGGCAGCGTCAGTCGATGGCGGCGATGCTGGGCCGCCTCAGCGAGGACCAGGTGACGACCCTGCTGGAGCTGCTGGCGGTGCTGGCGCCCCACGACACGCCCCAGGCGGTCCCCTGATGACCACTCCCGAGCTGTCCGACCACTCTCGCGACTCTCGCGACGCCACGCTCGACCACTGGCACATGGCTGCCCTGGCCAGTGAGCGCCAGGCCTATGAGTTGCTCCACGACCCCTACAGCCGTCAGCTGATGCGGCTCAGCCTGCTGCAGCTGGATCTGATCACACAGCTGCCTGAGGCGGGAGGATCGGTCGCCGAGATGGCAGAGGCTGTGCCCTTGGACAAGGGCGCCGTCAGCCTCGAGGTGACCCGCCTGGTGCGGCGCGGGCTGCTCCGGCGCCAGCGGACGGGCGGCCGGGTCTGGGTCCAGCGCACCGAGTCCGGCGACCAGGTGATGGAGGCGCTGCGGTCACTGCGAAGGCGGCTGCTGGCAAACATGATGGAGAAGATTCCTCCGAGCCTGCAGCCGCGGATGGCGCAGCTGATGGCTGCGCTGGCACCGAGTCCGGACCAGGAGCCTGCCTCGAAGGGCTGACTCCGGGGGGGCGCGTGGGCACCGGCTTCGCCAACCGCCGCGGGACTGGCTGTGGAGGGTTCCGCCGCTCTGACGATTGCAACGGCGGACCATCTCCCCCCTGCCGCTGCCGCGGTGGGCCGGGCCTATCCTCGCTGCTGAGGTGAGGCGATGAGAGCTGAGCTGGCGACTTCGGGCGCAACCCCGTTGGCGGGGAGTACCGTCCTGTCGCCCCAGACCAAGGTGCCAGAGTTGATCACGGTCTACTTCTGGGCCATCAAGATCCTGAGCACCGGGATGGGCGAGGCGACCTCGGACTACCTGGCCCACCAGTTCAACCCCTTCCTGGCGGCGGCGATGGGTTTCGTGGGTTTCGCGATCGCGCTGCTGATCCAGTTCCGGGCCCCCCGCTACTGGGCCTGGGCCTACTGGCTGGCGGTCGCGCTGGTCAGCGTCTTCGGGACCATGGCCGCGGACGGGCTCCACTTCGAGCTGGGCATCCCCTTCCCCTTCACGACCCTGCTCTACCTCCTGATCCTGATCGCGGTCCTGGCCCTCTGGTACCGGCGCGAGGGCACCCTCTCGATCCACAGCGTCGATCGCACCTCGCGCGAGCTCTTCTACTGGGCGGCGGTCCTGGCCGCCTTTGCTCTGGGCACCGCGGTCGGGGACCTCAGCGCGTACACCATCGGGCTCGGCTTCCTCGTCTCCGGGCTGATCTTCTCCGGCCTATTCCTGCTCCCCGGGCTGGCCTACTGGCTCTTTCGCCTCAACGCGGTGGTGGCCTTCTGGATCGCGTACACCCTGACCCGCCCGGTGGGCGCGTCGTTCGCCGACTTCATGGGGGTGCCCCAGGCGGCGGGGGGGCTGGGCTGGGGCCGGGGAACCGTGGCCCTGCTGCTGGCCATCCCGATGGTGCTCCTGGTCGGCTACCTCATCGTCAGCCGCGTCGACGTCGCCGGCGAGATGGTGGCGCAACCGGCCGCCGACCAGACGCCCTTGTGAGCCGCCGGTGGCGGTCCCAGACCCCGGGAGAAGCGGTCAGCGCAGCGCCGCCGCCGCCCCGGCGGCGAAGGCGACGAAACCCGCCATCATCCAGGCGACGTAGTCGGTGACCAGGCCGCTCTGGAGGGCGCGGAGCCGCTCGGCCCCGGGTTGAAGCACCCGCCGCGCCAGCTCGGTGGGGCGGGGCAGGCGCGCTCGCTGCAGGCTGAAGACGGCCAGGCCCACCCCGCCTGCCACGGCTGCCAGGGCCCGGCCGTAGTCCCAGGGAGCGGCCGCTGGCACCGCCCCCAGAGCCACAGTGGCGGAGTGGTGCAGGCCCAGGACCGCGGCGCGGTAGAGCGAGGGGTCCTCGAAGACGGCGGCAGCCCGAAGCGCCGCCTGGGGCAGGTGGGGCAGGACCCCTGCCAGAAGCCCCAGCAGCATCAGGCCCACGATGGGGACCAGCATCATCCAGGGGACCCGCCTCCGCGGCAGCTCCATTTCCGCCTCCACCTCGCGACCCTGGGGTGCGCTGTAGAAGCGGGAGTAGACCTCCTTGCCGTAGCCGAAGAAGACGTGCAAACCGCTGCGGAACACGGCCGCGCCCACCAGCGCCGTTGAGCCCAGGACAATGAGATCGGCCCAGCCCATGCCGCTGGATTGCAGTGCCGAGCCCAGCAGCCTGCTCCCGGCGAAGGTGCCAAAAGGCGGCAACCCGGCCAGCGCCAGACCGCCCAGGAGGTAGATCCCGCCAACCAGCCACATGCCGCGGCCCCTGCCGCCCAAAACCAGCTCGTCCAGCGACTGGAAGCGGTGCAGCAGTACCCCGGCGCAGAGGAAGAGGGCCGCCTTGACCCCGGCGTGGCCGAGGACGTAGACCGAGGACGCACTCAGACCCAAGGGAGTCATCGTCCCCAAGCCCATCAGGAAGAGGCCGCTGTGGCTCATGGTCGAGAAGGCCAGGAGCCGCTTGAGGTGGTGCTGGTAGAAGCACATCACACTGCCCAGCACCGCGGTGGCGCAGCCGGCCAGCACCAAGAGCACCCGGACTCCCGCCAGGTGTGGCTGCATCGGTCCCGCCAGCGCGGTCTCGTAGACCCGCCAGAATCCAAAGAGGCCGAGCTCCACCATTACCCCGGAGAAGACGATGCAGACAGGTGTCGGCGCGGTGGCGTGGGCGTCGGCGATCCAGAGGTGGTAGGGGATGACCGCTGCCTTGGTGAAGAAGCCGGTGAGTATCAGGACCATCGCCACCAGGACCAGTCCCTCGGCTCCGTGGTGGCGCAGCGCCAGGCTGATCTGAGCCAGGTTCAAGGCCCCGGTCTCGCCGTAGAGGAGGCCGATCCCCAGCAGCATCATGTAGGCGCCGACGGCGTTGGTGATGGCGAAGTTGAGCGCACCCTGGATCGGCCCTGACTCCTCAATCTTGTAACCGGCGAGGCAGAAACCGCAGACGCTCATTAGCTCGAACCAGACGAAGAGGTTGAAGAGGTCGCCGGTGAGGCAGAACCCCACCATGGCGGCGAGGAAGCAAAGCATCAGCGAGTGGAAAAGAGACTTGACCTCCTCGAAGAAGTGCCAGGAGTAGACGAAGGCGCAGAGGACCACGAAGCAGCACAGGGCGGCCATTCCGGCGCCCAGCGGCCCGACGGTGAAGGAGATCCCGATCGCGACGTGGTCGGGCAGGGGCTTCCAGCCCCCAAGCCAGTAGACGATTGGGCGCTGGCTCGAGGCGAAGGCCAGCCAGAGGCAGATCCCCAGCATCGCGACCGCGGTCAGGCTGGCCACCAGGTCGACCAGGCGACGCGGGAGGTAGGCCCCGGCACCGGCCAGGGCGGCCGCGACCATGAGCGGGACCATCGGGCCCAGGGCGGGGAGGGGGGTGCTCATCCCCTAAGGGGGTGGAGTCTGCGCGGGTCGAGGGTGCCGAAGCGTTTGTGAGCCTGGATCACCAAGGCCAGGAGGATGGCCAGCACGGTGGCCTCGACCACGATGTCGGTGAGGCAGAGTGCCTGGACCACGGGATCCACCGCCCGATGGGTTCGGGCACTTATGTCGAAGAAGATCGGCGCCGTCGCTCCCCAGCGGTAGCCCACCGCCAGCAACATGACGTACGTAGAGGACTGGACGATGGTGAGGCAGACGATGAGGTGGATCAGGTTGCGGCTGGTGACGATGCCGTAGACGCCGACGAAGAACAGGTAGGCAACCAGGATCCAGGGCAGGACGCCCACGTCAGCCCTGTCCCACGCGCAGTGCCGTCGCGTGCTCGGCCAGCTCGGCCGCGATCTGGGCCAGTCCCGCGACCACCTCGAGGCCGACCAGGGCGCTGATGATGCCGACCATGCCTCCAGAGTCGATCGCCTTCAGCTGCCCCAGGGGCAGGGTGTTGGCGAGGAAGCCGCTGCTAAAGACGATCCCGGCCATGCCGACGGCGACAAAACCACCCGCACCCACCGCCCCGGCCGCCTCCAAGAGCGCGCCCGAGGAGACGCGGCGGTAGGTCTTGAACTCCCCGGCCAGGAGGAGCAGCACCAGAGCACTGGCCAGGATGGCACCCCCCTGGAACCCGCCCCCTGGGGTGAGCTGGCCGTGGCTGACGACGTAGATGCCGAGGATCAGCATCGGTCCGACCGCCCCGATGCACCAGACCCGGACCGCCTCGCTGGTTGGCCGAAGCCGGCTCAGGGCCCTGTTGTCGGCGGCCTCCTCGGCGTCGGAGCGGAGGTGGCGCAGCAGCACCGTCACCGACATGACCGAGACCAGCAGGATGAACTCCTCGCCGATGGTGTCGCTGGCGCGGTAGTCGAAATTGACGGCGGTCACGGCGTCGGTGATCCTCTGCTGGGGCACGCTCTGGCGGTCGATGTCGCGACCGTAGGCCGAGCGGACGTGACCGAAGTCGGGCAAGCCCAGCAGACCCCAGAGGATGGCTAAGGCGGCGAGTGTGCCGGCCACCCCGAACAGCCCCAGCCTGGCGCGAGGGCTCATCTCTCGCGGTCCCGGCGCCTGACCCGGGCCAGGGTCAAGAGAATCATCAGCGGCAGCAGGACCACCCCCACGGTCATCTCCGAGAGGGCGACATCTGGTGCCTGGAGGCCGAAGAAGAGCAAGGTCAGCGCCATTCCCAAGAGGCTGACCATGAGGGCCTGGTTGAGGATCCTGCGGTTCAGCACAACCGCCGTGGCCGACACCGCCACCAGCAGCAGCAGCAGGATCAGGAGTGCGCCCACGGCTAGCGGTACTCCACCGGCTCGTGGTTGGCCGAGCGCCTCGGCTGGGCGACACTGCCGCTGCGCTGGACCCGGATGGCGCGACCCAGGGCGTGGCTGACCACAGGCGAGCAGAGCATCAGCACCACCACCGTCAGGACCGTCTTGATGGCGTCCTCGGAGCGCCCCTGGATCAGCACCAGGGCGGCGCCAATGAGGGGGGCCGCCAGCAGGGACACCAGGCCCAGCAAATGGAGGCGGTCGTAGCTGGTTCGGACCACAAGGGTGGCCAGCACGCCGACCACCAGGACCGCCACTCCGAGGAAGAGGAGGGTGTCGCTGATCAGCTGGGCGACCACGTCAGCCCAATCCCCGCTCGATGAACCTGGCGTAGGTCAAGGAGCCGGCGAAGGCCAGGAAGGCCATTACCAGGGCCAGGTCGATCAGTGCTGGGCGGTTGAAAGCCTGGGTCAGGACCACCAGCGTCAGCGGTGTCACCACTGACGCCAGAGCCACGGCCGCCACGGCATCGCGGAAGCCGCGGGTCCCGGCCCACGTCATCAGCGGCACCATCACCGCCACCATCACGATTCCAGCTACGAGCCAGAGGTTCACCGAGTCTCGCCCTCAACCGGGACCAGGCCCGTCCCCGGCCCAGGATCGATCCGGTGTAGGTAGATCTCCCCGGTTCCCTCCTCGACGCCGAGGATGACGCTGCTAGGCGGTGTCGACGAGGCGAGGGTCAGCAGCACCCGGTGCCCGGACCCCAAGCGGCTGTGGGCGCCCGCAGGCGTGGGGAGGTGGGTGAACCGCCTGGTGGCGCCCCGCTTCAGCGCCGCCCGACCAGCGAAGCGCAGTACCTGGAAGAGCCCCAGGATCACCTCGATGGGTAGCTTCAGTACCAGCCGCGACCAGCGGCGGCGCCAGCGCACCCGATACGAGTCACGGTGCTGCAGCCAAAGCGCCATGCCCCCCGCCAGCATCACGGCGCCGACGGAGGCATAGAGCTCAGGGGGGATGAAGGTCCCGACCAGGATCAGATAGAGGCCAAAGAGTGACGGAAGCCACAGACCCCGCAGCAGCCAGCGACGATGCCTTCCCAGCTCGACCATGTGGACCCCATCTCCTGGCGAGGTGGCGGCCGCCACCCCGGCTCGCTGTCCTTCTCGATCGAGCCTAGCCCGGCGCCAGGCGCTTTGAGGTAAGGAACTCAGGGGGACGCCGGCGCCAGCTCCCACTCAGCGATGACGACAACTGCCCATAGCAGACGTGGTTCCCCTTTGCCGAGGGCAGCCAGCCCTTCGGGGACGGGCTTGGAACACGTCTCAGCTGCGAAGGAGGAGCGGGGCCGCGTGTGGCCCGTGACGTCCCCTTCTCAAGCTCCGCGTATAGGGGTCTCGGCCGTCCGTGGGAGTGGCGCCGACTGCGGGAACGGAGGTCCTGACTCAGCACAGGGGCCACCGACGCCCCAGGGCCTATCCGCCGTTGCGTTCGCGGTGCGCGCAGCCGGGCCAGCAGCACGGCCGGCGCTGACCTTCCCCCAGCTCCTCCTGGGTCCGGCGGATGCGACGCTGCCGGGTCACGTCCTGCCTTGCATCCTCGATCCAGCAGATGAACTCGTTGCGGGCGAGCTGGGTGATGCCCTGCCAGGCCGCGAGTGCTGTTGGATTGGCGCGCAGCGCCACCTTAAGGTCCTGGGGAAGCCTGTGCACCACCCCGCCGGGAACTCGCTGGCTCACTGAGAAGGTTAGGGTAGACGTTCGGCAGACCGGCCTCGTTCTCGTCTCTGGACTCCTGTCCGGCAGCGCCCCATCAATCGACCCGGACCCTGGAGCACACCATCGTGGGGCATGCATCACAGGTTCCGGGCGCCCTCGTGTCGGGCACATTGGATACCTCGTCTCGATCTCCCTCGTTGTCCACGCAGAGATCGCAGGCATCACCGCCTTCGCGCTTCCCGTCTACAGCCTCAGCTCACCCAGCCCTGGGGCAGCGGAGCCCCCCATTTGGAAGGGGAAGGTCTGCAAGTGGAGCGGGAGACGGGGCTCGAACCCGCGACATCCAGCTTGGAAGGCTAGCGCTCTACCAACTGAGCTACTCCCGCCGGAGCGAGACGGATCAAGGATAGCCCGGCCGGCCTCCCGGGCCGGGGCGGTCGATCGGGCCGTTGCTAGACTGGAACTGGATGCTCTTCGACTACCTGCCGCTGGTCGTCTTCTTCCTCATGGTGGTCCTCTTCGGGCTGGCCATGACCGTGGGCAACGCCCTTCTGGGGCCGCGGCGGCCGACCAAGGCCAAGGGGCTTCCATACGAGTGCGGCATCATCCCGGCGGAGACGGCGCGGCGCCGCTTCTCGGTCAGCTTCTACCTCACCGCCATGCTGTTCATCGTCTTTGACGTGGAGGCGATCTTCCTCTATCCCTGGGCGGTCTTGGTGAAGCACACGCTGCACGTCTTCGGCTTCATCGAAATGGCGATCTTCGTCCTCCTTCTGGGGGTGGCCCTGCTCTACGTCTGGCGCAAGGGGGCCTTGGAGTGGGACTGAACCCGGGAGGCGAGATCGCCCTGCCGCGGGGGGCTGGGCGCGTAGGTGGGGCCGAGGCGCCGGCGATCCCGGGGACGATCCCGTCTGATCAGGATTTCGCCGACGCCGCCGCACGGTCTGGGATCTTCACCACCACCTTGGGTAAGGTCATCGCCTGGGGGCGGTACTCGGCGCTCTGGCCCGCCCTCTTCGGCCTCGCCTGCTGCGCCATCGAGATGATGGGCGCCAGCAACGCCCGTTTCGACATCTCCCGCTTCGGCGCCGAGGTCTTCCGAGCCTCGCCGCGGCAGGCGGACATGATGATCGTGGCCGGCCGGGTCTCCCAGAAGATGGGACCGGTGCTCCGGCACATCTACGATCAGATGCCCGATCCCAAGTGGGTGATCTCGATGGGGGCCTGCGCCTCGTGTGGCGGGATCTTCAACAACTACGCGATCATCCAGGGCGTCGACAAGGTGGTGCCGGTGGACATCTACATCCCCGGCTGCCCTCCCCGGCCCGAGGGCCTGCTGGACGCGGTCATCAAGCTTCAGAAGAAGATCGCGGCCACCCCGGTTTCCAGCATCTGGGAGTAGGCGCCTGAGCCCCGTCCCGGCGCCGCGCCGCCCGGTCGCGCCCCTGGTCCGCGGACGCCGCGCCGCCCAGGCGCTGCAGAAGCTCCTGCCCGCCCAGGAACTGCGGGTCACGACCGAGTACGGCCAGGTCAAGCTCCAGATCCCCAGGGAGCGGCTGGTCGAAGCGGCGACCGTGCTCAAGTCCACGCCCAGCTGCCTCTACGAGATGGCGGTCTGCATGACGTGCGTCGACTGGCCCGAACGGGAGGCGCGTTTCGACGTGATCTATCTCTTGAGGTCGCTGGTCCACAACGACCTGGCCTGGATCAGCGTCCCGGTGCCGCCGGAGACCGAGCTCCCGACTCTCTCCTTCATCTATCCCGGGATGGAGTGGCACGAGCGCGAGTGCTTCGACCTCTTCGGCATCCGTTTCCGGGACCATCCCAACCTGACCCGGATCCTGCTTCCCGACGACTGGGAGGGGCATCCCCTGCGCAAGGACTACGTCTCCTTCGGTGAGCCCGTTGCCTTCACCCACAACATCGAGTGGGCACTCTCCTCCCAGGACCGCCCCGAGTACATGCCCGGCGCCACCCGCGGCGCCCAGGAGCGGAGCTGATGGCGATCCTGCCCCCACCCCCAGGCGACGGCACCCCCCCGGACAGCGTTCCCCGTCAGGAGGGCATCCCCCACTTCCGGCCAATGGGCAAGGGCGAGTTCCTCGACAAGATCGAGTCCGCCGAAGAGCTGATGGAGATCAACATGGGGCCGCAGCACCCGAGCACCCACGGAGTGCTGCGGATGGTCCTGGGGCTGGACGGGGAGCGGGTGCGCAGCTGCCGGGCCGACATCGGCTATCTCCACACCGGCTTTGAGAAGAGCTTCGAGTCCCACACCTACCAGCAGTGCATCCCGCTAACCGACCGCATGGACTACCTGGCCCCGCCGATCAACAACCTCGGGTTTGCACTGGCGGTTGAGCATCTGATGGGGCTGGAGATCCCGCCCCGGGGGCAGTACATCCGGGTGATCGTGGCCGAGCTCTCCCGGATTGCCAGCCATCTGATCTGGCTAGGCACCCACGCCCTGGACCTGGGTGCCACCACCGTCTTCATGTACTGCTGGCAGGAACGTGACCGGATCCTCGACATCCTGGAGTGGATCTCCGGCGTTCGGATGATGACTAGCTTCATCCGCGTCGGGGGCCTGATGGCCGACGTCCCCGAGGAGTTCGTACCCATGGTCCGCGCCTTCACAACCGACTTCAGGGTGAAGGTAGACGAATACGAGGACCTCCTGACCAGCAATCCCATCTGGCGCCAGCGCACCATCGGGCTCGGAGTCATCAGCACCGAGGAGGCCCTCGGGTTCGGCTGCAGCGGGCCGACGCTCCGGGGCTCCGGGGTGCCCTACGACATCCGCAAGGCCCAGCCCTACTCCAGCTACGACCACTTCGAATTCGAGGTCCCGGTGGGGCTCAACGGCGACGTCTACGACCGCTACCTGATCCGGGTGCGGGAGATGCGCGAGTCCTGCGCGATCGTCGAGCAGGCGATCGAGAGGCTGCCCGGTGGCCCCTGGAACACCCCCGACCGGAAGGTGGCGCTGCCGCCCCGCAGTGAGATCGATACCTCGATGGAGTCATTGATCCACCACTTCAAGCTCACCACCGAAGGCTTCCGGCCCCAGCCGGGGAGCGTCTACTTCGCCATCGAGAGCCCGAGGGGGGAGCTGGGATTCCTCATGGTCTCCGACGGCGGCAACCGGCCCTACCGCTGCAAGGTCCGAGGCCCCTCGTTCAGCAATCTCTCGGCCATCCACCGCATGGTTCAGGACGAGCTGGTGGCGGACGTTGTGGCGGTGATCGGCAGCATCGACATCACCCTCGGCGACGTAGACCGCTAACCTGACCCCTCACCCGCTGGAGCTGGTGGCTAGGCAGCTCCGGTCAGCTGGCGAGGCGCCCCGCGCCAACCCAGCCTAGAATCGCCTCCGTGGCCCCCGTCCCTGGAGCTTTTGGGGACATCGCCGAGTTCGAGGGCGGTAAGGATCTCCTCGTCTTTGAACACGGCTGGCAGTCTTGGAGCCCCGCCGGTGCCTATCCCGCGACCGGATCCTCGCCCCGGGCCCCCACTCGACCCGGCAGACGATGGCCTACCGGCCCGGGCGCGCGGCGCCACCAGACGGCTTCCAGGGTGAGGGCCTGCTGGCGGTGGTCCACCGGGAGGGTGGTGTGGTCCGGGTCTGGTCGGCGACTGACCCGACCCGAGAGGTCCCCTTGGTGAGGGCCCGGCGGCGGGGCGACCGGCTCGTAGTCGGCGCCGATGGGCCGGTGGTGGCATTTGAGTTCCAGAGCATGGACCTGCAGCCGGCCCTCGGCCCTGGGCGCCTGGGCTCAGCCGGCGCCTGGGCCTCGCTCGCCCAGTGCCGCTACCGCCCGTCTGGTGCAGCTGGTACCAGTTCCGCGACCGGCTCACCGCAGCCGACGTGTGGGATGCCCACCTCGCGTCCGCTCGCTTGCACCTGCCGCTGGAAGTCTTCCAGATCGACGACGGCTACCAGCTCGAGGTGGGGGAGTGGCTTGAGTGCCGGCCCGCCTTCAGGGGGAGTCTCGAGGCGCTCGCCGGGCGTCTGCGCCAGGCTGGCCGCCGGGTGGGGGTGTGGTGCGCCCCGCTTCTGGCGCCACAGCGAGGCCGCCTGCTGGCGCTCCACCCGGACTGGGCCGTCGCTGGTGCCGACGCCGGCCTGGGCTGGGGCCAACCCCTGGTGGCGGTCGACATCACCCATCCCGGCGTCGCCGAGCATCTCTGGAACACCTTCCGGACTCTGACGGGCTGGGGGGTGGATTACTTCAAGCTCGACTTTCTCTACGCCGGCGCGCTGGCGGGCCGGCGCCGCCGGGATCTAGGCCCGGTGGAGGCATACCGCGCGGCCCTGACCTTGATCCGAAGCGCCGCAGGCGCGACCGCGACCCTGCTCGGGTGCGGCGCCCCTGTGCTTCCCAGCCTGGGCCTGCTCGACGCGCTGCGAGTCGGTCCCGACATTGACCTCCACTATCGCCCCCTTGGCGGCGACCTCACCATGCCCTCGCAGTTGGGGGCGGCGGGGGCCGTCGCGGCCCGCGCCTTCCAGCACCAGCGCTTCTGGGTCAACGACCCCGACTGCCTTTTGCTGCGCCCTGAGATGGAGCGCCGAGGCTCCTGGGCCAGGGTGGTCGGCCTGTTCGGCGGGCTCAGGTCTCTGGGAGACGCTCCCGATAGATTGGACCTCTGGGGGCTGAGGCAGGCCCGGCGCCACTTGATCGCATCACCCAGCGCGCCACTGGCAGGTTGGTCGCGGCTCGCGGCGCCAGCTCCTGGGGGGCCAGCCTCGGCCAAGGGTTGCCCAGAGCGCAATCGCGGGGCGTTGGGCCCGCGACTCCTAGTCGGTGTCGGCCGGGGTCTGTCCCTTCGAGTGGAACGCGGCTGGCAGGATCAGCACCGCCTCCAGCACCGCGAGCAGCAGCAGGGCGCTGGCGATCCTGGGGACGAAGCTTCCGAGCTCGGGCGGGGAGGTGAAGAGCCAGGCGATCAGAGCAGGGACCCCGATCGCTGGAACCATCGCGAAGTGGCGCACCCGCGATCCCATGCCGTAGTACACGAAGAGGTTGACGAAGGTCAGCCCTGCCACACCTGCGGCGAAGAGCAGCAGGAGTTTGGAGTCGCCCAGGTACTTGATCCCGAGGACGATTCGAAGCAGGTGAGGGGCGAAGAACCAGTAGACCAAGACCAAGATGGCGTCGACGATGCCCAGGACCGCCATGGTCTGGGCCAGAAGCCGGCGCCGGACGGACGCCGACGTCGCCGCCGCGATCCTCGGATACATGACCGCGGTGAGGCTGCTGGTGCCGTAGAAGATTATCTTGCCCATCACCGAGAGCCCGGAGTAGAGCCCGGCGGCGCTGGGCGAGAGCACGTGCCGGGCGGCGACTACGTCTATGTTGTTGAAGACGGGGGCGGTGGCGGCGCCGGCGACGACGGTGTAGTCGATGAGCCGTCCGGGTGGTCCCGGGGAGCGGCTGAGGTGCGCCCCTCGGTGCCGGGGGTAGGAGGCGGAGGCTGCCGCGCCGGCGACGGTCGCGATCGGCACCGAGGCGGAGCCCAGCCCCACCTTGAGGAAGACCACCGAGAGAATCACCACCGTCGAGCCATACAGGACCAGGTTGAGGGCCAAACGACGGAAGTCACGGGCCCCCTGGAGGTAGCCCCTTTGGGTGCCGGCCATGGCGGCCAGGGGCCCGGCCACCACCGTTGCCGCCAGCACCTCAGGGTGGGGGAGATGGAGGAGGAATGCCAGCAGGAAGTCCACGGGGATCATCGCTGCCCCCAGATAGAGCCCGATCCTCAGGGTGCTGTGGCGGAGGTCGGCCCAGCGCTCCGGGGCCGGGGTCCCCTGAGCCACCGCGATCGCCACCTGGCGGGCGACGCCCGCGGCCACCACGAAGGAGGTGGTGTAGAGCAGGTTGAGCACCGCTACCACCGCGGTCGACTCCCCGTTGCCCGCCTGGGTCAGGCGGTGGGCGGCGTAGGCCTGGGCCAGGAGCACGCCAATGCCGGAGACGCCGATCCCCACCAGATAGAGGATGTTCTGCCGGACGATCGAGCTGGCCAGGAGGCGGCGCGCCCCCCGCCGCCCGGGCCCGCCGGTGGCGGTGGGCGGGGAGGTTTCGGAGACGTGCGGGGGCAAAGTCACCGGCTAATCCTGAGGCACCCGGCCGCGCCGTCGCCCCCTGAGGCCCCGGGGCCGGGGGGTTCCCGCTTGGTAAAGTGGGACGGGAATGAGCTGCGGTATGCAGAAGCGCGCCCCCCGGCCCTGGGGTAGGCTCTCAGGCGAGCTTCGCGGGAAGGGCCGAGGCCTCTTTCCCGATGACTGATCCCAAGGCTCCTCCAGGTGAGTCGAAGCCGGTCCTGAGTGCCGCCAGCAGCAGGCGGATCCAGCGGGCCAAGCAGCTCTACCCGTCGCCCCGTTCGGCGGTGCTCCCGGCCCTGTGGGCAGTGCAGGAGCAGATCGGCTATCTCAGCCCTGAGGCACTGGCGGAAGTCGCGGTGGAGCTGGGCGTCGAGGCCAGCGAGGTGGAGGCAGTCTCGACCTTCTACTCCATGTACTTCCGGCGCCCGCCAGGGCGCCATCTGATCCAGGTCTGCCGCAACATCTCCTGCGGGCTGCGCGGCTCAGATGACCTGCTGCGCCACCTGGAGCGCGAGCTGGGGGTGGCGGACGGCGAGACAACGACCGATGGCGACTTCACCCTGGAGGGCACCGTGGAGTGTCTGGGGGGCTGTGGCGGGGCACCTATGATGCAGGTGGACCGCTACAGCTACGAAGACCTTGACTTTGCCAAGGCCAGCCAGGTCCTGGCCCAGGTCCGGGCCAAGGGAGCGGCTGCGCGCGGGGTGGGTGGCAATGCCTGAGGCCAGGGTCCTGACCCGCTTCCTTGGTCGGGGCGACCTCAGGACCCTGGCCGGGTACCAGAAGGCTGGGGGCTACTCCGGGCTGCACCGGGCCCTGGAGCTGGGGCCGGAGCGCATCGTCAAGGAGCTGGAACTCTCCGGACTGCGCGGTCGTGGCGGCGCGGGGTTCCCCACCGCCAAGAAGTGGAGCTTTCTGCCCGCGGACGTCTACCCCCGCTATCTCTGCGTCAACGCGGACGAGTCTGAGCCCGCCTGCTTCAAGGACCGATACCTGATGGATGAGTTCCCCCACCAGGTGCTGGAGGGGGTGATGATCTCGGCCTACGCCATCAACGCGTCCCACGCCTTCATCTACATCCGGGGGGAATACCGGGCTGAGCGGGAGCTGCTGGAGCGCGCCGTCGCCGAGGCCTACGAGGCCCACCTGGCCGGACCTGAGGTTCTGGGAGGGCAATGGGGCTGCGAGCTGATCGTGCACGGCGGCGCCGGGGCCTACATCTGCGGCGAGGAGACCGCACTCCTGGACTCGCTCGAGGGACTTCGGGGTCAGCCCCGGCTCAAGCCTCCCTTCCCGGCAGCCAAGGGGCTCTACGGCAAGCCCACCATCATCAACAACGTCGAGACCCTCTCCAACCTGCCCTACATAGTGGAGAAGGGGGGCAGGACCTACGCCGACCTAGGCACCAAGGGGAGCCCGGGGACCAGGGTCTTCTGCGTCAGCGGTCACGTGGAGCGACCAGGCAACTACGAGGTGGCCCTGGGCCGGAGCACCATCCGGGAGCTGGTACAGCTGGCGGGCGGGGTCTGGAAGGGGCGCCGGCTCAAGGCAATGCAGCCCGGCGGGGGCTCGATGCAGATCCTGGGACCGGAGCATCTGGACCTGCCCCTGGACTACCAGGCGGTGGCCGACGCCGGATCCTCCCTGGGGGCTGGTGCCTTGGTGGTCATGGACGAGACCACCTGCCTGGTCGACGTCTCCATGAGGCTGGTCGACTTCTACCGCCACGAGTCCTGCGGCAAGTGCGTCCCCTGCCGCGAGGGAACCTACCTCGAGAGCGAGCTGATGCACCGCCTGGAGGCGGGACTGGCCAGCCGGGAGGAGCTGGCGACGCTGAGCGACATCTGCCACAACATGGATGGGCGCTGCTTCTGTGTCCTCGGGGACACCGCCACCTGGTTCGTCATGTCCGCGTACAAGATGTTCCCCGACGAGTTCCAGCGTCACTGCGGCGCCGGCCGGTGCCCGATCAAGGCGGAGCTGGAGGCGGCGGCCTAGGTGGCGAGCACGGCCGCCCCCCCGGAGCTGGTCCACCTCAGCGTCGATGGGCGCGAGGTGGAGGTTCTGCCCAACACCCTGGTCTGGGACGCCTGCGAGAAGGCTGGGGTCTACGTCCCGGTCTACTGCGCCCACAAGAAGATGGAGCCGGTCGCGGTCTGCCGGATGTGCCTGGTGGAGGTGGAGGGCATGCCCAAGCTGCAGCCCGCCTGCGCCACCCGCGTCGCCAAGGACATGGTGGTCAGGACCCAGACCGAGACCGTGCGCAAGTTCCGGGAGGGCAACCTCGAGTTCCTCTTGATCAACCATCCCCTGGACTGCCCGGTCTGCGATCGGGGCGGGGAGTGCGACCTCCAGGACTTCACCCTGCGCTACGGCCCGGGGCGGACCAGGACCGCCATCGCCGACAAGGTCCACTTCGACAAGGCGGTCAAGCTCTCCGACCGGATCTACCTGGACCAGGAGCGCTGCATCCTCTGCTGGCGCTGCGTGCGCTACTACGAGGAGATCACCGGCGAGCGTGAGATCGTCCTCCAGGAACGGGGGGTCCAGACCCTGGTCGACACCTTCGAGGGACGCCAGCTCCAGAGCCAGTTCCAAGGCAATCTGCCCGAGATCTGCCCGGTAGGGGCCCTGACCCACGCCCAGTACCGCTTCCAGGCGCGCCCCTGGGACCTGCGCCGCACGGCCAGCATCTGCCCCAAGTGCTCCTATGGCTGCAACGTCTTCATCGACGCCCGCGAGGACCAGATCGTGCGCTACGCCAGCAACGACAACCCAGACGTCGACGACAGCTGGCTCTGCGACCGGGGCCGTTACAGCTTCCCCGAACTCAACCGGGCCGACCGGGTGCTGAGCCCGGAGGCCCGCCTCGGCGGGGCCCGCCAGACTGTCTCCTACCGCGACGCCTTGGCCCGGGCCGCGGGGCTGCTGCTCCGGATCAAGGCGGACCACGGCGGTGAGGCGGTGGCCTTCTTGGGCTCGCCGCTCTGCACCAACGAGGAGGCCTTCCTGCTCCAGTGGCTGGCCCGGGAGGTGGTGGGCACGCCCCACCTGGACCATCGCCTCACGGCTTTGGCCGACATCTCTCCGGAGCAGTTCCAACTGGGCATCGCCGAGATTGAGGAGTGCGACTCGGTGGTGGTGCTGGGGGAGGAGCCCGAGCAGGCCGACCCGGTCCTCACCCTCCGCCTCTTCAAGGCCCAGACCAAGGGCGGGCGCGAGATCCGCCGGGAGCAGGCCTCTGCCGACCCCAAGAAGCTGGCCCAAGCCCTAGCGGGGAAGACCCTGGTGGGGATCATCGCCCACCAGGAGCGGCGCCACGAGGCCATGGCCCTGGCCCGGGCGTTGGCGCGGCGGAAGGTGGTGGCCAAGGTTCTGACCGTGGTCGACGGCATGAACGCGCGCGGCTGCCAGGATCTGGGACTCAGCCCCTCTCTTCTGCCCGGCTACCACCCCGCGCCCAAGCCGGGCAAGGATGGCCGCGCCATCCTGGAGGCGGTCGAGCGGGGGGAGGTGCGGGCACTGCTGGTCTTGGGAAACGGGCTTGAGGGAGACCCGGTCTTCGAGCGAGCCCTGTCCCGGGTCGAGGTCCTGGTGGGGATCACCCCCTTCGTCGGCGCCCTCTCCCGGCAGGCCGCAGTCCTCCTGCCCGGCCGCACCATCGCCGAGCGAGCGGGCACGGTCACCAACACTGAGGGCCGGGTGCAGCGGGTCCGGTGCGGGATCCAGCCTAGCTTCGCCTTCCCCTCCGACCTGCGCATCCTGGGAGATCTGGGGCAGTCGATGGGGGCGGAGTTGGGGGTGCAACCCTTGGCCACGCCGGTCTATCAGCTGATCGAGAGGGCGGTCCCGGCTTACGCCGGCTGCGGCGGGGGCCTGCGCGCCCACTGGGGCCAGGTGGTTTGAGCCCGGCCGCCACCTCGATCGTGCTGGCGGTGGTGGTGGCCATCGTCAAGGGCATCCTAATCGTCATCGTCCTAGCTACCGCCTTCGCCTACATGACCCTGGCGGAGCGCAAGATCTCGGCACGGATCCAGCTCCGGCTGGGGCCCAACCGGGTCGGACCCTTCGGCTCGCTCCAGCCCGCCGCCGACGGGCTCAAGCTCTTCTTCAAAGAGAAGCCGGCCCCCGAGGGCCGGGACAACTTCCTCTATCTCTTGGCGCCGGCCCTGGCCGCGGCGGCCGCGCTCTTCGCCTTCGCCACCATCCCAATCAACCAGACCATCTGCATCCTCGGCACCCACGGGGCCGGACCCCTCTCCGCCAGCTGCCCCGGGGGGTATCCGCTGCACTGGGACCTAGCCCACTTCAACGTCGGGCTTCTGTTCATCCTGGCGATCACCTCTCTCGGGGTCTACGCCATCTTCCTGGGGGGCTGGGCCAGCAACTCCAAGTACTCGCTCCTGGGCGCTTTGCGGAGCTCAGCCCAACTGATCAGCTACGAGATGGCGGTCAGCTTCGCGCTCATCGGGCCGGTGCTGCTGGCGGGCTCCCTCAATCTGGAGACGGTTGTCAACCACCAGGGCTCGCTCTGGTTCGTCTTCCTCCAACCCCTGGGGTTCCTTCTCTACTTCACCGGGGCCCTGGCCGAGACCAATCGGCTCCCGTTCGACATGCCCGAGGCCGAGGCCGAGCTGGTGGCGGGCTACCACACCGAGTACGCCGGCATGCGCTTCGGCCTCTTCTTCATGGCCGAGTACATCAACATGATCACCGTCTGCTCGATCGCCACTGTGATGTTCCTGGGCGGTTGGCTGGCGCCCCTGTGGTTCTTGCCCAACTGGCTCGGACCGATCTGGTTCGTGGGCAAGGTCGCGCTTTTGATCTTCATCATGATGTGGGTGCGCTGGACCTTCCCTAGGCTCCGCTACGACAAGCTGATGCAGTTCGGCTGGAAGGTGCTCCTGCCCTTGGGGCTGGTCAACCTTCTGGTCACCTCGGTCTTCGTGGCGGTCCATTGAGCGGGTCTCAGTTGGGAGGAGGCTGCCGTGTTCCGTGAGCTCTTGACCGGACTGCGCACGACCATGCGGCTGATGTCCAGCAAGCCGGTGACGATCCAGTACCCGGAGGAGCAGCGTCCGGTGCCTCCTCGGCACCGGGGGCGGCACATCCTCCACCGCTACGACAACGGGCTGGAGAAGTGCATCGGCTGTGAGCTTTGTGCCGGCGCCTGCCCGGTGGGCTGCATCTACGTCCAGGCGGCGGAGAACGACCCCGAGCACCCGGTCTCCCCCGGGGAGCGCTACGCCGTCCGTTACGAGATCAACCTGATGCGTTGCATCTACTGCAACTACTGCGCTGAGGCCTGCCCCACCGAGGCCATCACCCTTGGGCCCCGCCTCGATCTCACCGACTACAAGCGAGAGCGCCTGGTGGCGACCAAGGACGACCTTCTCGAGGCCTGGCCCGGGGCGGAGAGTCTGGGGGAGGGGGCGGGAGAGGGAACCGGTCCGCCGGCGCCCCAGCCCACCCCGCTCGGTGCGGGTTCGGACCACGAGGGCCCAGCGGGGGCGGCCCCGGGGCTCAACCCGCCGATCCCGGTCCTGCCCCAGGATGGGAGGGGCACTCCGCCCGTATGACTGTGATTTTCGGGGTGGCGACGGGGGTGGCCTTCCTGGGCGCGGTGGGGGTGGTCGCCAGCCGCCGCACCATCTACTCGGCGCTTAGCCTGGCGGCGAACATGGTCGCCCTGGCGGTCCTCTTCCTGCTGCTTGACGCCCAGTTCCTGGCCGCAGTTCAGATCATCGTCTACGCCGGAGCGGTGATGGTCCTCTTCGTGTTCATCATCGCCCTCCTGGCCCCGGGGGCGGAGGAGCGGCTCCAGCCTCTGGAGCTGCGGGTGCTCCTGGGTGGGGTCGCCGCCGTAATCTTCACCGTCATCATCGGGCGGCTTGCCCTCAATGGGATCACCGTCAGCGGCAACGGCCACTTCCATGGCGGCTTCGGGCCCTTCAACCCCATCGTGGTCAACGCTCACGGCCAGGTGCAGACCCTCGGCGAGCAGCTCTTCACCACCTTCCTCCTGCCCTTTGAGGTGACCTCGCTGCTGCTGCTGGTGGCGGCGGTGGGGGCGGTCTATCTATCCCGGCACGTGCGCCGGAGTGAGCCGTGACCGGGCTCTTCCCGGGCTTCCTCACTCTCTCGGCGGCGATGTTCGCCTTGGGCGCGGTCGGGGTTTTGGTCCGGCGAAATCCGCTGGTCGTGTTCATGTCGGTAGAGCTGATGCTCAACGCCGCCGACCTGGCCCTGATCACCTATGCCCGGTACACCCACAGCATGGCGGGCCAGGTCTTCGCTTTGATCGTGATCGCGGTCGCCGCCAGCGAGGTGGTGGTGGGGCTGGCGCTGATCACCGCCATCTACCGCAGCGGCCGGAGGCTGGACATCGACGAGCTCAGCGAGATGAGCGAGTGAGCCAGAAGTGAACCCCTGGCTTAGCTTCGTTCTGGCGGCGATCGTCCTGGGCCTGCCCAGTGCCGGCTTCCTGGTCCAGGCGTTCAGCGCCGGCCGGCTGCCCCGGCGGGTGACCGCCTGGCTCGGTCCGGGAGTGGTCCTGGGCGCCTTCGTCGCCACCTTGATCCTGCTCTCTGAGCTTCTGGCCCAGCCCCCCGCCGGGCGGGGCATAACCATTGTCTTCTGGCACTGGCTCAACCTCGGCGGTGGGGGGGCGACGGCGGCCGCCAGGGCGGGGTTCAACGCCAACTTCAGCGTCCGGATCGATCCTCTCTCCCTTCTCATGATGCTGGTGATAACTGGGATCGGCGGAGTGATCCACGTCTTCAGCGTCGGCTACATGGCCAAGGACGAGGGGTTCAACCGCTTCTTCGCCTACATGAACCTCTTCATCACCAGCATGCTGGTTTTGGTGATGAGCGACAACCTCATCTTCCTCATCATCGGATGGGGCATGGTGGCCTTTGCCTCCTACGTCCTCATCGCCTTCTGGTACGACCGGCCGACAGCGGTGGCGGCCGGTCTCAAGGCCTTCGTTAGCCAGGTGATTGGCGATGTCGGCCTGGTGCTGGCGGCGTTTCTCATCTTCCTCAACCTGCGCGGACCCACCGGCCAGCTGCTGCACACCGTCGACCTTCAAACCATCTTCCACAACGTTGGCCCTGGCGCTCACTTCCACAACGGTCTGGGCCCGGTGGGGGGGGGGATGGTGACCGCGATCGGGATCCTGCTCTTCCTGGGCGCGGCCGCCAAGTCGGCGCAGTGGCCATTGCACACCTGGCTCCCCGACGCGATGGAGGGTCCGACACCGGTCTCCGCTCTGATCCACGCTGCGACAATGGTCACCGCCGGCGTTTACCTGGTAGCCCGTTTCCACGTGATCTTCCAGCAGGCACCGGTGGCGGCAGCGGTGGTCGCAATAGTGGGCATCGGCACCGCCGTAATGGCGGCGATCATCGGCTGCACTCAGTTCGACATCAAGCGGGTGATCGCGTATTCCACCATGAGCCAGATCGGACTCATGATTTTCGCGGTCGGCGTCGGCGCCTACTCCGCGGGCATGTTCCACTTCCTCACCCACGCCTGCTTCAAGGCCCTGCTGTTCCTCGCCGCGGGCAACGTCATCCACGCCATCGGGGACGAACAAGACATCCGCAAGATGGGGGGCCTGGCTAAACGAATGCGCCTCACCTTCATCTGCTTTTTGGTGGGATCGCTTGCCCTCTCCGGCATCCCCTTCTTCGCCGGTTGGTTCAGCAAAGAGCAGTTACTGGGCCAGGGACTCGCCCTTGGTCCGGCGGTCCCCTGGCTCTGGATCCTGGGCGTCTGTGTCAACGTCCTCACCAGCTTCTACATCTTCCGGGTCGTCTGGGCCACCTTCCGGGGAGAGCCCCGCAACGAAGTGTCGGCGTCGGCCCACGAGGCCCCTTCCGTGATGCTGGTGCCGGTCGTAGTCCTGGCGTTGCTCTCGGCCATCATCGGCTTCATCAACATTGACTTCGCCGGCCTCCGACCCTGGACCGTGATCCAGACCTTCCTCCAGCCAACGGTGGGGAGCCCGTCGGTCCACGCGGGCGACGGCCTCCAGGTCGTGGCCCTGATCATCGGCTCCCTGCTCAGCATCGGCGGCGTCGCGTTGGCCTGGGCTGTCTACGGCCGCCGGGTGATCGCGGCCGACCTGGTCAGCCGCCGCCTGCCCTGGCTCTATCAGCTCTCGCTGCAGAAGTTCTACTGGGACGAGGCCTACGGAGTGGTCCTTGTGCGACCTGCGCTCCTGGTCGCGGACTCGGTGCGCAGGGTTTTCGAGCCCGATCTCTTCGACGCCCTGGTCCTGGGCCTGAGGCGAGGGATCACCGTTTTGGCCGAGGACCTCCGGGCGATGCAGACCGGCTTCTTTCGCGACTACTCCCTGATCTTCTTCGTCTGTGCCGTGATCGGGCTCATCGTGCTCGGGCTCCGGATCACATGAACTGGCCGATTCTGTCGGTCATCCTCTTTTTGCCCCTGGTGGGGGCCGCGGTGGTGCTGTTCCTGCCCGAGCGCCGGCCGGGGCTCGCCCGTTGGGCGTTGGTCGCCACCACCGCTCTGACGCTGGGGCTGGCCTGCGTCCTTCTGGTCGCGTTCTTGGCTCATCCCCCCGCGGCTGCCTCCCGTCTCAGCGGCTTCGCCCGCGGGGCCCCGCTGCACTCCATCAGAGGACCGTTGAGCTTCCAGTTCCAGGAGCAGATCGGCTGGGTCGGTGGCCACTCCCTCTCGGCCACCCACCCCAGCTTCAACGAGGGCAACAACGCCTTCAACCAGGCGGGCCCACCACCGATCAACTTCTCCTATCACCTGGGCGTGGACGGACTGTCAGTCTGGCTTGTCGCGCTGACCGCGCTGCTCTTCTTCCTCGCGGCCATCACCTTGAGCCGGCGCCATTCGCGCCTGCGCGCCTTCGCCGGTCTGATGCTCCTCTCCGAGGTGGGGGTGCTGGGAGTGCTGCTCTCCCTCGATCTCATCCTCTTCTACTTCTTCTGGGAGGCGGCCCTGATACCCCTCTACTTCCTGATGATCGGTTGGGGGGACGAGCGCCGGGGCCGGGCGGCGCTGAAATTCATCATCTACACCATCGCTGGAAGCCTCTTCATGCTGCTGGCGATCCTCGCCCTCTACTTCATAACCGGGGCCCAGACCGGCATCTACACCTTCGACCTGCCGACGCTGGTTGCGGCCCAGTCGGCGGTCAGCACCAGCCAGACGGCCACCCTCAGCATCTTCGGCCACAGCTTCCCCTTGCTCAACACCCAGGATTGGCTCTTCTTCGCCTTCGCCATCGCCTTCGCCATAAAGGTTCCCATCGTCCCCTTCCACTCCTGGTTGCCGGATGCCTACAGCTCGGGTACGACCAGCTTCCTCATCTTCTTCGCCGGGATCGTCAGCAAACTTGGCGTCTTCGGCTTCATGCGCTACGACCTGACGCTCTTTCCCCAAGCCAGCCACACTTTCCAGCCGCTGATGATGGGACTGGCGATCGTCAGCATCCTCTACGGGGCCTTGGCGGCGCTGGCCCAGCGCGACATCAAGCGGATCGTGGCCTACGCCTCGATCAGCCACATGGGCTTCATCGTGCTGGGCATCTTCTCGCTCACCCTTGACGGTCTCAATGGCGCCATCATCCAGATGGTCAACCACGGCATCATCATCGCCGCGCTCTTCATCTGCGTCGGCGTCTACGAGTCCCGCTTCGCCACCCGCGACCTGCGCGCCCTGGCGGGGCTGGCCCACCCCATGCCGGTGATGGCCGGGGTATTCCTGGTTGCGGCCTTGGCTGGCTTTGGCATGCCCTTGATGAACTCCTTCGTTGGTGAGTTCCTGGTCCTATTGGGTGCCTTCCAGGTCTCGCCGGCTTGGGCAGTGGTGGCCAGCCTGGGGGTGGTCTTGGCCTGCTGGTATGTGCTCCGTCTCTACCAGGGCATAACCCAAGGCCGGCTCCGCCTACCCGGAGGTGAGGTCGAGGAGGCGGCGCGCAAGGCGCTCGGCCGCCTTGGTCACCTGGACCTGGGGCCCCGGGAGCTGGCCGCTCTCTGCCCCCTGATCGCCCTGATCCTGGTGATCGGGGTCTACCCGGCCCCGATCATCCGCTACACCCGATTCAGTGCCAGCCAGTACGTCTCGGCCGCGGACCAGGCGCCGGCCCCGCCCCAGGTCGGTCCGGCGGGGCTGCGGCGGCCGAGGGCTGAGCGGTGAGCGCTCAGCTGCTGGCCCACCACGTCCACCCCGCGGGACCGCCCTGGTACCCGCTCCACTTCGTCCCCAGTGCCGACCTGGTCGGAATCCTGCCGATCATCCTCGTGGCCGGGGGCATGGTGGTGGTTCTGGGTGCCGACCTCGCCGTCCGCCGTCGCGGCAGCGCCCTGCTCCCGGCGGTGAGCGGTGTCTTCCTGCTGACCGCCCTGGGGGTGGCGATCGGCCAGTGGGTCGTCAACCCCGCCCACTCCCTGATTTTCAACGGGGCGATCGCCGACGACCGCTTTGCTCTCTTCTCCGACGTGGTGGTGCTGGCGACGGCCCTGGCGGTGGTCTGCCTCAGCCCGGGCTACCTGCGCCGCCGGGGGCTGGAGGAGGGCGAGTACTACATCCTCCTGCTGGCCTCGGTCACCGGGATGCTGGTGCTGGACGGGGCCACCAACCTGATCGTGGTCTTCTTGGGAATAGAGCTGCTCTCGATCCCGCTCTATGTCCTGGCAGGGTTCGCCCGCGTGGAACGCAAGCCCCAGGAGGCCGCTCTCAAGTACCTGCTGATGGGCGGCTTCGCCTCCGGGTTCTTGGTCTACGGGATGGCGCTCGTCTACGGCGAGACCGGGAGCACGATGCTCACTGGGATTCACCGGGCCCTGATCAGCTCCGCCGTCCACGGCCCGATCGACCCCATGGCCCTGGCCGGGATCGGTCTCTTGGCGGTGGGCCTGCTCTTCAAGGTTTCGGCGGCCCCCTTCCACTGGTGGACCCCAGACGTCTATCAGGGGTCACCCGTGATCGTGACCACGTTCATGTCGGTGGCGACCAAGGTGGCCGGCTTCACGGTGCTCCTGCGCCTGTTCTCCGCGACCTTCGCTCCCTATAGGTCCGAGTGGGAGATCCCGATTGCGGTGGTGGCCATCGTATCCATGGTCTATGGCAACGTGGTGGCGCTGGCGCAGAGCTCGGTCAAGCGGCTGCTGGCCTATTCCGGGATCGCCCAGGCAGGCTACGTCCTGATCGGAGTGGCTCTGGGCCGGCCCGACGGTACGCAGGCCTCCCTCTACTACCTAGCCATCTATGCATTCATGAACACCGGGGCCTTCGCCGTGATCACCATCCTCAGCCGCCGTGGCGTCGACTGCGACACGTACGAGGAGCTCGCGGGAATGGGTCGGCGCCAACCCTGGTTGGCAGCCCTAATGTCTGTCTTCATGCTGTCGCTCGCCGGTTTCCCACTCACTGCTGGCTTCTTTGGCAAGTTCTTCCTCTTCGCCGCCGCCATTCATGACGGCCAGCTGCCCCTGGCCATCTGGGGCATCCTGACCTCAATGGTCTCGCTCTTCTACTACCTCCGGGTGGTGCTGATCATGTACACCAAAGAGCCGGCGGAGGGAACCAGTACCGACGCCGCCGGGATCGTGGTCCGCAGCGGTGGCGAGGGACAGGTGGTGGGGCTGAGGTCCCTATCCCAGGCGGGGGTGGGCATAGTGTCCCTGGCGGCGGTGGGCACGGTGCTCTTCGGGGTCTTCCCCTCCGTCATCTACGGGCTCCTGCAGGGCGTCAGCGTCGTCCGTGGCTGAGCCGGTGCCGAAACCGGTTCTTCGGGGGCGGCTGAGCCTGGTGATCCCCGCCCACAACGAGTCCGCCAACCTGACCCGAGTCATCCCCGCGGCGCTGCGCGTGCTGCATCAGCTGGCGGATTCGTTCGAAATCGTTCTGGTCGACGACGGCAGCACCGACGCCACGGTGGGCGTGACCCGGACCGCGATGGGGACCGAGGCCGAGACCAAACTGAAGCTGGTCCGCCACAGCCGCAAGTCCGGCTACGGCATCTCCGTCGCCGACGGACTCAGAGCCGCTACCGGTGACTGGGTGGCATTCATGGACGGTGACGGGCAGTTCGATCCCGCTGACCTGCGGGTCCTGGCTGGGCTGGCGGCGGGCGCGGACATGGTCGCGGGCTGGCGCCTTCGCCGGGCCGACCCTTGGCACCGCAAGGTGGTGAGCGGCACGTTCAACGTGCTGGCCCGGTCGCTCTACGGCATTTCCTACCGGGACGTGGACTGTGGCTTCAAGCTGCTGAGTCGGCCCCTGCTGGAGGCAGCCAGTCCCATCCTGGCGCGTGCCGCCCTGCTGAACACTGAGCTCTACTTCAAGGCTGACCGGAGCGGCATGGTGGTTCGCCAGGTTGGAATTCAGCACCATCCGAGGCTCGCTGGTGTTCGGTCGGGCGGAAGGCTGGTTCCCGTGCTTCGAGCCGTGCGTGAACTCGTGAGGCTACGCCGCGAACTGGCCCGGGAGTGGCGACCCCCGTTGAAGCGCGCCTCCCGCTAGAGCTAGCCTCGCCGACGAACACCGACCGGATCCCGTCCCCGGGGCCATAGCGGGCGCCGGCCTTGGCGCCGTCTTGGCAAAGGAGGGCGGCCCTGGAAGAGTGGTGCCCCGCGGTGCTCAGTCAGCCCGAGATGGCCCGGTGGCGAAGGCGCTCACGGTTTCGGCCAGGCCTTGGGGCAGCCCGACCCCGGGTTGCCAGCCAAGCCTCGCCTCGGCCCGGGCGTGGTCGAGGCAGCTGAGCCGGACCTCGCCAGGACGCGCCGGGAGGTACGAGATGGACTGGCTCGATCCCGCCTGCTGCAGGAGGATGGAGACCAGCTTGGCGATGGGGGTCGCCTGCCCCGTACCGATGTTGAACAGACCCTGGGCCGGGGAGCTTAGCGCGAGGAGATTGGCTCGGGCGACGTCGCCGACGTAGACGAAGTCGCGGGCCTGGGTCCCATCGCCGGTCACGAGGGCGGCTTGCCCCTGGAGGAGCCGCTGACAGCTGATGGCCACCACCCCCGCCTCACCTCGCCCGTCCTGCCAGGGCCCGTAGACGTTGCCGTAGCGGAGCGCGCTCCAGTGCAGCCCAAACGTACGTCCGAACATGCCGAGGTATGCCTCTCCGGCCAGCTTTGAAGCCCCGTACGCCGACAACGGCATGGCCCGGTCCCGTTCCCGGCTGGGGAGGCGGCGGGCACGGCCGTAGATGGCCCCCCCGGAGGAGGCGAAGACCACCTTGGGGCAACCGGCATCGACCACGGCCTGGAGCAGAGCCACCGTGCCGGCCACGTTGGTCTGGGCGTTTCCGGCGGGATCTCGCAGCGAGCGGCCCACGCCACCTTCGGCGGCCAGATGCAGGACCGCCTGGGGTCGGAACTCAACCAGAGCCGCATGGGCCTCTTGGCTGGCGATGTCGCAGCGGGCCGCCCGGGCCGCGCTGGGCAGCGGTTCGGAGCAGGCGTGGCGGAAGTCGTCGATGACCAGGGTCTCGACGCCCGCGGCGAGCAATGAGCGGACCGTATGGCTGCCGATGAACCCGGCTCCGCCGGTGACCGCAACCCGCTGCGGCAGTTGGGCCAGAGGCATGACCTTGGCATAGTAATGGGGCTGCGTGGGAGATTCGGGGATCCACGTGGACCCTCAGCCTGAATTCAGGTGCGGGTCGCCCGCCGATCGATAGACGTGTGTCCGACGGCACCCTCGCGCGGCGACCTGCTTGGAGGATTTGGTATTCGACCGCAAACAACTGGCGCCCCGCCGCCGGCGGGTGTGCTGGCTGTGGGGTCGAGGGTGGGCGATTCGAACGCCACCAGGTGGTGGCGCTGGCCCAGCCTGAGCCTGCTGCTGCCGCTTCTACTCTTCCTGCTCCTGCGCCTGCCCTCTTTCTTCGAACCCCACTGGTACACGGACGAGGCCGGCTACGCCAATACCGCCTACCTGATGGCCCACGGCAAGGTGCTTTACCTCACCGTCCTCAACAACAAGCCGCCGCTGCTCTTTTGGATCTATCAGGTCGACCTGAGCCTGTTCGGGACCGGGGAGGCCGGTCTCCACCTCTTTTCGTTCGTCACCGGGGCCCTGGCCCTGGGGGCGGTCTGGAAGCTGCTCCGCGACGGCTGGCCCGGGCCGGGGGTCTGGGTGGGGACCTTGGCAGCTGCCCTGCTCTTGGGGACGCCACTGCTTCTGGGCGACCTGACCCTGCCCGAGAACCTGCTAATCGCCCCCGAGGCATGGGGTGTGGTGATGGTGGTCGGAGCCCTCCGTGCCCAGGACCAAAGGGGTCGGCTCCTGGCAGCCGCGGCGGCGGGAGCGCTCCTGGCACTGGCCTGCCTCATTCAGCAGACGGCTTTAGGGGCAGCGGTGGTCCTGGTACTTCTTCTGGCCGTGCTGCCGGGCAGGCGCCCTCTCATCGCGGCAGGGCTGATGGCCCTGACTGGCATCGTGGTGGTGGGGATTGGCCTGACCCCGGCGCTGCTGGCCTCGGGGCCGCACCAGGTGGCCTACTACCTCTTCTTCACCTTCGGCAACTACACCTCCAGCTCCCTTCCGCTCACAGCGCTCTCGCTGCTGCCGCGGGCGGCGGCCGGAGTCCTCCTGCTCCTGGGTGCGGTCGCCGCCAGGCGTGCTCGCCCCGAGCTCCTCGTGGTCTGGGCCTGGCTGGCGGTCGATCTCCTGGTCTATCTCCTGCCCAACCGCGCCTACATCTTCCACCTGCTCCCGGCCGCGGTTCCGGCGGCAGTGGTGGTGGGGGCGATGCTCCCGACGCGACGCCTGCTGCCGAGACGCCAACTGTGGCTCCTGCCGGTCGTGCTGTCCTGCCTCCT
>JBOHUL010000108.1:0-16921 GCA_050734425.1 Candidatus Dormibacteria bacterium
TTCCCCGAGATCTCGATCGGGGACACCCTGGCGGACCCCGAAGACCCCCGGCCCCTGGCCGCACTCCTGGTGGACGAGCCCACACTGGCCGTGACCATCGGGATCAACACCTCGCCGCTTGCGGGGCTCGAAGGCGACAAGCTCACCGCCCGCCTGATCAAGGGCCGCCTCGACTCCGAACTGCGGGGGAACGTGGCGTTGCGAGTCTTCCCCACGGGCCGTCCCGACGCTTGGGAGGTCCAGGGCCGGGGCGAGCTCCAGCTGGCGGTGCTGGTGGAGACGATGCGCCGGGAGGGGTTCGAGCTGACTGTGGGCAAGCCCCAGGTGGTGACCCGCCGGGTCCGGGGGGAGCTTCAGGAGCCGATGGAGCGGGTGGCGGTCGACACCCCTGAGGAATACGTCGGCGTGATAACCCAATTGCTGGCGCCAAGGCGGGGAAGCCTGCAGCAGCTGGTCAACCACGGCAGTGGCTGGGTTAGGCTCGACTACTTAGTCCCCTCTCGTGGTTTGGTGGGATTCCGGACCGAGTTCCTGGCCGAGACCAGGGGCACCGGGGTGTTGCACCACATCTTCGACGGATGGGCCCCCTGGCAGGGCGAGCTCAAGGACCGACGCCGCGGCTCCATGGTCGCCGATCGCCTGGGGATTGCGACCACCGAGGCGCTGATGGGGCTGCAGGAGCGCGGGATGATGCTCATCGGACCGGGAACCTCGGTCTACCAGGGCATGATCGTGGGCGCGAGCTCAAGGCCGGATCAGATGGACGTGAACCCCACAAAAGAGAAGCAGAAGACCAACATCCGCTCGTCGACCCAGGAGGAGTTGGAGAGGCTCACCCCACACCTTCAGCTCTCGCTGGAGCAATCACTGGAGTTCATCGCCGCCGACGAATGTGTCGAGGTGACTCCCAAGACCGTGCGGCTGCGCAAGTTGACCCTGGAGCAGGGCCGCCGCCACCGGGAGTTGAGGGTGGCTCGGCGTCTGGGGAATGGGCTTGGCAGAGCAGGGGCGCGCTGACAGATCCCGAAGTAGAGGCCGAGGCTCAATGGGCCTCGAGGGCATGCTGGGCGGCCAGACTCAGGGTGCTGCTCTGCCAGTGGTAGAGAAGACCCGAGGGCGGTGAGCGTCCCAGTCCATCGGCAGGGACATCGAAGAGACTGCCGACCTGGCTGTCGGCCCGGGCGCTGAAGCCGGCGGAGACGATGGCCCGTTTCGCGCTGCAGCCGGGCCGTCTGGGCCGACGTCCCTACTTGGGAGGGCTCAAGGCGACCAAACGATGACCAGCTGGAGGGCGTCGCCGCCGCCCACGTCGAAGACGGGTCCAAGTGCGCCCCAGGGGTGGGCGACGCGCGCCAGGCTAGGCCCACCGTAGGTAGTCGGCGCAAAAGCGCTTCTCTTGATCGTGCAATCCGTCCCCGATGAGAGGGATGACCAGAGCGCGGCTCATGTTCATCCACGCACACCCGGCGTTCCGATTAGTCCCGGGAGGTGGTGTCGATGTCGGCGGTCAGGTGATGGAGCCACCCAGCACCAAGTAATGGACCCAGCGAGCGGCAGGGGATACACCCACTCGCGCCGACATTGGCCCACGGCACCGCTTCCCCAGCCCTACACTACCAAGCAGTGACGGACCCACCGTCCAAAGAGCGGACGACTCGTGGCGCAAGTCGTGAACTGGGGAAGGGCAAGCGGCCGCGGCTGATTCAGGTTGCCGCACCCCCGGAGGGATCGCAGTGGGCCTCAGCCTCCGCCGTCGTTTCTTCATGTGGGGCCGGTTCGCTTTGGCGGGTGGTGTCGCCGGCGGCATCGCAGCACTCGGCGCATCGTCACTCCCCGGTGCCCTGGGGGTGGGCCTCGCATCCGCCGGGCTGGCGTCCCTGAACGTCGGGCGTCTCCACTACGCGCTCCACAGGCCCACCCTCGGCGCGGCCGCGATCCGAAGCCAAGTCGCCAACAACCTGACCCTGGCCTACGTCCTCCCCTGGCCAGGGGTGGTCGCGATCGTAGTCGCGTCGGACCGAGGTGCGCCGGGCCTGACCATGGCGGCAGTGATCGCGGCAGCCTTCGCGTTCACCTGGCTCGCGTGGGAAGGCGCCATTGCGGTCGTATCGAGATCACACCTCGCCCGCCGGGCAGTCACCCGTTGGGAGGCGAAGGCAAGTGAGGCTCAGCAAGCCAGGCTGGCCAGCGCCGAGAGTCACTGGAGGGATCGCGACTGGTGAGGCCCGAGACACCCGACTGCTGACTGGCCTTCGAGTAACCTGCGGCCTGCGCACCTCACCAGACGCGACGGTGGGCTACTCGGCCCTCCCACGAATGTGCGATGGGGCTGGACTGGTCGGCCGCGGCCCACCTCCGGCGTGGCGGGACCCTTTCTGACTACGATCGCCGCGCATCTCGCCCGCCGCGTTGGCATCACCTTGGAGACGAACTGCCAGCAGGAGCGTTGCACCTGGTCGGCGAAGGGAGTGAGCCGACCCACGTGTCGGCGGCGGCCGCTGACCCCGGGGGTGCGCAGAGTGGCTGAGCTCTCTATGCTCGACTCCTGCCCCGGACCCGCGGCCCAGCGGAGTGAGCAGCCCTGTCCCGAGGACACCAACTTGCCTGACCCTGACGGCGGTGGCCCCGACCGATCCATCCTTACGTTCAGCGGCTCGGCCGTCGTCCAGGCGCCCCCGGACCGCGTCGAGGTCAGCCTCACCCTGACTGCGCAGGACAGCCGCCGCGAGCGCGCCTTCGCCCAGGTGGCTCGGGCCTCACAGCGCCTGGGGAAGCTGCTCGACTCCCTGGAGGTTCCCAAGCGGAGCCGAGTCACCGATAGGATCTCCGTCCAGCGGAGGCTCAACGCCAAAGGACGCCCCGAGGACTACCAGGCCCGAACCACCATGCGACTGCGGCTAGCGGCCGACTTTCCGCTGTCCCCGCTGCTGGACCGGGCCGTCGATGAGGCAGGCGCCACGCTCGATGGCCCGACCTGGGATCTGAGTCGCCAGCACCCGAGTCGACTGGACGCCGTCCGGGCCGCGGTCCTCGACGCCAGAGACCGGGCTGCGGCGGCGGCCGAGGCCCTGGGTCTCCAGCTCGGCCCTGCGATCGAGGTGCGAGAGGCGGGCACCGCCCCCCCGAGGATGCTGCCGATGCGAGCGGTCCGGGCGGCGCACGCGCTATCCACGCCGTTGGAAGTGGAGGCGGGTGAGGTTGCGGTCTCGGCAGTGGTCGAGGTCACCTTCGAGGGCCGCCGGCAGCCCCCATCCTGACTCAGCTTTAGTGCGCAAACAGGCGGTGCTGGCGCCGCTGTAAGGGCAAACTGAGGCACGCTGCCAGATTATGCTGGCACACTTGCGGCACATGGCCCCAGCGCGCGACCTGTTGGTGTCTCCTCGCCTTGACGAGCAGGGATTGCCGCCGCCGGACTCCTGGCGGCGACTGTCTCTGGGCGCGCTCTGTGCACCCGCGAGGTGCCTTGGGCGTGCGCAACCGCCACATCGGCAGAGAAGCCATTGGCCGGGCCGGTTGAGCCAACTGCCCGGGCCGGTTGAGCCAACTGCCCGGGTACCTCCGGCGTCAGCGTCAGTAGGCGTCAGGAGGTCTGGTCATGCAAATCGGCCGACAGTCCATAACTTCGTGATGCACGAGACGCCAGAAGACCTCCAGACGTTGCAGCAGATCTTGGATCGGAGCTACGCCCAAGCGGGCAAAAATCTGCGCGACATCCATGGCCAAGGCCGACACCTCGGCGCCGCGGAGCTGGCCGCTCGGCTTCGGGGGCCACGGTGGCTCGTCGTGGCCACGGTGAGTTCCGACCAGCGACCATTCACCGCCCAGGTGGACGGCACCTTCTACCGTGGACGGTTCTACTTCGGCGTGAATGACCCATGCTCGCTCAAGGCCCGGCACCTGGGCCGCAACCCGGCCATTAGCGCGTCCCATGTGCCGAACGACGACTGGGTGGTGACCGTGCACGGTACAGCGGTGCGCGTCAACGTCGGCCAAAACGGCGATGCCGGTCTTCATCGGCTGCTGATCGACGAGTACAGCCAACGCTACGGGCCGGAGTGGACCGACGAGGCACTGACGTCCGAGTCCATCTATTTCGCCATCGAGCCGGTGCGCATGTTCGCTCTCGACCTGTCAGAAGCGAGGAGGCTCCAAGGCGGCGCCATCCTGTAGTCAAATGGCGGCATCGGGCGGATATCAGACCTCGAAGTTGGGCGGGCCCTCCACGCCGACGGCCCCGGACGCTAGGCCCCCTGGCGCACCAACCCGGCCCTGGGTCACGCCGTCGTCACCCTCCTGGTCAAGCCCGGAGTCGTTTTCGGGGTCCTGTCGCAAAGGCTGAATCGACAGCTTGGCCGCGCCCACCGCGTTGATGATCACCGCGTACAGGTCATGCCACCCAAGTGGGCGCAAGCCTGAGCCCGCGAGCAGCCCAGCCGCGCGGGCCTTGGTCCGGGCGTTGCCCCGGCGCCCGGCGAGGAGGGTCGGAGTCAGCCATAGCGAGAACAGGTCAACCAGGAGCAGGCGACCACCGGGCCGGAGAACGCGCGCGCACTCGCGCAACCCCGCCCCTTGGTCGGCCCAGTGATCGAAGGACGTGGTGCTCACGATGAGATCGAACGACTCATCGGGATACGGCAGTTGCTCCGCGACTCCGACGACGAAATTCAGGCGGCTGTCGTCGGCTTGCGCCGCCGCTACTTCGACCATCGACGGTGCGGGGTGGATGCCGTCAAGCCAGCGCGCCGACAGGCAGCGCCTGGCCAGAATCCGCAGCAGATAGCCGGTGCCGCAGCCCACGTCGAGGACAGAGCCAAAGTCGGGTACGGTGCGCAGCACGAGGGCGCTGGTGCGGTCAGCAATCTCGCGGTGCAGCCGCCAACGCCAGCCTCGCTCGTACCCCCGGGCCCGCAGTTCGAAGGCGCCGATATCGCGGCCGGCCGGAACGTGCCAAGTCTATTTGGCACCCGCCCTGGCGGCGGTCGGAAACTCAGGTCAGCCCTGGCGGTCGGCCCCGTCTCTCCCCCATCGGAGCACGGCGCTGGCCCAGGTCATCCCCGCCCCGAACCCTGCCATGAGGACAAGGTCGCCGGGGTGCAGGCGACCCTCGTCCGCCGCCTTGGAAAGCGCAAGTGGGATCGACGCCGACGAGGTGTTGCCGGCGGTGTCGAGGTCGATCAGGGTCTTCTTCTCCGGGATCCCCAGGCGGCGATTGACCGCCTCGATGATGCGCAGATTGGCTTGGTGAGGGATGAAGATGGAGATGTCGTCGATCGAAACCCGAGCCCGGTCCAGCGCCGACTGAATTGAGATAGGCGTCACCCGGACGGCTATCTTGTACACTTCGCGGCCGTTCATGGCGACGAAGCCGCCGTCGAAGCGCTGGATGAGACACGCCGCCGAGCCGTCCGCACCGAGATCCCAGCCGAGCAGGGCGCCTTTCCCGGGCACCGCCTCCAGGGTCACGGCCCCCGCCGCGTCACCGAAGAGGATGGCGGTGGAGCGATCCTGGGGGTCGACGATCTGGGAGACGGTGTCGGAGGCGATGAAGAGAATCCGCTCCAGGCCGGTCGCCAGGATCCCCGCCGCCGCCACCAGACCGTAGATGAATCCCGAGCAGCCGGAGTTGAGGTCGAAGACCCCGCCGGCCGTGGCCAGCTGGCCCTGGACCAGGGCCGAGGTCGCTGGAATCGGCTGGTCCGGGGTGTTGGTTGAGAGCATCAAGAGCTGGACCGCCTGCGGATCCATCCCGGCGCGCTCCAGCGCCCTGCGGCCGGCCTCAACCGCCAGCTGCGTGGTGGACCCGCCAACCCGGCGTTCCCGGATGCCGGTGCGGTCGACGATCCAGGCGTCGCTGGTGTCGAGGCAAGCCTCAAGATCGGCATTCGTCACTACTCCTGGCGGTTGGGCTGCCCCCCAGCCAGTGATCACCGCTCCGGGCATGAGTTCCTCCTCGACCAAGGCGAGAGGGCCGTCTCCGGCCAGCCGCTACACGCTACACGCCGATTCCGGGCGGGACGATCCGGGTCAGCGCCAGCCTTACAAGCTGAATCCGGCCAGCTCGGTTACCCAGCACCGGAGGAGCAGAGGTCAACCCGCTTGGCGGCCAGGACCATGGCCGCCGCCTGGACCAAGCGGGCCAGGGGGAGCTGGCCCTGGGCCACGGCGCCGCTGACAGCACTGTCTATGGCAGCGGTGACCGCGGCCGGATTGCCACTGCCGAACATCACCATGTCCGCCCCGGCCGAGATCGCCTGGACCGTGGCCTGGGCCACGCTCAGTCCCAAGGCCGAGATGGCTCCCGCGCTGAGAGAGTCGGTGAGAATGAGACCCTTGAAGTGGAGCCGGCCCACCAGCAACCCCTGGATCGCCGCCGACGAGAGGCTCGCGGGTGAAGTCGTGAGTCCCGGGACCGAGGCGTTGGCCACCATCACCGCCGGCAGGCCGGCCTTGATCGCCGCCTCGAAGGGGACCAGCCCCGCCTGCTCCAGCTCGGAATAGGGCAGGGTGTGGGCGGGGGCGTCGTCGGTGTTGCCGCTGCTCTGACCGAGCCCGGGGAAGTGCTTGACGACCGGCAGCACCCCGGCGGCGAGCAGGCCCCGGGCGAACGCCAGCCCGTCACTCGTGGTCGCCTGGGGATTGAGGCTGAAGGACCTGGCCCCGTCGGGATCCTGGGCGTTTGGCCCGACCCCGTCATCGAGATCCAGGACCGGGGCCAGGTCCATGGTCACCCCCTGCTGCAGCATTGCCTGGCCCACGGACTGGGCCAGGGCCTGGATCTGCGCCGGCGTCATCGAGCTGGCCATGTCGCGGGCCCAGGGCATGGACCCCACCAGGTTGGCCATCCGCTGGACCCCACCGCCCTCCTCGTCGGTCATGACCAGCGGGGCAATCCCAGAGGGGGCCCCCGCCTCCAGGGTGCGCAGCTGCGTCCCGAGGTCCGCCGGCGCAGCACTGCCGAAGAGGAGTATGCCGCCCACGCCCTGGTCCACCTCCGACTGGACGGCGGCGAGGTCGGTCTCCTGCACCGGCACCGCGACCACCTGCTGCGCCAGCTGGTCCGTGCTCCATTTGCTGAGGACGGTCGAGTTGGAGCAGGGGGTGGTCGTGGGGGTGGGGGAGGGGGAGGCGGGCCGGCGCTGCCGGCCGCCGCCGCCGCCTCCGCAGGCCGCTGCCAGGGCTCCGCTGAGGAGCACCAGCGCCATCAGGCGAAGCCGGACCCCCCGAGGGCGGGACAGCACCACCCGAGGATAGGGCGGCGCCGCAACAGCCTCAGTCGGAGTACTTGCGGAACGCCAGGCAGGCGTTGTGGCCGCCGAAACCGAAGGAGTTGTTCAACACCAGCCGGGGATCGACCCGGCGGGCGCCCTCGGTGACGTAGTCCAGGTCGCAGTCGGGGTCTGGCTCCTGGTAGTTGATCGTGGGAGGCACCCGGCCGTCCAGAAGGGTCATGATCGAGAAGATCGACTCGATCGCGCCGGCCCCGCCCAGGCTGTGGCCGGTCATGGACTTGGTCGAGGAGACCGGCACCCGGTGCGCCCGCTCCTCGCCCAGCACCTCCTTGATCGCAATAGTCTCGGTCGAGTCCCCGATGTCGGTGGAGGTGCCGTGGGCGTTGACGTAGTCAACCTCGTCCGGGGTGGCGCCCGCCTTCTCCAGGGCGCGGCGCATGGCAAAGCGGGCGCCACGGGCGCTGGGGTCGGGGTTGGTGATGTGGTGGGCGTCGGCGCTGGCGCCGTAGCCGACCACCTCGGCCAGGACCCGGGCCCCGCGGTGGCGGGCGTGCTCGAGCTCCTCCAGTACCACGATGCCGCAGGCCTCGGCGATGACGAAGCCATCCCGGCCCTTGTCGAAGGGGCGGCTGGCGCGCTCGGGGTCGTCGTTGCGCTGCGAGACGGCGCGCATGGCGGTGAAGGCCCCCAGGGCGAGCTGGGTCACGGAGGCCTCGCTGCCGCCGGCGATGCAGGCGACCGCGTCGCCGCGGCGGATGATCTCGGTCGCCTCGCCGATGGCATGGGCCCCCGAGGAGCAGGCCGAGGTCAGGCCGAAGTTGGGACCACAGGCCTGGAGCTGCATCGCCACTTCGCCGGCGGCGATGTCGACCAGGATCATCGGCACGGTGAAGGGGCTCAGCCGGCGCGGACCCCGGTCCCGGAGGACCTGGGTGGCGTCCTCGGTGACCTTGAGCCCCCCGATCCCTGACCCCACCAGCACCCCCACCTCGAAGCGGTTGGAGTCGTCGATCGGTAGCTGCGACTGCTCCATGGCCTCGGCGGTGGCCGCCAGGGCGAACTGGGTGAAGCGGGCCGTGCGGTGGACCAACTTGCGATCGATGAACTGGGTCGGGTCGAAGTCACGCACCTCCCCGCCCATCTGCGAGGTGTAAGCGCTGGGGTCGAAGCCGGTGATCCGGGCGATGCCGCTGCGACCCTGGATCAGTGCCTCCCAGGTGGGGCGGAGACCTATCCCAAGAGGGGTGACCACACCCATGCCCGTTACCACCACCCGACGGCCCCTGAGTGGCCCCGCCTGGCTCATCGGGAGACCTCCTTCATCGACGAGAGCCCGCTCCCGGCCCCTCCGCCAAGGCTCCGGGATGGGCAACGAGTGCACCCGACGAGCAGCGCCAGTGCCCAGGCTCCGCCCCGGCTGCGAAGGCTACCAAAGCCAGCCTCCCAGCGTCCTCGACTCGAGTCCAGTCCTTGAGGAGAGAAGGCACCCCGGGCGGCCCTGGTTACGGATCCTGTCCATGGGACGCTCGGGCCGTAACCTTGCGGGGTGCGCTTGGACTCTGAGTCAATGGTGAGGCGGCATCCGTGCCGGAGAGCAGAGTCATGAGCGCGGAGCTGGTGCGGGAGGAACCGATGTCCGACGTCGCCCGAACGACCCTCCCGCAGTCACCCGCGACAGCGGCGGAGGAGCCGGTCGTCTGCTCGGTTTGCAGTTCCAGTCGGCCACGGGAGGAGGCCTCGCGGAACCTCTTCGTCTGCGCGGATTGTGGCGCTCACACCCGGATCAGCGCCCATGAGCGGGTGCGCCAGCTGGTGGACCCAGGCACCTTCGAGATCTGGGACTCTGAGCTGGAGGGCCACGACCGTCTCGGCTTCCACGACACCCGCCCCTACGCCGAGCGCTTGCGCGAGGCCCGCCTGCGCCAGCGGCTCCCCGACGCCATTCTCACCGGCGGCGCCAGGATGGCCGGCATCGCAGTCGGTCTGGCCGCTTTCGACTTCGGCTTCCTGGGAGGCAGCCTCTCCACCGCCGTCGGCGAGCGACTGGCCCGGGCGATCGAGAAGAGCGCCGAGGCGGACATGCCCTTCGTCTGCGTCACCGCCTCGGGCGGGGCCCGCATGCAGGAGGGAGTCTTCTCCCTGATGCAGATGGCGAAGAGCGTGTCCGCTCTGCACGGGCTGGCCGAGCGGCACCTCCCCTACATCTCGATCCTGGCCGACCCCACCATGGGGGGCAGCATCGCCAGCTTCGCCGCCCTGGGAGACGTCATTTTGGCCGAGCCCAAGGCGATGATCGGTTTCACCGGGGCCCGGGTGATCACACAGGCCACCTACGAGCAGCTCCCGGCCGGGTTCCAGACCAGCGAGTTCCACCACGCCCGGGGCCTGATCGACCAGGTGGTCGACCGGCGCCAGCTGCGCGAGGTGGTGATCCGGCTCCTGCGGGTGCTGGCACCGTCGGAGGGAGAGGACGGCCGGCCCGCAGCATGAGCGGGGATGAGGCTGACTTGAGCCTCACCGCGGAGAGGCTGGCCTCCGCCTGGGCCCACATCGAGGGCGCCCGTCACCCCGACCGCCCCTACTCTCTGGACCTGATCGGGCGCTGCTGCGACGACTTCATCGAGCTCCACGGCGACCGCCAGGGAGGCGATGACGCCGCGGTCGTGATCGGGCTGGCTCGGCTGGGGCAGAGGCCGGTGGGGATCGTCGGCAACCAGAAGGGCCGCACCCTGGAGGAGCGGGGCCGACGCAACTTCGGCATGGCTCACCCCGAAGGCTACCGCAAGGCCCAGCGCCTCTTCTCTTTGGCGGATCGGCTGGAGCTCCCCGTTATCAGCTTCATCGACACCCCCGGGGCCTATCCCGGCGTCGCCGCCGAGGAGCGGGGCCAGGCCTGGGCCATCGCCCAGACCCTGGAGGCGCAGCTGGCGCTCTCTACGCCCTATGTGGCAGTCGTGATCGGGGAGGGGGGCAGCGGCGGTGCCCTGGCCACTCTCCTGGCCGACGCGGTGCTGGTTCTGGAGAACGCCTTCCTCTCGGTGGCCTCACCCGAGGCGGCGGCGGCGATCCTCTTCCGCGACGCCGGGCGCAAGCAGAGCGCCGCTGCGGCGCTGCGCCTGGAGCCGAAGAACCTCCTGGAGTGGGGCATCGCCGACGAGATCGTCCCCGAACCCCCCGGGGGCGCCCAGAGCGACTGGGATGGGACCGCCGAGCGGCTCCGACCCCGGCTGGAGGCGACTTTGGCCCGGCTCAGCCAGCAGGGCGTCGACCCGGAGCGCCGGCGCCAGCGGTACCGGCGGCTGGACGGTCTCTCCGGCAGCTGACACCTCGGCCGGGCTCAGGTCTCGGCCGCCCGCAGCAGCGCCGCCCAGAGCCGGGCGACATCATCTCGGCCGGTGCGGATGCCCCCAATCGAAGCCCGGAGCACGAAGCGGCCCTTGAGCACGGCGTGGGAGATGAAGGCCTCGCCGCTCCCGTTGACCCGAGCCATGATCTGCCGGTTGTGGGCCTCGAGCTCACGCTCCCCAGCTGGGCCACCCAGGCGATGCCGGAAGCAGACTGTCGCCATCGGCACTGGCGCCATCAGCTCCCACCCCGGGGTGATCGCCACTCTCCCCCGGAGCCAGTGGGCCAGCTGCACGTGCTGGCGGATCCTCCGGGCCAGGCCCTCCTGGCCGTAGTGGCGGAGGACGAACCACAGCTTGAGAGCCCGCATCCGCCGGCCCAAAGCGATGCCATAGTCCATCAGGTTGCGGGAGCCGAAGTCGGTGGCCCCGGCCGCGTCGGGGTCCTCCAAGTACTGGGGCACCAAGGAGAAGGCCCGCTTCAGGACGTCGGGGCGGCTGGTGTAGAGCACCGAGCAGTCGAGGGGGGTGAAGAGCCACTTGTGGGGATTGATCACCAGGGAGTCGGCCGCCTCGGCGCCGGCCAGCACCCCGCGCCACTCGGGGACGACCGCCATGGCGCCGCCATGGGCCGCGTCGATGTGGAGCCAGAGGCCCTCCTCGTGGCAGATCGCGGCCAGTTCGGGCACCGGGTCGATGCTGGTGGAGGGGGTGGTGCCCACCGTCGCCACCACGGCCATCGGCAGGACTCCCCGGGCCCGATCCGAGGCCAGCATCCGGCGCAGGGCGTCGGGATCCATCCGCAGTTGGGCGTCGGCGCCCACGGCCCGGTGGCCGCTCCGGCCGAGACCCAGCAGCAGCAGGGCCTTCTCGACCGAGGAGTGCGCCTCCTCGGAGGAATAGACCGCCAAGCGAGGCACTTCGGGGCGGCCGGCCAACCCCTCCTCTCGAACCCGCAGCGGCAGCGCCTCGCGCGCCGCCGCCAGCGCCACCAGGGTCGAGGTTGAGGCGGTGTCGTTGATATGGCCGTCGAAGCGGTCCGGCAGGCCCAGCATCCGGCTGAGCCAGCGGCAGACGACCCACTCCAGCTCGGTCGCCGCGGGTGAAGTGCGCCAGAGCATGGCGTTGACGTTGAGCCCCGCAGCCAGCATCTCCCCCAGGATCCCCGCCGCCGAGCCGGAGCTGGTGAAGTAGGCGAAGAAGCGGGGATGGGTCCAGTGGGTGATTCCGGGCAGGATCAGACGGTCAAAATCCTGGAGCAACAACTCCAGCGGCTCCCCCGCACGAGGCGCCTCCTGGGGCAGGCTCCGGACCAGATCGCCCGGCTGTGCCTGCGACAAGGGCGGCAACCCCGGGACCGCCTCCAGATAGTCGGCGACCCGATCCGCCACCTGGTGCGCGAGAGAGCGGAACTCGATGGGATCGAGGTCCTGGAACTCGTCCCCGGCATCCGGAGCGGCGCCGGCCTCAGACGGTGGCGGCGGAGCGGGCTCCGTCGTAGGCCTCCACCACCTCCCGGGCGTGACGCTCCGCCCCCAGGGAGATCACGTGCAGCCGCAGCCGCCGGCGCTCACCGATCTCGGCGGCAACCCGGCAGGCGACCTCCACCCCCTCGCCCAGGCGGATGCGCTGGGCCAGCTCCTCGGGGATGGGGCAGTCCGGAATGGAGGTGCGGACGAACTCCAGGTTGCGCGCCGCCCGGAGCACTCCGACGCTGGCGAAGATGCCCACGTCCTGGGGCAGCACCGACTCGGCGTCGCGGATGAAGTCGTCGAGTCGGTCAAGATCGAACACCATCTGGGTTTGGACGAAGTCGACCCCGCTCTCGACCTTGCGCTCCAAGAGGCGCAGCTCTCCTCGGCGCTCCCCGAAGGGATTGACCACCGCCCCCCGCAGCAACCGGTTGGGCTGAGCCCACTCCGGCACCAATCGCAGCACCTCGGTCGTGCGCATGGCGGAGTCGACGGCGGCGCCGCCGCGGCGGTCCCCCTGGACCACCAGCACGCCGGCCGCGCCCAGGGCGGCCGCGCCGGCCACCTGCTGCTGCAGCCCCAGGCGGTTGCGGTCGCGGCAGGAGAGGTGGAGCACCGGCCTCAGGCCGAAGCGGAGGCAGTCGGGGATGGCCGCCAGGGGCGAGAGCCTAGCCCGGCCCATGTGGTTGTCGGTCAGCCCCACCAGGTTGACCGCCCCGTTGAGATGGGTCAGCGCCCGCTGCACCAGAACCAGGCTGGCGCCCCGGGGCATCGACAGTTCGGCCGAGCGCTGAGCGGTGGCCAGCAAGACTTCGTCAATATATGCCCCGTGACCGAAGCCCAGGGACCGGGAGCCGCCGTCAGGCGGGTACCCGCGCCCCCATCCCAACCAGGACCCGGCCCCCTGCCGAGCTCCGGCCTGGGACGCCCGGCTGGGGCACGTGGCTGAGCTGGTAGATCCCGCCCTCGCCCTGGCGTCGGTCAGCAGCGGTGGTGGCCAGGCTGTGCTCGAGGCCCGCCACCTGGGCCGCTCCCTGCCCCTGGGGGGGCAGACGCTCGAGATCCTCCGCGACATCAACTTCAAGATCGATCGGGGGGAGTTCGTCACCCTGGCAGGGCCGTCGGGGAGCGGCAAGAGCACCCTCCTCGGCTGCATCACCGGCCTCGACAGCCCGACCACGGGGCAGGTCCTGCTCCAGGGGGTGGACATCTCGCAGATGCGCGAGTCCCAGCTGGCGACGATCCGCAACCGGACGGTGGGGATGGTCTTCCAGGCCTTCAACCTCATCCCCACTTTGACCGCCCAGGAGAACGTCGAGGTGCCCCTCTACGCCGGCCGTTGGAAGGGCTCCCCGGCTGATCGGGCGCAGGAGCTGCTCAAGGTGGTGGGCCTGGGCCACCGCCTCAATCACCGGCCCAACCAGCTTTCCGGAGGTGAGCAGCAGCGGGTCGCCATTGCCCGGGCCCTGGCCACCGAGCCCCCCCTCCTGGTTGCCGATGAGCCCACCGGCAACCTGGCGGCGGCCCAGGGCAACGAGGTGCTGGAGCTGCTCTGGAGCCTGCGTGAGCGCCTCGGGACCACGCTCGTGATCGCCACCCATGACCGCAGCGTCGGCGAGTACGCCACCCGCTGGCTCCAGCTCTCCGACGGCGCTCTGATCAGCGACACCCCCGGCCCCCGGTCTGGCCGCCGGTGAAGGCGGGCTTCTACCTCCGATACTCCTACCGCTCCCTGCTCCGAGGTGGCGGCCGCACCGTCCTGGCGGGGTTCTGCGTCGGCGTCGGAGTGATGGCGATCGTGGGGCTGCAGCTGGCGGCGGCCATGGTCAACGACTCTCTGACGGCGAACGTCCGCCAGGCCAACGGTGGCGACGTCTCGGTGGTCTCGGTGGCCGTCCCCTTCCCAGCAAGCCAGCTCGACCTCTTTCGCAAGCTGCGGCGGGAGGGCCGGATCACCGGCTACACGGCGGTCCGGGAGACCTCGGCCACCCTGATCCGCAAGGGGGGCCAGGGACTCTCGGTGACCATCGACGCGGTCGACCCCAAGTACTTCCCCCTGGTGGGACAGCTGGCGCTGCGGCCTGGGGCGCAGGGCTCATTCCGAGAGCTCCTCCGAAAGCCCGACACCATGGTGCTCTCGGGCACGGTCTCGAGCCTGCTCGGGGCGAAGACCGGCCAGCTGGTCTCGGTCAACGCCCCCCAGGCCAAGAAGCACATCCAATGGGCCGTCGGCGGAGTGCTGGCCAGCTCGCCCCCGGCGGGGCTGAGCGACGACGTGCTCGTCTCGACGAGTGCGCTCCAGGACGCACTGGCCAAGGGCGCGGTGTCCACCTACGGCGCCGTCTATTTGACGACCAAGAGCGCGGCCCAGGCCGACCGGGTGGCGACCTTGGTCGGGGACCAGATGCCCCTGGCGACAGTCTCCACCGTCAAGCAGGCGCTCAACTCCGACAAGAAGGCGAGCCAGCAGCTGACCCAGTTCCTCTCGGTCGCCGGGCTGGCGGCGCTGCTGATCGGGGGCATCGGCATCGTCAACGCGATGCAGGTGAGCCTGGCTCGGCGCCGGCTGGAGATCGCCATGCTCAAGACGACGGGGTACCGCCGCCGCGACCTCTACCTCCTCTTCGGGCTGGAGGCGGCGTTGCTGGGCCTGATGGGCGGAGTGGCCGGGGCGGCGGTGGGCATCGGGCTGTCGGACGCGGTCCGAGCCCTGGTGCAGAACATCGCCAGCGTCGTCATCGAGTTCCAGCTCAGCTGGGAGGTGATCCTGGCCGGGGTCGGCATCGGGGTCGCGACCACCTGCATCTTCGCCATCCTGCCGGTCGTGCGCCTGAGCCGGGTCAGGCCGATCGCCGTGCTCCGGGACCTGACCGGGGCGCCCAGCGCCCAGGTTGTGGGCTCCAGCATCGGGCTCCTGGCGCTGGTGGCGGCCCTCTTCTGGCTTCTAGCCTCGGCCATCCTCGGCTCCCCCTGGCTGGCGCTCTGGCTGGTGGTGGGGGCCGTGGTGGCGCTGGTGGTGCTGACCTTGGTCTTCAGCCTGGCCCTGATCGTGGTCGGCCGGCTGCCGGTGCCGGAGCGGATGAGCCTGGGCCACCTGGGCCTGGTGACCCTGGCGCTCCTGATCTCCATCGGGATCGCGCTCCTGCCCAGCCTGAGCGTCGTCGGCGCGCTGCTCATCGCCGCCTCGCTGGTCGGCTACATCGTGGTCTACCTGCCCCGGCCGGCGCGCTCAGTGGTGCGTCTATCCCTGCGCAACGCCAGCCGCCAGCGGACCCGGACCGCGGCGACCGCGGTCGCCCTCTTCGTGGGTGTGTTCGCGGTGGGCCTGATCCTGATCCTCGGCACCGACATCCGCTCCAGCCTGGACAACTTCATCACCAAGGCCACCACCTACAACGTGGTGGCGGTCGCCCCGCTCAAGGACGCGGGCCGGCTGCAGCAGGCCGTGAACCGGCTGCACAGCCAGAAGCAGCAGACCAGCATCGGGGCCATGGTCACCCCCGTCGCAGTCAACGGCAAGCCCATCGCCCAGGCAGGGGGGCACGCCAAGCACCTGGGCAAGGACAAGAGCCTGGCCGGCCTCCTGGACGGGATCCAGGGCTACGACGTGGCCCATGGGGTGCTGCCCCAGGTCGACATCACCCAGGGACGCCAGCTCCGCCCCACTGACGCCCAGAGCGGCGGCGTCCTGCTCAGCAACGCACTGCTGGCCGCCCCCTACAACTTGAGTCCGGGGGCGACGGTGACGGTGCTGAACCCGTTCAGCCAGAACCCCAAACCGGTGACTCTGAGGGCGGTGGGCTTCTTCATCCCCATCGAGACCAAGGGCAAGGGGGTGTCACTCAGCACGACCATCGCCCCGGTTCTGGGCACCAGCCCGACCGTGACCGAGGTCGGCGGCAGCCAGGCCTTCCAGGTGACCGAGCTGAAGCTGCCTCCCAACCAGGCCACCGCCGACAGCACCAAGCTGCGTCGGGCGGTGCCGTCCGCCCTGGTGGTCAACCTCGCGGACTTCACCTTGATCATCGACCAGTTCCTCAACAACGCCATCCTCTTCCTGACCGCCATCGCCTCCTTGGCGCTTCTGGCGGGGATCGTCATCGTGGCCAACTCAGTCGCACTGTCGCTGTTGGAGCGGCGCCGGGAGATCGGGGTCCAGAAGGCGGTGGGGCTCAGCAGCCGGGCGGTCTTCGCCCAGGTCCTGGTGGAGGCGGGGACGGTGGCCTGGCTCGGCGCCACCTTTGGGATGGCCGCGATCGCACTCGTGCTGATCCCCCTGGGACGCCTGGCGCTCAAGGTCACGCTCGGCATCCCCACGCCCCTCGCCTTGCTGATCGTCGTGGGAGCGATCGTGGTCGCGGTCGGAACCGCCGCCCTGGTGGCCTGGAAGCCTGTCCGGGTCCGGCCCCTGGAGGTGCTTCGCTACGAATAGCGCGATGGGGCTTGACTGACAGGCCCCAGTCGCCGGCGGGCGGCCCTCGCGTCGCCCGACCCATGGCGCCGTCGTGAAGCAGGCACTCGAGCGGAGCTGGCTTCGGAACTGGCAGCTGTCAATTAGCACGCGGTGCGCACGGGCGGATGAAGTCGATGAGAAGTTCCGCCACCGGCTCGTCCTTTGGCTGCCCCCGACCAATTCGCCCAGAACCTGCGGGACTTGGAGCCCTGACTGTGGACACCACCCTGTCCCCCCGTTTGGAGAAGCCTGGACGTTGGCGTCCATAGTTTCGCGCTAGTGCGCATCTCCAGGAAGCAGGGGTGTCGTAGAAAGCCGGAGTTGGGCGCGGAGCGGGCAAGCGGCGCCGGCGGGCCTTGCCACTCGGCTCCATGCGCGACCCCCGCCAAGACCATCACTTACCGGATCGCGACTCCCTCACCC
>JBOHUL010000109.1:0-13880 GCA_050734425.1 Candidatus Dormibacteria bacterium
GCCCACTTGAGGCACAGGTTGACCGCCCGCAGGTAGGTCCGCACCGTCTGCCGGGAGAGCGGCCCCCGCCGGCCTCCCTCGGTGAGCAGCTCGGCGGACAGCCGCTCCAGGGTCCGGGGGTTGAGCTCGGCCACTGAGCTGAACCCTTGCCGGTCGGCCCAGGGCAGAAAGACCATCCGCAGTGAGTAGCTGAGCTGCCCGATGGTGCCCGGGGCCAGGCCCCGGGCCCGGCCGGCGGTGAGGTATTCCTCGACGCAGCGGGAGAGCGGGGTGGGCGCCTTAACCTCGACCAGCTGCAAATTGGCCACCGTGACGCCTCCCTGGCCGCGACTTGAGCCGCAGTCGGTTCGATCTAAATGCCGCTGCGACAGAGCGATACCCTTGCGGGATTTTGGGCCAGTTTAGCCCCCGGGGGGCTTGCTGTCAAGTCGCGGAAACTCCAGCGTTTATGCGGGAAACTCCGGGGATGGTGGGCGCACCAGGAGTCGAACCTGGGGCCTCTACCGTGTCAGGGTAGCGCTCTAACCACCTGAGCTATGCGCCCGCGGCGGGGTGGCCGGATTATAGCCCCGGGGAGAGGCGGGATCGGCCGCTGGTGATTCTAGAATCGGACCCAACCGTGCCCCAGCCTGAGTTCGCCCTGGAGACCATCCGTCACAGCGCCGCCCACCTGATGGCGGCGGCTGTCTGCCAGCTCTGGCCCGGGGCCGAGTACGGGATCGGTCCTAGCATCGAGGACGGCTTCTACTACGACTTCCTCCTGCCCGGCGACGCGCGCTTCCGCGACGAGGACCTGCCCCGGATCGAGGAGCGGATGCATGAGATCGCCGCCCAAAGTCCCCCTTACCAGCGCGAGGAGCTGAGCCGGGAGGCGGCGCTCGACGAGTTCCGCCGCCGCCAGCAGCGGTTCAAGGTGGAGCTGATCGAGCGCATCCCCGAGGGCGAGGTGATCAGCTGCTACCGCACCGGGGACTTCTTGGACCTCTGCCGCGGCCCCCATGTCGCCGACGCCTCCCGGATCCCCGCCTTCCGGCTCACCCATCCCGCTGGCGCCTACTGGCACGGCGATGAGCGCCAGCCCATGCTGCAGCGGATCTATGGCACCGCCTGGAACTCGGAAGCGGAGCTGGAACAGCATCTCGAGCGCCTGGAAGAGGCCGCGCGGCGGGACCACCGCAGGCTGGGGCGCGAGCTCGACCTCTTCTCCTTCGCCGACGAGCTGGGGCCGGGGCTGCCGCTCTGGCACCCCCACGGGGCGACCGTCCGCCGAGTGATCGAGGACCACTGGCGCCGGACCCATCGCCAGGCCGGTTATCAGTTGGTCTACACCCCACACTTGGCTCGGGAGCAACTCTGGGAGGTGAGCGGTCACCTGGGCTTCTTCCAGGACGAGATGTTCGGCCCCATGGAGGTGGAGGGCGACCGCTACCGGGTCAAACCCATGAGCTGTCCGTTCCACATCCTGATCTACCGCTCTCGGCCAAGGAGTTACCGCGAACTGCCGTTCCGGTTGGCGGAGATCGCCAGCGTCTACCGCTATCAGCGCAGCGGCACCCTCCACGGCCTGCTCCGGGTGCGGATGATCAACCAGGATGACGCCCACATCTTCTGCCGCCAAGAGCAGGTGGAGGACGAGGTGGCACGGGTGCTCCGCCTGGTCCGGGAGATGTACCGGCGCTTCGGCTTCGAGGGGGTCGAGGTTGAGCTCAGCACCAAGCCGGAGCACGCGGTCGGACCTCCCGAGCTCTGGGAGGGGGCCGAGGCGGCGCTGACCCGGGTGCTGGAGGCGGAGGGGCTGGATGCCAAGGTTAACCCCGGAGACGGCGCCTTCTACGGCCCCAAGATCGATGTTCACATCCGCGATGCCCTGGGCCGTCGCTGGCAGTGCGCCACGGTCCAGTTCGACTTCAATGAGCCGGAGCGCTTCGGCCTCGCCTACACCGGCCAGGACGGCCGAGAGCACCAGCCAGTCATGGTCCACCACACCATCCTGGGTTCCCTGGAGCGCTTCACCGGGGTGCTGCTGGAGCACTACGCTGGTGCCTTGCCAACCTGGCTGGCCCCGGTCCAAGTGCAAGTCATCACCGTCAGCGACGACCAGCTGGAATATGCTCACCAGGTGGCGTCCAGGCTGGAGCTGGCAGGCTTCCGCAGCGAGGTCCCCGATCAGCCCGGCCTCCGCATCGGGGCCAAGATCCGGGAGGCGGAGTTGGCCAAGGTTCCCTACTGCGCGGTGGTGGGTAGGAAGGAGGTGGCGGAGGTAACGGTCAATCTGCGCCGCAACCGCGGTGGCGATCAGACGCTGATGACCGTCGACGAGCTCATCCGCCAGCTCCAGGCCGAGGTCGGCTCCTGAGCTCTTGGCTCGAGCGGCTGACCTGGTGGTAGCATCCGGAATCCCAGTTCCGGCTTGAGGAGGATTCGTCCATAGCCTTTCGCGAGCTGCGCATCAACGACCAGATCCGCATTCCTTCGGTTCGACTCTTTGACGACACCAACGACGAGGCACTGGGGATCGTGCCCCTGGCCGAGGCTCAACGGCTGGCACAGGAGCGGGGGCTGGACCTGGTCGAGGTGGCTCCGCAGGCGCAGCCGCCCGTCTGCCGGCTCTTGGACTACGGCCGATTCAAGTTCGAGGCGCTGAAGCGGGAGAAGGATGCCCGCCGTGAGCACAACGCCATCCGCCTCAAGGAGATGAAGCTGCGGCCCAAGATCAGCGAGCACGACTTCCAGACCAAGTACGGCTATGTGCGCCATTTCCTGGAGGAGGGCGACAAGGTCAAGCTGACTATCATGTTCCGCGGCCGCGAACTGGTTCACCAGGAGATAGGGCGGGCTCTGCTCGACCGCCTCGCCGACGAAGTCAAGGACGTGGCCCAGATCGAGCGCTCCCCGCTGGTCGAGGGGCGCAATATGATCATGATCCTCAACCCGGTCTCGAAGAAGCCATCCAGAGGAGGCGCCGGCAACCATGCCCAAGATCCGCACCCACAAGGGGACCCAGAAGCGGTTCCGCCTGTCGGGAACGGGTAAGCTCCTGCGCCGCGGCGCCTACTACTCCCACCTCCTGGAGCACAAGTCGGCCAAGCGCAAGCGCGGCTACGCCGCGATGCACGACGTCACCCCGGGGGACGCCAAGTCCGTCCGCCGCGACGCCCCTTACCTGGGGGGCTGAGCCTTGGCCCGAGTGAAGCGAGGAGTGGCCGCCCACAAGCGGCACAAGAAGGTCCTGGAGCAGGCGTCGGGATTCAGCGGCACCCACCACCGCCTCTTCCGTCCCGCCAATGAGGCGTTGATGCACTCCCTGGCCTACCAGTACCGCGACCGGCGCAAGCGCAAGGGTGACTTCCGCCGACTCTGGATCGCGAGGATAAACGCCGCTTCGCGCCAGGCAGGCATTCCCTACAGCCGTTTCATCGCCCAGTTGGGCCGGGCCGGCGTCCGGCTCTCCCGCAAGCAGATCGCGGAGGTGGCGATCAGCGACCCGGCCGCGTTTGCCGAGCTGGTCAAAGTAGTCCGGGAGAGCGCGCCCGCGAAGTGACCGAGGCCGACCTCCGGGCACTTGGCGACCGAGCCCAGGAGGAGATCTCGGAGGCGGTCGATCTCGACCAGCTGGACTCCCTGCGTCTCAGGTATCTGGGGCGGCACCAGGGGGAGCTGGCGGCGGCCGCCCGGGAGCTGGCCCTGGCGCCGCCGGGAGAGAGGCCCGGGCTGGGGCGGGCCTTCAACGCGGTCAAGATCGAGCTGGAGGCGGCGCTGCGAGGTCGGGCTGGCCGGCTGGCGCCGGGGCCACGACCGCAGGCACCGGCTCTGGACTTGAGCTGGCCCCGGCGGCCCTTGGAGCGGGGCCACCAGCATCCGGTGGCCCGGCTGGTGCGGGAGATCGAGGACATCGGCCGAACTCTGGGTTACATCTCGGTAGCGGGGCCGGAGGTGGAGGACGACCAGTTCAACTTCACCCTGCTCAACCTGCCCCCCGACCACCCCGCCCGTGACGCCCATGACACCTTCTACCTCAAAGCGCCGGCGGCGGGGTGGCTGCTGCGGACCCACACCTCGCCGGCGCAGATGCGGACCATGCTGGCCGGCACTCCGCCCTACCGGGTCCTGGCCCCGGGCAGGGTCTACCGCCGGGACAACCCCGACCCCACCCACAACCCGGCCTTCTTCCAGCTCGAGGGACTGTGCGTCGACGAGGGGGTCAGCCTGGCCGACCTCAAGGGCACCTTGATCTACTTCATCGAGGGCCTCTTCGGCAAGGACCGGCCCACCCGGCTCCGGGCCAGCTACTTCGCATTCACCGAGCCCAGCCTCGAGGCTGACGTCCAGTGCTGGCACTGTCAGGGGGCGGGCTGCCGCAGCTGTCTCGGCAAGGGCTGGATCGAGATCCTGGGGTCGGGGATGGTCCATCCTCAGGTCCTTGCCAACGCCGGCGTCGACCCCGACCGCTACAGCGGTTTCGCGTTTGGCATGGGTCCCGACCGGATCGCCGCCTTGAAGTACGGACTGGAGGACATCCGCGACCTCTACGAGAACGACCTTCGCCTGCTGGAGCAGTTCTGATGCGCGTGAGCCAAGAGTGGCTTGGCGACTTCGTCGACCTGGGCGGGCTTGATCCCAAGCACATCGCCGAGCTCCTCACCCGCAGCGGCACCGAGGTCGAGCACATCCTCACCTTCGGTGCGGGGCTGGAGCAGGTCCGAGTCGCCCGGGCGGAGGCGGTGGAGCGGCTGACCGGGAGCGACCACCTCTGGCTGGCCCACGTCCGCGCCGGCAGGGAGGAGCCGGTGGAGGTGGTCTGCGGTGCTCCCAACCTGACCCCGGGAGCCGTTGTGGCCTGGGCGGCACCGGGGGCGACTCTGCCCAGCGGGCTTCGAATGGCGCCCCGCCGGATCCGCGGAACCTGGAGCCAGGGGATGATCTGTGCCCTAGACGAGCTCGGCCTGGGCTCGGACCATGAGGGGGTACTGCTCCTCCCCGAGACCGAGGTCGAACTGGGGCAGCCCTTGAGCAACGTCTTTCCCCCAGACACGGTCTACCAGCTGGAGGTGCTGAGCCACCGCCCGGACTGCCTCTCCCATTTAGGGGTGGCGCGAGAGCTGGCCGCGGTCCTAGACCGCCAGCTCCGGGAGCCGGCCCTCACCGAGCCCAAGCGGGTGGGGGAGCCGGCCGGGACCACGCTCGCGGTGGACATCCAGGCGGAGGGGGATTGCCCCCTGTATCTGGGCGAGAGGGTGGAGGGGCTGGTTTGCGGGCCCAGCCCGCTCTGGGTCCAGCGCCGCCTCCTGGCGGTGGGAGCCCGGCCCCTGTTCAACATCGTCGACCTGGCCAACTACGTGATGCTGGAGCTGGGGCAGCCCCTCCACACCTTCGACTGGGGGCTGCTCCACCAGGGTGGCTCGGTCCGGTTGGGGGTCCGCCGGGGCCACGCGGGGGAGACCCTCGAGTGCCTCGACGGGGTGAAGCGGTCGCTTGGTCCCGAGGCGCTTCTCATCACGGCTCAGGACCAGCCGGTGGCCCTCGCGGGCATCATCGGGGGTGGCGCCAGCGCGGTCCGCGCAACCACCACCAGCATCCTGCTGGAGGCGGCCAGCTTCAACTGGGTCGTCATCCGGGGCGCCGAGCGTTTCCTCGGCCTCCGCACGGACGCCTCCTCCCGCTTCGAGCGCGCCCTGGCGCCAGCCCTGGCGCCGATGGGGGCGCACCGCTTCCTGGATCTGATCCACCGCTGCACCCTGGGCACCGTGCGCCCCGGCCCGGTGCAGGGGGGGCGGCTGGGTCCGGATCCCGCCCCCATCCGGGTCTCGTCGAGCTCCATCTCCCGGCTCCTGGGGTTGGAGGTGGCGCCGACCGAAGCCGCAGCGGCTCTGAGCCGCCTCGGCTTCGGGGTCCAGACCTCTGGTGAAGACTTGGAGGTGGTGCCGAGCCGCCTGCGCACCGACGTTGGGATCCCGGCGGATCTGGCGGAGGAGGTGGGCCGGATCCTCGGCTACGACCGCATCCCCGCCACCCTCCCGGCGCAGCGGGAGGTTCCGCCGCCGCCACCTCCTTGGCCGAGTGCCGCTGGCCTCGTCAGCGAGATCTGCCGCGGCGCGGGCTTCAGCGAGGCCATCACGCTGAGCCTGGTCGGAGAGCGGGCGGTCTGGGGGGTAACCGGGATCGCTCCGGGCGAGCCTTCCATTGAGCTCAGCAACCCCCTATCACCACAGTTGAGCCGCCTGCGCCAGAGCTGCCTGCCGGGGCTGCTCGACGCCTGCCGGCTCAACCAGAACCGGGGTCGGGAGTCGAGCCGCCTCTTCGAGTGGGGGCGCGTGTTCTGGTGGCCGACCTCCAACCCGGCAAGAACGGGTCCGGACCGTATTGCGGCTGGTGGAACACTGCCGCCCCGACCTGAGGAGCCGCAGGTGCTGGCCCTCGTCGACCACGAGGCGGGGACCGCCGATGTCGAACACCGTCTGGAGCGACTGCTGCAGCTGCTTCAGGGAGTAGCTGAAAGGGCATCGCAGCTTGAGGTTGTGTTCCGTCCGGCCGAGCGCCCCGGCTTCCTGGCCGGGCGCTGCGCCGAAGTGGTGCTCCGAGGGCGGGCAGTTGGGGTGTTGGGCCAAGTGGATCCTGATGCGGGGCTGGAGGCGCAACTCCGGGGCACTGTGGTGGCCGCCGAGGTGCGCGTCGACGGTTGGCTCGAAGACGGCGGGCGGTCTCCCCGTCCCCTGACGCTGGCCAAGACACCCCAGCTGGAGGTCGACCTAGCCGTCACCGTTCCCGAGGCCGCGGGTCTCGGCCCGGCGCTGGCGGCTGTGACCCGGGCCGCCATCCCCGAGCTGGAGCGGGTTCGCCTCACCGACGAGTACCGGGGCGCACCGCTGTCGCCAGGGAGCAAGAGCTGGACCTTCCATCTGGTCTTCCGCCACCCGGACAAGACGCTCAGCCACAGGCAGGGTCAGCAGCTGCGGGGCCGGGTGCTGGAGGCGCTGGCGTCTGCAGCCAACGCGACGGAGAGGACCGATCCGGCGTGACTTCCGACGCTGGAGTGTCCCGTCTTAGCGGATGCCCTTCGTGGCCTCGGGCACAAGGCGGTCGGCCACGGTGAGGGCCCCGGCCCTGCCAACTCCGGACCGGGCAGCGGGACGTCTAGGGCGGGACTTCTTCGCCCGCCCCAGTCCGGTCGTGGCGAGGGAGTTGCTTGGCTCCTGGTTGGTGCGTCGCTGGCAGGGCGGGACCCGACGAGTGCGGGTGATCGAGACCGAAGCGTACCTGGGGCCTGACGACCCCGCCTCCCATGCGTTTCGAGGCCAGACCAGCCGCAACGCCCCCATGTTCGGTCGGGCCGGCGTCGCCTATGTCTACTTCATCTACGGCATGCACCACTGCTTCAACGTGGTCACCGGCGCTCCCGGCGATCCCCAGGCCGTGCTGCTCCGAGGGGCCATGGCCCAGACGCCCGGCCTGCGCCTCCAGGGCCCGGGCCTTCTGTGCCGGGAACTGCATATCGACCTAGGCGACAACGGGGTGGACCTCTGCGGAGCGAACGGTGGGGCGCTTTGGCTCGAGCCCGGGGCGGCACCAGGGTCTGTGCTGGTTACCCCCCGGATTGGGGTCCGCGATCCCCGGCCCCTGCGCTTTCTGACCCCACCCCAGTAACAGGAAGAGGCGAGCCCCACGGGGCTCGCCTCACTAAAGCGGTGCTATCGGCACCATTCCGGCGGATGAGCCGGAATCACTTCTCGGATCGCGGGTTGCCCTGTGTTGGAGCCGGCCCCCTGATCGTGCCGCTGCGCGGCTGGCAACCCCGGCCCCGAGGGCGACTCACTCCGCCCGAGAGTGCCTCAGTAAGTTCCAGACGGTTCTCATCGCTGATACCTCCGTCAGGATCCGACCTATGCCCCCACACTAGCACCGTCCACGAGCGGCGTGTCAAATCCGCGCGGCCCATCGTCAGAGGCCTCGAGGCAGCCCTGCCACAAGCTTGGCGGGCGCCTCGGATTGGCAATGAGGCGGCGGCGGACGATGGCGATCCCGGGCGGGCGCGGCAACCCAGAGTCCAACTGCTAACAACCACATCCGGGCTGGTCTTCGGCCACACTGCTACGCTGCAGGCGGGCGGGGCAAGGCTACGCCGGTGCGGGCGTGTTGGGGTCACCAACTCACAGGGCAGCAGTGGGGAGATGCTTGTAGCAGACGGGACCTTGCGGACCCGGGTTACCCGGCCGCGGAGGGTATGGCGTCGCAGCCTGTACGCCGCGTGAGCCGCACGTCGAGATCGAGCGACCGCTCTCCAGCTCGGGGCGCGGCCTCGCTCGTCAGCAGGAGCGGCGAGGGCTGTCTTCGCGTGACCGCGCTGCAGGCCCGAGAGGTCGGGCAGGGAGGGTAGAGATGACGGTTGAGACCGACGCAGCCAAATCTCGAGAACTGGAGTTGGATGGGCGCCCAACCGCCCGTCGCCCGATGGTCCCCGGCCGACAGCCCTACTTCCCTACGCCGCCTCGCTCGCGCAACCGCCTGCGGGTGGCGGCTGCGCTCCTGGCTGCCGCGGTGCTAGTGGCGGCCTTGTTGGCAGTGGTTCGGGGCGCCTTCTTCTCTGCCGGCACGTCGTTCCCCGCTGTGGTTCAGCCCTCCAATCTGACCTACTTGCAGTTTCCGAACTCGGGTGCGATAGCCACCGTAATCGCCCACCCGAGCGAGGTGGTTAAAAAGGGTCAAGTGCTTGCCACCGAGGACACCACAGCCCTCCAATTGCGCTTGGAGTACGACCAAGCCATTCTCGCCGCCGACCAAGCAACTCTCGCCGCCCTGCCCGGAGCGGCTGCAGCGGAGCAGCGGAACTCCACCCTTGGAGCTGGATTGGCGCAACAGGAGCTGAGCGCCGCGCAGGCGCGGCTGGCAGTCGCCAAGACGCCTCAGGAACAGGCGAGCGCCGACGCTGCCATTGCCACGGACCAGGCGCGGCTGGCCCTCGCTGAGAACAGCCTGGTTGCCGGGCTCAAGGGAAGCACCAATCTCTCCCTCTCGGCGGCCGAAGCGACGGTGGCGCGGGACCAGGCCGCGGTGGCCAGCGACCAGGTAGCCCTCGAGCAGGCCACGATCGTGGCCCCCTCCCGCGGCGTGGTGGCGGCCGTCGGGGGCGTGTCGGGCGAGCTCGCAGGTCCGACCGGCGTCTCGGGCGGGACCGTCTCCGGATCTCAGGTGCCCACGCCAGCCGGATTCTCGCTCTTCCCTCCAGCTGCCGAGGCTCCTGCGGTCGCGGCGGGGGCGGCGACCCAGCCCATGATCACGTTCTACCCCCGAGGCGCCTGGGAAGTGGTGGCCGAAGTTCCGCAAGCACAAGTCGGCTCCATCAAAGTCGGAGAGTCCGCGCGGGTGGCCCTGAGTGGCACCAACGAGGTGATGCCGGCCCGGGTGACGAGAGTTGCTCTGGCCCCTGTCTACAGCAACGGTGCCGTGAACTACGACGTGATCCTGAGACTGTTGCGCACGCCTAGGCCGGCCCTGGTCGGGATGTCGGCTGACGTCACTCTGCCGTAGGCGGAGATTGCCAGCGCCGGGACGGCCGAAGGCCGACGTGGCTACCGATTACCGCCAGCAGAGACAGCAGCAGCGCCGCGAGGGCCGGGTCCTCGGGCCGACACCGCGGGCAGCGAGGCCCGGGGCGGGGAACGTTGAGCCAGTAGCCATCGACGATGCCTTCGGTCAGGGCGACGCATTCCAAGAGCTGCTCCAGCGAGACTGCGGGGCCGGGTGGGTTGGTGCTCAGCCCGGCGGTGATCCAGAGCGTGGGGTTCAGGCTCCTGGCCCGGCCCACCACCTGGCGAACGAAGCGCAGGTAGCGAGTCGGAGTGCGCTCGAGACTCTGGCTCTGCACGTGGAGCAGATCGCAGGCGGGTGCGGCGGCATCGATCAGCCCCGAGCTGAGGTACGCGACTTCGGGGGACAGTGCTCGGGGCCGCAGCTCACGTGCCAGGGTCAACGAGGGGGCGGCAGCGTACCAAGTCCCGGAGTTGTGTGCCATCGCCGCCCCGAGTCGGATGGCGCTGGCCGGGTCCCTGCGCTCCTGCGCGGGGCTGAAAGCCCACGCCTCGAGGTCGTAGAGCAGCAGCAGGCCCGCCGGGTGCGCCGTGACACTCCGGGAGGCCAGGTTGATCTCCCGCAGAGCGGGACAATTGACTGCGGGCACGAGATGGAGCGGGCGCCAGGGCCCGGGGGGTGGTGCCGTGGCAGCCAGCACCAGCCAGGTGGCGTGCGCCAGCGAGTCCGGTTGCACTCCCAGCCCTGCTACCAGACGGAGCGCACGTTGGGTCAGCATCAAGAACGGGGGCACCAGCGGCGCGGCTGGTGTCTGGCCCATGGTGCCTCCCTCCTTACTTCGGCTAACGCGGGCTTGGGCGCGGCCGGCCTGGACAGCGAGCTCCGGGGACCGACGGTACCAACCCCAGTGACGGTGCCCGGCTGATGATCTCCGCTGACCACCTCGGAGCCGTGATCACTCTCCTGCTGGGTGCACTGGTCTGGATCGTATGGTCAGTCCGGCGCCATCCGACGGTGGACCAGGGCGACGGGCTGGGCCTGGTTCGGATTCCTCCGCCGCACCCGGTGAGACTGCTCCGGATGCTGGGGTTTCTCCTAGTCCTGATCGTATATGCCGTCTTCATAGTGTCGATTCACGCCCAACTGGGGGCTCTCTACGCGGGAGTCGTGCTTCACATCGCGGTCTGGGTGCTCCCTGCCCCCACCGAGATCGCGCCCTACACCAACCACATGGAGAGTGGGCTCCGGGCCATGATCGCTGCCTCGATCGTGGCCTTCGCTTTGGTGCTGGGCGGCACCATGGGCCGGCGCCTTTCGATCGCGCTGCACGCAGGGCTGTATCTCGGGATGGCGGTGCTGCTGGACGCACTGGTCATCGTCGTTTCGGCCACGACCAGGTTCCCCATCGCCTATGTAGGAATCGAGGGCATCGTCCTCAACATGCTGCTGTGGGCCACGGTGATGCTGCGGGTGTTCTTCACCACCTTCGCCCTGCCACGTCCCAGCGCGGTCCCGGTGGCGCGAGGCGTTTACCGAGCAGTGACCACGGAGGCGATCCTAATCGCAGTGGCTGTGTTTGCGTTATTGGCGATCCTAATTGTGGGTGTGGTGAAGCTGGGAACGGCCGGGCACGTGCTCTTCTTATTTCTAGGCTTTATGACCTATTCACTGCTCTGGCTTTTCTTCATCGTCACCTCTCGCGTCTTGAACGCCTTGGCCGGTGGGCCGTCGCCCACCTCAGACCGCCCTGAGATTCACGTGATCATGTGCGCGTACAACGAGGCCAAGCTCATCGTGGACGCGCTCGTCAGCATTGACGAGGCCGCGCATCACTATGGAGGGCCGGTAAGGCTCACCGTGGCAGATGACGGGTCTGAGGACAACACGGTCGCCTTGTCGAGGGAGGCGATCAGTCGGTTCCGAGCCGCTACCGGAGAGGTCATAAGCTGCGCCCACGGAGGCAAGTCGGGTGCCCTCAATGCGGCCCTTGACAGGGTCGCCGCTCCCATCGCAGTTCGCATCGATGCTGACGTGGTGATCAGTCGGAACGCGTTTTCATGCCTGCCCAGGTGGTTTCAGGATCCGGCTGTCGGGTCGGTAGGCGGCTCGACGTTCCCCCGGATGGGCCGGTCCTGGTTGCACCGCATGCGCCTGATTGAGTGTCTCTATGGCTACCTCTTCGTTCGGCCCGGGCTGATGGCGATCGACGCTCTCCCATGCGTGCCCGGAACGTTCCAGGCCTTCAGACCAGCCCCGGCGCGGGCGGTCGGCGGAATGGTGATAGGGATGAATGGGGAGGACGCTGACCAAACCATGCAACTGGGTCGGTTGGGCTTCCGCGCGGTCCTGGACCGGGAGATAGTCATCCACGAGGATGTCCCGGACACACTGGCAGCGTACCGGGAGCAACGGATTCGCTGGTATCGCTCGGGAGCGCACCTCTTCGCCCGGCACGGTCCATTGCAAGCCACCTCAGCCGGCCCTCGGGTCTGGCTCACGACTGTCCGCGCCGCGATCTTCCGGTTCATGATGATCGTGAGACCCATCGTGTACCTCTACGCTGCGGTGTGGGCCATAGAGCAACCGAGCATCCGCCGCAATCTCTGGTATGTGCTCGTCCTCTTTGGTTCTGCCGTAGCGCCAATGCTCGTCAGCACTGGGGTTGTCGCCGTGCGCCATGGCTACGCGCGGTACCTTCCTTGGTTCCTCCTCTGGTACCCGACTTATGTGCTGCTGCGCCGGGTCATGATGATCGAGAGCTTCCTCACGCTCCCAACCCGTCCGGTGGTGGTGCCGAAGGTCATCCGAAGCCTGGCTCGAGGCGCTCTCCTGCGTCAGTCCGATGCGGCGTCCTAGGCTCCTGCCAGGCTGGGGCCGAAACCCTGGGGGGTGGAGGCCGGCGATTGTCGCGGCCGCGGTGGTGACCTTGCTGCTCACCTCGTGCGGTCTGACTGGTGGCGTCGGAGCCCACCACTCGGGCAAGCAGACTCCGTCCGCTGCGGCATCTGCGGGTGAGGGGTCCTCGAACTCCGCAGCGAAGCCGTTGACCTGGCTCATCACCGCCGAGGCTCTGCGCCTGATGGAGCGCGCAACGCACCGTGCCCCCGCCCTGCGGGGGGCGCGCCTACTGGAGATACTGGGCAGCTCCGGGACCCTCGCGCCGGGCGCATCCGGGGTTGCCGTCATCGGCTACCGCAGCGAGCAGGAGTTCGCCCAGGCGGTCGCCTCGGGACAGGTGCCTGCCGTCGCCCGGGCTGTGCTCTACGACCCCGAGGATTGGAGCTTCACCCCGGCGGTGGAGCAGCGGCGTCCAGCCCACTTTGAACGCGAGTTCGCCATCCATGCAGCCCGCCAGCGGCTGATTCCGATTCTGGCGCCGGCCCTTGACCTGGTGCGCGCGATCGCCCCCGGAACCGCGGACGAGTCCACAACGTTCCTCAACCTGCGGGTACTGGATCACGCCGCGTCGGCCCTGGAGAGTACCTCGGGCTACGTTGAGATCCAAGGACAGTCGCTGGAGAGGACGACCAGCCTCTATCGACAGTTCGTCGTGGCCGCGGCGGCCCAGATCCGACAGGGCGATGCCAAGGCTCACATTCTGGCTGGGCTCAGCACCAACCCGCCAGGCGGGCCGGTGACCCTGGCCGAACTCCGCGCCGATGTCACCGCGACGCGCGATGTGGTGGCGGGCTTCTGGCTCAACGTCCCCGGCACCGGCAGAAGCTGCCCCTCGTGCAGCCCCACAGATCCCACTTTGGGGGCGGAGTTGCTTCGCGATCTAGCGTGAGCGGGAGACTCGGTGGCGTTTGCCGGGGGGCGCCTGGTCTCACTTGACCTCGGCTCTCTGGTGAGCGGCGTCAACAGCCGGGGTCGCCCCGCCCGAGGGGTGAGTCGAGGCATCGGTGGCGGGCCAGCCCACTGGCTTGTCGGTGCGCCGTGGGCCGCGGCGGGCCCATCTCAGGTCGCCGGTGGCGCGAGCGGGGCGCCAGCCCAACCGCGTCAGCGGAGCGCGGCGGGCACATCTCGGCGATGATGTCCCGGTCGCCGTTGGACCGCCGGAGCGGGAGTGAGCATGTCAGCTGAGTTGAACGAGAGGGACCGGGAAATAGTGCACGGGAAGAACTTTGCCCACCTCAGCACCCTGAGGCGCGATGGCGCCCCCATCAGCACCGTCCTTTGGGTGGACGAGGACCAAGGGACCCTGGTCATGAACACGGCCATGGACCGGGTCAAGGTGGTCAACATCAACCACGACCCACGGGTCGCAGTCTCGATCCATCGCCAGGAGAATCCGCAGCAGTCGCTGGCACTGGTCGGCACCGCCAGCCTTGAGACCGACCACGCCGAGGAGGTCATCG
>JBOHUL010000110.1:0-4629 GCA_050734425.1 Candidatus Dormibacteria bacterium
CGGCGGGAGTGCCCGCCGCGCACCTCAATTAGGGGTTCCTGAAGATCAGCCCAAACCGGAGTTGATGTTAGAGAAGACGTCGCTGACCTTGTGACCAACGATGGCGAGAATGGCAATCACGACGATAGCGATGAGAACCAGAATCAGCGCATACTCGACCATCCCCTGACCCTCTTCGTCAGAGTCGCGGCTGGTCACCAGCTGACCCAACCGATCACGCAGCCTAAGGTACCAAGATCCGAGCATTCCTCGCGTTCCTCCTTTCCAACCGATCCGGAAGGTTGTGCTCCCGGGCCTAGCAATGGCAGGGCGGAGTATATGGGCGCTCTGACCTAACTTCGTGTGACCGGAGTGTAACGGTGCTGTCAGGAGTCAGGACGAAATTGGCAAAGTCACGCGCACTTCAGTCCCTCTGCCTACCTGGGACAGCACCTCCAGCTGCCCGCGTTCCAGGTCGGCTCTCTCTCGCATCGAGATGAGTCCGAAGTGAGGTTCCCTGGCCAGGCGCATCTCGGCGGCGGCGACATCGAATCCCTCGCCGTCGTCCTTGACAACTGCGCTGACCCGGTGTGGCTGCAGGTTGATCAGCACGTCCAGACGGTGAGCTTTTGCGTGTTTGCGCACGTTGACCAACGCTTCCTTGACAATCCTGAAGAGTGCGCCCTCGGTGGCCGGGGGCAGGCGTCGCTCGGTGCCGATTACCGAAAGCCTACCCTCCACGCCTTCCGAATCGCGGAACTCGTTTACTAGCCGCCGCAATGTTGGGATCACCCCCAAGTCATCCAGAGTCATGGGACGGAGATCGAAGATGAGCTGGCGCGTCTCATCCAGGACATCCTTCATCGCCCCCTTGAAGCTCTGGACCTCGGCCTTGGCCCGCTCCGGGTCCCGCTCCACCATCCGCTCCAGGATCTCCGCCCTCAGCACCAGGTTCGACATTGACTGGGCCGGACCGTCGTGCATGTCGCGCGCGATGCGCATGCGCTCCTCGTCGATGGTCTGGAACACCTGCCTCGAAGCGCTGCGATAGCGCGCGAGCCCCTCCTCCAGGGTGCCGTCAGGCGGGCGGTGGTCCTCCAGTTGCTCGGCGGCGGCCCGCATGAGCGAGTGCCAGTAGCGGAGCTCCTTGGCCCAGCTGCGGCAATGGGCGAGGCGGAGTCGGGCCAGGGTCATCTCCGCGCGCAGGGCGAAGCAGCGGCCGATGGCCGCCTCCACCTCCGACGCGGTGAAGCGGGCATGGTCCCTCAGGATGTGGCGGCGGACGACGTCGCCGTCCTCCAGGCGGTCCCCAACCTTGTCCAGGGCCCCCAGCAGTTGCATCACCTCCTCATCGATGGTGAGCAGGGCGTTCTCGACCCGGAGGACCTCCTCCTCCAACACCAGTTGCAGCTCGCCGAGCGGTGAGCTGCGGGGAGACTTGGGGCGGGCGACCACGCCCCAAGGTTACGGTCTGAACCTGGGGAGTGTCCCGCGCCGGCGACTCTCCTTGGGGGTTGCAAGCTGCCCAGGCTTAGACTGGCTGCCGTGATCGCCAAGGGCCCCGCCCTGGGGCGGAGCCGGCGAGAGCCGGCCACCAAGGCGACACCCCGGCTCACCCTGTCCCGCTTCCTTGCCTCAACCGGGTTGCTGGTGGCGATGCTCACGGCCAGGCCGGAGGTGTCCGACCCCGACTACTGGTGGCACATCCGAAACGGTCGCACCCTGCTCGCGACCAACCATCTCATCCACGTAAACCCGTATGCCTTCATGGCCGTGGGCCGGCACTGGGTGATGCAGGAGTGGTTGAGCGAGAGCTGGATGGCCGCCGTCGCCGCCGCCGCCGGGCGGCTCGGGGTGGTCGTCGCCTACGAGCTGATCACCCTCGGGCTCTTCGCCCTCATCTGGCTGCGGGCCCGGGAGCTGGGACCGGCCCACGGCCTGACGGTGGGGGCGGGGCTGATTTTGGCCGGAGCAGTCGCCTACCCCATACTCGGCCCCCGCTCGCAGATGGAGTCCTACCTCCTCACGGCGGTGGTCCTGTTCCTGGTGGAGAGGCAGCTGCGTCGGGGCGGGCACGTGATCTGGTGGCTGCCTCCCCTCTTCCTCGTCTGGACCAACCTCCACTCCGGATTCATCCTGGGCCTGATCTTCCTGCTGGCAATCGTCGCCGTCGAGGTGGTCTGCCTCTGGCTGGGGCAGCGCGCAGCGGCGCAGCGCCATCGCGTCTACCAGCTGGCCGCGGCGACCGGGGTGTCACTGGCGATGTGTCTGCTCAACCCCAACGGCGCCGCCATCGTTGCCTACCCCTTCGAGACCCAGTTCAACACCGCCCAGCAGACTCTGATCCAGGAGTGGCACAGTCCCGATTTCCACTCCGCAGTGCTGCTGCCCTTGCTTCTCTTCGTCCTCTCGCTGGCGGTGCTGGTGGTCCGCTACCGGAGATTGAGCGCGCGCGACGCCGTGGTCCTCTGCCTGAGCCTGGCCCTGACCCTGCAGTCGGTCCGCAACAGCGTCTTCTTGGTGGCGGCGGCGATGCCGGTCTGGATAAACCTGGCCGAGGGGGCCAGGCGCCAGCTGGCCCGGCGTTGGCGCCGCCCGCCGACGCTCCAGCCCCGGCTGATGATCCTCCTGGAGCTGTTGGAGATGGCCATCCTGGTCGCGATCCTGACCGTCCAGGTCGACGCCGGGGGTACCCCGCCGCTCCTCTCCCCCACCTACGTCTCCCAGTTCCCGGTGTGCGCCGCCCGCTGGCTCCAGGCGGCACCAGGTGGGCTTCGGATCTTCAATCAGTACGGCGACGGCGGGTTTCTCGCCTACACCCTGCCAAAGGACAAGGTCTACATATTCGGCGACGCCGCCCTCATGGGGGCTCCGCTCCTGGAACGCTACGCCTCGATCATCGACCTCAGCCCCGAGTGGTTGCGACGCCTGGACCAGAGCCCCGCCGAGCTGGTCGTCTTCGAGCGGGGCACGGCCTTCCCGGACGCCCTGCAGCGACAGCCCCTGTGGACTTTGATCTATCGCGACCGACGGGTGGAGGCATTCGAGCGCGCGAGCCTCATACCCCGGCTCGCACTGCCCCCCAATCCGACCCCGGCCAGCTGGCGCCGCCAGGGAGCGGCGGCGTGCGCGACCCAGGCCCGGCCACTGCCGGCTACGCCGCTGGGCCGCCAGCGGGTGACCTCAGCTCCCGCCCGGGCCACGGGCGGCTGAACGTCGCGGGGAGCGGCCCCGTGCTCCGCCTCGAGGCCAGCGGCGCCCGGAGACCCGGGGGTGACGGCGGGGCTCCACCTGCCGCGGTCTAAGCTCAGGCTAGCGGCGGCTCTGCGGCGAGGTGTCGGTGCTGGCGTTGAGACGCCAGAGGGTCACCAGCAGCGTCAGCAGAATCACCAGATGGACGCTGCTGCACCAAAGGCAGATGGTGCGCAGCTGCAGCAGCTCGACATAGACCAAATAGAAGACGGAGAGAATCCCGACGACGCCCCAGGCGCAGTGGGCCTGCCGCAGCCGCTGGTCTTGGGGCCGCCGCAGCTGGGCCCCTGCCAGCAGCAGGCTGACTAGGAAGTAAGCCATGCCCGGGATGGTGATCGGCAGCTGGGTTCCGGGGATGACGGAGAATTGGCTGCTCAGCACCTTGGCGCAATCGACGATGCCCTGGGAGCTGCAGACCAAAATCCCGGGCGCGTAGTGGACCGAGGTCAGGTAGGCGGCCAGGCCCAGGCCGATGATCGAGAGTCCAAGGAGCACCCAGGCGCTGACCTGCCCTGGGCCGGGCGCCGCTACTGCAGCCGGACTCCTCTCCTCACCCGCTGGCCGCGCCAGCCGGCGGCGGCTGGGCTCGGCCCGGCTCACTGGCTACTCGAGATCTGCGACTCCAGGCCTTGGATCATCGAGCCGCCGCAGACCGACCCCGGCCGGTTCGAGGTGAGCAGGCAGGTGGCGGCAGTGACGTAGTTGGCTCCCCCCAGGATCTCCTGGGCTATGGTCGACTTGGGGGTGCGCAGCTGGCTCAGCACCTGGTCCCAGCTGAGACCGGAGAGGGCGGCAACGTCCGAGTCCGCGGCCTCGCTGCCCTCAGAGGCGTAGCGCCCGGCGTAGTCCAGGAAGGGATAGCCGCCACCGCCGAGGGTTGTGAAGGCGTCCAGCACCTTGGGTGGCAGCGACTGGAAGGTGGCGTAGGGAGGGCCGTTGTTGTGGATGGAGACGTTGCTCTGGTGCTCGCGGGGCAGGAAGGAGATGTAGGAGCTCTGGTAGCTGACGCCATGGGCGAAGGTGAAGGTGGGCAGATTTGAAGGGGAGTCAAAGACCGAGGAGCGGATCTGCTTCAGGTTGGAGAACTTGCCGAAGTGGCTGAGTCCCACCACCAGTGACCAGCGCTCGAGGGCGCACAAGGGGCAGTACTCCCCCCCCACGAACACGACCTGGGGCAGCCCGTTGGCGGTGAAGAGCGTGGGCTTGTAGGACGCGGGGATCTTGATCGGAGGGTTGTTGATGCTGCCGCCCTTGACCTCCTCCAGGTGGCTCCGGGGCACGCTTGTCAGAGCGCTGACCAACGAGGCCGGGGCCGGGGTCACGCTGGCGTCCTGGTGGAGCCCACCCAACTGCTCCACCAAGATGATGACGACGATGAAGGCGGCCACCACCGCCACC
>JBOHUL010000111.1:0-8804 GCA_050734425.1 Candidatus Dormibacteria bacterium
AGCCGGGGGCAACGGGGAGGCGGGATCGGGTGCTTCTCAGCCGGGGCTCAGACAAGTCGTGACCCCAGTTCGCCGGCGATCCTGGCAGGGCTCGCCGAGGCTCGCGCTCATGTCCCTTCTGGGGATCCCCCGCCGCCGCCGGCCGAGAGGCAGGGCGATCTCGGCCTATACTGCCGCCGCCATGCCCCCTGCCGAAGCCGACCGGCGGCCCGGGCCGCCGCGGATCCTGGTGGTGGACGACGAGCCCGCCATAACCGACTTCATCAAGCTGGGCCTGACCCGGGAGGGGTACGAGGTGGAGACCGCCCCCGACGGCAGGGCGGCTTTGACCGCGGTCGACCGCCTCCGACCGGACGTGGTGGTGCTGGACGTGATGATGCCCCGACTCGACGGAATCGCCCTCACCCGGGAGCTGGCCGGGGACCCAAGCCGGGGGCTGCTGATCCTCAGCGCCCGCGACGAGGTCCAGGACCGGGTCAGGGGCCTGCGACTGGGTGCGGACGACTATCTCGGCAAGCCCTTCGACTTCGCCGAACTCCTGGCCAGGGTGCAGGCCATCCTGCGCCGGCGCCAGCCAGACCAGGCGGCGCGGCTCTTCGCCGGCCCGCTGGAGCTGGACCGGGCGACACGCAGGGTCACGCTGAAAGAGCAGGAGGTCGAGCTCTCGCCTAGGGAGTTCGACCTCCTGGCCTACCTGATGGAGAATCGGGGCGAGGTGCTCCCCCGGGACCGGCTGCTGAACGCCGTGTGGGGGGTCGCCTTCTACGGCGACGAGAACAACCTCGAGGTCTACATCCGTTACCTCCGCCTCAAGCTGGGCGACTCCGACCGGCACCTGATCCAGACGGTCCGGGGAGTCGGCTACCGCCTCGCCGCCGATTGAGATGGCCTGGTACCAGAGCCTCCGCTGGCGCCTGACTTTGACCTTCGTCGGGCTCCTGGCCATCCTCCTCATCGTCGCCGGGGGGATCGAGTACGGCCTGCTCCAGGGGGCGATCCTCTCCAGCCGGGGTCAGAGCCTGAGCGCCGCCTTCAAGGAGGGACGTGAGCTGGTGACGGGGGTGGAGCGGGCCCGGCTGCACCACGGGCTGGCGCCCCTCCCGACCAGCACCCTGGCCCGGCACGTGGCCCGGGCTCTGGCCGAGGCGGGGTTCAGCGACGCCGTCTACTCCCCCCAGGACCAGGTCCTCGCCACCGCCGCCCCCGACCGCCACCTCCCCGGGGGGGTGGTCACCGGACAGCAACTGCCCCACCCCTCGGGCAGCCAGCTGGTGGCCGCCGCCAACTTCGACACCGTGATCGGTCCGACCGAGCTTGGCCAGGGACCGCGGGCCTTCCTCGCCGAGCTGGAGCCTCTCACCGGACCCTTGGGGCACAGCCTGGGCGCGGTCGAGGTGGCCGAGCCCTACTCGCCCATCGCCTCCGAGCTCACTACGGCAGCCACGGTGCTGGGCGTGGGTGGCGCGGCCGTGCTCCTGCTGGCGCTGGCCCTCGGGCTGTGGCTCACCTCGCGGGGTCTGGGGCCGCTGCGCCGCCTGACCCACACCGCCCAGGCCCTGGGTCGGGGCGACCTCTCCCAGCGCAGCGGCCTCCCCTCGCGTAGCGACGAGGTGGGAGAGCTGGCCCGGGTCTTCGACGAGATGGCGGCGGCGGTTGAGCACACCGTCAGCGAGCGCGAGGCGGCCGAGATCCGGATGCGCCAGTTCATCGCCGACGCCTCCCACGAACTGCGAACTCCGCTCACGGCGATCAAGGGCTACCTGGACGTGCTCCAGCGGGACTCGCGCGGAGGCGCCAAGCTCCTTCCCCAGGCCCTGCCGGCAATGTCCCGCGAGGCAGAGCGGATGCGCAGCCTGATCCTCGACCTCCTGACCCTGGCCCGCAGCGACAGAGGGCGGCTGCCGGAGCCGCAGGCGGTGGAGGTTCGGGCCGTCCTGGGAGAACTCCTCGGCAGCCGTCCCCAGGCGGCTCAGGCCCGGCTCGAGGAGGGCGCCCCGGTCGTGGCGCTGGCTGACCCCGAGTCGCTGCGGCGGATCCTGACCAACCTGGAGGAGAACGCCGAGCTCCACGGTGGCGGCGCCACCATCCGCTGGACCGTGGCCCAGAACGGCAGCGACGCCGAGGTCCGCTGCCGCGACCAGGGGCCGGGGATCGGCGCCGCCGACCTGGACCATGTGTTCGAGCGCTTCTTCCGGACCGAGACCTCGCGCTCCCGCCACCAGGGAGGCAGCGGCCTAGGACTGGCGATCGTCCAGTCGCTGGTAGAGGCCCAGGGGGGTCGGGTCTCGGTCACTTCCAATCCCAACGACGGAACCGTCTTCACGGTGGTGCTCCCGGCGGCGGCCGCGGCCCAAGGCGACGGCTCCGTTCCCGGGGCAATCGAATGGCAGCCGGGGGAGCGGGTGGAGGCAGACGCGGAGTCCCAGCGGCGCCGTCGAGGCTAGGGGACGCCCAAGCCTGGCTGATCGATCTCCTGGGTTTTGCGACCGGCGGGGTCGGCCCCGAGCCCACCCGCGGGGCCTAGCGCGCCGAGGTGTAGCATCGCCGCGTCGGATTCTGGGGAGGCGTTGGCGTGGAGGTCGGCGGGGCATTCCCCTTACTCTCCGCGCGAGGGCGAGCGACATGAGGCCAGGGGAACCTCCATCGAGTTCAAGTCAGTGGGTGCGAGCACCCATGGCCGGATGTCCCTGATGAAGAGCAGGCGGCCTCCCGAGGGGCGCATGCCCACACCGCACCTGCCCGTGCACGTTGACGACCCACCAGTGACTCCCGGCCAGGGTGGAGCTTGACCGTACAAGCCTTGAGGCCCGTGAGCGCCAATTCCGGACAGCAGGCCGTCCGTGTGACAAACCTGGTGAAGCGCTACGGGGAGTTTGTGGCCGTCGACGACCTGTCGTTCTCAGTCCAGTCAGGCGAAATCTTCGGCATCATCGGTCCCAATGGCGCCGGGAAGACCACGACCGTCGAGTGCATATCGGGACTCCGCACTCAAGATTCTGGATCGATCAGCGTCTACGGGCTGTCGCCGCAGCACGACAGGGCCAAGATCCGGGAGTTCGTCGGCGTCCAGCTCCAACAGAGCGCGCTGCCGCCTCGGCTGAAGGTCGGGGAGGCGCTCGACCTCTTCGCCGCCTACTATCCCACCCCTTTGGATCCGCAAGAACTGCTCGGCTATCTCGGCATCAAGCACCTCTCCCGCGCAGCGTTCAAGAGCCTGTCCGGAGGAGAGAGGCAGCGCGTCTCGATCGCGCTGGCTCTGGTGGGCGATCCCAAGATCGCCATCCTCGACGAATAGACCACGGGCCTTGACCCGGAGGCGCGCCGAGGTACCTGGTCACTCATCCAGCGAATCCGCGAACGCGGTCTCACCGTGATACTGGTGACCCACTACATGGACGAGGCCGAGACGCTTTGTGACCGCATCGCCCTGATCGACCGAGGGCACCTTCGGGCACTGGAGACTCCGGAGGCGATCGCGGCCAGCGCGGGAATGGCTAGGGTTCGGTTCGTACCCTCTCAACCCGTGAGCGACGAGACCCTGGCCGCCGTCCCCGGGGCCCGCTCGATCGAGCGGAAGGGCCGGTACGTCATCGTCACCGGCACTGGGGACTTGGCTGCGGCCCTGATCGGCACACTCGCGACACAGGGGGTCCAGGTGTCTGAGCTCGAGGCCAGAAGTGGCACCCTGGAGGACGCCTTCATCAAGCTGACCCGCGAGTCCAAGACTTCTCCAAGCCAGTCCGAAACGGCGCGGCCGTGATAGCGGCCATGCCCAGAGCGGCGGGTCGGCGGCGTCGCAGCAAATTCCTCACCCTGCTCCGGGTCCAGCTCAAGCTCGCGTTCCGCGAGCCGTACGCCCTCGGCATGGGAGTTGCCCTCCCGGTCGTCCTGCTCGTGGTCTTCGGCTTCATCAGCAAGGCCGTCCGGGGTGGCGTGGCAGGCACCGGTCTGAGTGTGATCGACCTCTACGTGCCAACACTCATGGTCATCGCCTTCGTGGCCATAGGTGTTTCCTTGCCCAACACGCTGGTGCGAGACCGTGAGATTGGATGGCTGAGGCGGGTCTCCACGACCCCACTGCCGCCATGGCAACTGCTCGGGGTCCAGCTCATCATCAGTGTCGCGTTGGCGGTCGTGGCAATCGTCATCATCCTCGTCGGCGGGGTCGTCATCTTCGGGGCGTCAATCACCGTCGGGATCCCCTTCTTCATCCTCTCGCTGATCCTGTCCATGGCCGAGATATTCGCCCTGGGACTACTCATCGTCGCCCTGGTGCCCAACCAGACGGTGGCCAGCCCGGTCGCGGGCGCATCCTTCTTCGCCCTGCTCTTCCTGGCTGGCTTGTGGATTCAGCCGGCCCAGATAGGTGGGCCCTTGCAGCTCATCATGTGGTATTCGCCGAGCGGTGCTGCTGCCCGCGCCCTGCTGTACTCGGTCTACAACCACCTGCCGCTGATCACGACGCTGATCGCGCTCATCGGATACACAGTGGTGTTCGCCTTGCTCGCTGTCCGATACTTCCGCTGGGAATGAGCTTCAGTCTCGGGACCGTCGGCAACAGCCCGGGAGGCCCGCGGCGGGGGACGGCGACGGCATAGGGGACGGTCGCCGGCTAGGCACTTCTCCTGGCCACGACCAGCCTCACCACGCCGGCCTCGGTCCACGGCCCGAGTGCCAGCACCTCCTCTCCATCCTCGGCGCAACTCTGCGGCACCGACTCGGCTGGCTCCCCCTCGTCTAGGAGGACCTCGAGCGTGTCTCCCACTTGCAGGTGATTGAGCGCCAACCGAGTGCGGACGAAGGTGAGGGGACACGCGACTCCGCGGAGGTCGAGACGCTGCCCCCTGGTCTTCGCCTCATCGGTCACAGTCGGTCGAAGCTCCCGGTGCGCCTGCCCTGGCGCTCGAAATAGAGGAAGAGCAAGAGCGCCAGCACCATCCACGCCGCTCCCACAGCGGCCTCCTGCCAGATGTCGGGCCAGACGGCGCCCACCGGCCGTCCGGCGGCGAGGAGGCGACCGGCCGCGATCCCGTGGGTCAACGGGAGGCCGTGGGCCACCACCTGCAGCGCCCCCGGCAGACGCTGCAGCGGGACCTCGACACCGCAGAGAAGGAGCATGGCGAAGTAGGCGATGTTGGCGGTGAGCCAGACGTCGCGGGCGCGCAGCCCGATGGAACCGAGCGCCATGCCCAAGCCGGTGCAGGAAGCTGTGGTTACCAAGACCGTCAGCGCCAGCCAGGGAAGCGACTGGGACGGGGGCCTAAATCCCAAGATCAGTGCGGAGACCAGAAAGCCAAAGACGGTGGTCTGAAACCCCGAGATCAGCACCGGCAGTCCCCTGCCCAGGAACAGAGAGACCCGGTTGGCAGGGGTGGCCAATATCGGGCTCAGGGTCTGGAACTGACGCTCGTTGGCGAGTGCCATGGTCATGCCGTAGATCCCTGACATGCTGCAGATCTGGATCGAGTTGCCGACCACGAAGAAGGTGGTGGAACCGACCCCAGTCGAGCGACCCAGATACACGAAGAAGAGGATCTGGAAGAGGGGGGCGCCGAGCATCGTGGGGATGTACTGCCAGGGGCTTATCCAGTAGAAGAGGGCGCGGTAGGAGACAAGGCCGCCTACGAAGAAGACCCGCCAGAAGTTGCGACTACCGGTCACCGGCACGGGCGCCGCCACCGCCACGCTCACTGGAAGGTCAGGGTGGCGTGGCGACGGGAGAGCCGCTCCACGTTGGCGACCAAGATCGCGCCCAATCCCAGATAGACCAAAGAGGCGAAGCCGCACCACCCAAGTGGCACCCAGGGATCGCCGCCGATGGCGGCGGCGCGCATCGCCTGGATCCCCCAGGTTGGGGCAAGTATGTAGGCCAAGTAGTGGGTCCAGCCCGGCAGCAGCGAGAGCGGCACCACCAGCCCGCACACGAGCCAGACCGGGTACTCCAAAGCGTTGGAGAGGGCGTTCGCGTTGCGGTAGAGGACGAAGCTGGAGCCGATCACCAGGCCCAGAAGCCCCATGGCGATGACCATCAGCACCGCGGCCAGGACGAACGCCAGGGGATCGACGAAGTGGACGTGGGCGCCGAAGACGAGCCAGCCCCAGAGCAATGTCGCCCCCATCGAGTACAGCCCCACGGTGGCGGTGGCCATGGTGATCCCCAGCATCACCAGCACCAGCGGCGCCGGAGCCATGACCAGGGGTTCCAGCATTCCCTGGTGTCGCTGCCAGGAGAGGGCCCCGCCGCAGCCGAAGACCACGGTCGACCAGATACCCATGATTCCGGCCCCCAGAGCGTAGTAGAGCAGTGGGAGGGTGTGACTGCCAGCCTGCTGGTCCGCCATGGCAATGCTGGCGAAGATGAGCGGCTGGACCAGCGAGACCAGAACCACGAAGCTGGACTGCGCCTGCATCTTGAGCTGAAACCACCACCCCGCCCCCACCTGCCGCAACCAGTTCAACGGCAGCGGGGCCGCGGAGTAGACAGGCGGTGCCAGCTGGGCCAGCGCCATCAGGCGGTCACCAGGGCCACGTAGGCGTCCTCCAGGGTGGGCTCTCGGGCTGCGATCCGCTCCACCCGCACCCCCTCCAGCAACTGGAGCAGATGCGGGGTGAGCTGGCTGCCCTCCTCCGCCTGCACCGTGAGCAGCTGAACCTGGTCGCGATCCTCGGTCGTCACCGAGTCCACCTGGGGCAACTTTCGGATGCGCTCCAGCGTCTCCTGGGGCACCCCGTAGGCCAGCACCTCGACCACCTCCCGCGAGCTGACGCCGGCCTTGAGTTGCTGGGGCGTGCCCTGGGCCACGATGGTGCCCTTGGAGATCACCGCGATCCGTTGGCAGAGGCTGTCCGCCTCGAACATGTAGTGGGTCGTGAGGAGGATGGTCTTGCCGGCCTGGGAGAGCTGGGCCACCAGCTGGCGGACCTCCCGGGCGCCCACGGGGTCGACCCCGATGGTGGGCTCGTCGAAGAAGAGGACCGGCGGGTCGTGGAGCAGCCCCCGGGCCAGGTGGAGACGCTGGCGCATGCCCCGGGAGAAGCCCTCGACCCGCTCCTTGCCCCTACCTTGGAGCCCGACCAGCTCCAGCACCTCCCCGATCCGCCTCCTCTGGCCCCTCGGCTCCAGGGCGTAGAGGTCGGCGAAGTAGCGCAGATTGTCGAGGGCGCTGAGCCGGTCGTAGAGCCCGCGGTCACCACCGAAGACGTAGCCGATCCGCCGCCGCACCTCCCGCGGCCGGGCGACGACGTCCATGCCCAGGACCTCAACGGTGCCGGAGCTGGGCAGCAGTAGGGTGCAGAGCACCCGGATAGTCGTGGTCTTGCCCGCGCCATTGGGGCCCAGCAAGCCGAACAGCTCGCCCGGTTCCACCCGCAGCGAGATACCGCGCACGGCCTCGATTTCAAGACGGCGGCGGCGGAGGGTGCCGGTGGTGGTGCGGTAAGTCCGCCTGAGATCGCTGACAAGGATGGCGGGCTGGCCGCTGCGGGGGGCGGCTTCGAGCACGGGGTTGCCCATTCTACATCCGGCGGAGGTCAGTCCCAGAGCAGCAGGGCAGCGGGCCAGCGCGCTCGTGCAGGGATGGGTGAATGAGCAGCCTGCGATTGCGTCCGCCCACCCTCAGCTCGCCGTTGGGGACTGGGGAAGGTTCACCGCCCAAACCACATCGGGCGGCGGGGATCGCGCTATGGACCAAGAGTCGAAGGACTTTGTCCGGAGTGCTAGGGCTGGGAGACGGCCACCGGGACCAGGTCCAGTCCCTCGATGCCGCTGAAGTCTTCTGGGTTGCACGTGTAGAGCGGAAGGTCGTTGGCGACGGCCACCGCCGCGATCATTGCGTCATAGGCGCGGGCCGCCGTCTTCGGTCCCTTGCGGCGAAGAGAGGCCGCCACCTGTCCGAACGCCCGGGCCGCGGCAGCATCGAAGTGAAGCGGGTCGAAATCACTCTCCGCCTGCTGGAGCTGCGCCTGTCGTGCCGAATGCTCCACGGCTGAACGCGCCACCAGCGGCCCGACCGACAGTTCTGCCAGCGTGATCGTGCAAATGGTGGGCTCCTCGGGTAGCCGCTCGGGGGTTTCGATCGCGAGCAGCTGGATGACCGCGCTCGTGTCCAGCAGGCCGCGTGCCCGCTGGTTGGTGGCCATCAGAGTCCCGGCTCCAAGACCCGGTCGATGTCTGCCCTCAGGGCGGCGGGGTCGACCCGGGGAAGGTGGCGCCAGCGTCCCAGGAGGACGGCGGCTGTGAGCCCGGGGCGGGTTAGCGAGCGGAGCTCAGCCAAGGGACGGCCGTCGCGGGTGACGGTCAACCTCTCCCCCCTGGCGACCCTGTCGACCACGGCCCCCCCGTGGTTTCGCAGCTCCCGCAGAGTGACCGTGGCCATGGCCATAGCGTCTCGCCGGTGAGACCTGGCTCAGGCGGGTAGTGGGTCAGTTTGAGGGTCAGCTCACTTGACATCTGGGAAAGGGCCCGGTCTCCTGGAGCTGCAGCTCCGGTTCGCGAGAGAGCCTGCCGTCCTAAACTTTGCTGGCCTTGGCAGTGGCAGAGCGCAGTCCTGAATTCGTTCTGACCTTCGAGGGGCCAGCCCTGGAAAGCCATCGCATGGCGGTGGCTGAGCTTGCACCGGCTTTGCTGGCCCTGGGTGATCTCTTTCACGAAGCCAACGAGGTACTAAATCCAGGCTCTCCACGGGTGAGCCTGGAGATACGCGCCTTCGATCGAGGCTCCTTCGAGATAGGACTCAGCTTGGGCCAGCCGGGAGGTGTCGCCGAAGGCCTCGTGCGTCTACTGACCGGGCAAGACACGGACGCGC
>JBOHUL010000112.1:0-27623 GCA_050734425.1 Candidatus Dormibacteria bacterium
GAGGCCCAGCTCCAGCGCCGCCTGGGCCATCTCCCCGATGGGACTGCCGCCATCGGACCAGTCCGAGTGGCAGTGGCAGTCCCCCCGGAGCCGCCCCCGGAGGGCGGCCGCGGCGTCGGAGAGGGGCAAGGGCTTGGTCGCCTCCAGTGCCTTGAGGTATGAGGGCGTGCCCTCCCCGAGCGTCTCCTCGATCGCCCGCGCGGTGCTCTCGCCCACGCCGGCCAGGGTTCGGAGCTGGACCTCTGCCACCAGCCGCCGCAGCTCCTGGTCTGTGACTCCCGCGATCGCGGCCGCCGCCCGGCGGAAGGCCTTGACTTTGAAGCTCTCCGCCCCCTGCGCCTCCAGCAGATAGGCGATCCGCCGCAGAGCCTTCTCCGGGTCGCCAGGTTCGCGGCGCCGGGCGGTGGTCACGTCGGCTGCAGCTGGCGCACGGCCTCGAGCGTGTCCGCAGCCTCCGGCCCCTTGTCGCCCCGGTAGCGGACCACCCGGGCGAAACGGAGCGTGACGCCGCCGGGATAGCGAGGTGAGCTCTGGACGCCGTCGAAGGCCACCTCCACCACCAGCCTGGGAGCCACCACGACCGTCCCCGGACGGCGGCCCACCTCCAGTTCCAGGAGTCGCTCCGTCTGCCAATGCAGGAGCTGGTCGGTGAGCCCCTTGAAGGTCTTTCCCAGCATGACGTAACCCCCTCGGCCGTCCCGGGCGCCCAGGTGGAGGTTGGAGAGGAGCCCCTGGCGCCGGCCGTGGCCCCACTCCGCCGCCAGTACCACCAGGTCCAGGGTGTGGTGGGGCTTGACCTTGACCCAGCCAGCCCCGCGTCTCCCGGCCTGGTAGGGCTGGTCCAAAGCCTTGACCATGACTCCCTCGTGACCCCGCCCGAGGGCGGACTCGAGGAAGTGGTGCGCCTGCTCCGGAGATGCCGGAAGGATGCGGGGGACGGTCAAGGTCGGCGGGAGCACCCTCTCCGCGATCGCAATCCGCTCCCGCAACGGCCGGTCGACGAGGTCATCGCCGTCCAGGTGGAGCAGATCGAAGAAGAAGGGGGTCAGCGGGACCTCGCGGCGGAGGGCTCGGGGATCTCCGCGAAATGCCACGCGGGCCGAGGTCTCCTGGAAGGGCCGGGGCCGGCCGTCGGGGCGGAGTGCGATCAGCTCTCCATCCAGGATCAGGCGCTGCGAGGCAAGCGCGGCCACCGCCTCCTGAAGCTCGGGGACGCGCTCGCCGATGGGTTCGAGGGTGCGGGTGAAGGCCGCGACCTGGTCACCCTGGCGGTGAACCTGGATCCGGATCCCGTCCAGCTTCCACTCGACCGCCGCCGCCCCCACCCGGGCCAGCGCCTCGTCCAGCGATCTGGCCGACTGAGCCAGCATCGGCTGGATCGGTGAACCCAGGTCGAGCCGGAAGGAGTCGAGACCTGCTTCGCCGTGCTCCAGGGCGGCCACCGCCACCACGACCAGGTCCCCGGCCAGCATCGCCGCCCGCCGGAGCTGGCGGAGGCCGACCCCGGTGGCCTGGACCACCGCGTCGCCGACCAGGGACTGCAGGGCCCCCTGGCGCAGTTCTCCCAGGATCAGTGCCTGGAGGAAACGCTGCTCGAGGGGCGTCGCCGCCTCCAGGAGCTGGTCCAGGAGCGCGCCCTTGCCCGCCACCGAACCCGGGCCCGATAGTGCCTGAATCGCCTCCAGCAGCTGGTCCACCTGGAGCAGCTCCAGAGTGGCCGTCGCCGCCGCAGGCCGGGGTCGGGCCAGCGCCTGCCAGGCGATCCGGAGGCGCTTCTGGCGCGGCTCGCCGGCGAGATAGGCGACCGCGATCGGGGCCTCGGCAGGCTGAGCCGCCCGCAGTAGCTCTGCCATCTGAGCCACTTTCTGGAGCCGCGAGGCCGTGGCCGCGACCCCCTCCCAGCACTCAGCCAGGGCCAAGAGGCGCATGGGCCAAGTCTGGGGCACGGCTGCTGAGGTTCGGCCGGCGCCGCTCCCGGGCTGGATCTGGCACGATCCTGAGGTGCCGTCTGCCTCGCCCCCCGCCACGGTCGAGGTCTCCGGCCGGACCGTGGAGATCTCCCACCCCGACAAGGTGTTCTTCTCCGCCCGGGGTGAGACCAAGCTGGACCTGGTCCAGTACTACCTGTCCGTGGGCGAGGCCGCTCTGGGCGGGGTGCGGGAACGGCCCACCGTCCTGAAGCGCTTCCCCGATGGGGCTGAGGGCTCTTTCTTCTTCCAAAAGCGGGTGCCCGAGGCGCGTCCCCCCTGGTTGGAGACGGTCCGGATCCACTTCCCCAGCGGCCGAACGGCGGAGGAACTCTGCCCCACCGACGTGGCCCACATCATCTGGGCGGTCAACCTGGGCTGCCTGGAGCTGCATCCCTGGCCGGTCCGGCGCGCAGACGTCGATCACCCGGACCAGCTCCGGGTGGACCTGGACCCCCAGCCCGGAGTCAGCTTCGCCACCGTAAGGCGGGTGGCACTGGAATCCCGAGAGGTCCTGGCGCACCATGGCCTCACGGGATTCCCCAAGACCTCGGGCTCGCGGGGGATCCACGTCAACGTGCCCATCTGGCCCAGGTGGACCTTCGAGCAGGTCCGGCGGGCGGGGCTGGCCCTGGCCCGGGAGCTGGAGAGGCGGCTGCCGGACAGTGCCACCTCCGCCTGGTGGAAGGAGCAGCGGGGGGAGCGGGTCTTCGTCGACTACAACCAGAACGCGCGCGACCGCACCCTCGCCTCCGCCTACTCGGTCAGACCCAGCCCCGAGGCGCTGGTCTCGTGCCCCCTGGTCTGGGAGGAGGTGGGGGAGGCAGAACCTCGGGACTTCAACATCCGCTCTGTTCCCGGGCGTCTTCACAACGAGGGTGATCCCGCCAGGGGCCAGGAGGACAGCGCGGCGGGGCTGGAGTCGCTTTTGGAACTATCGGAGAGAGACGAAGCCCAGGGTATGGGCGACGCCCCCTGGCCGCCTCACTTCGCCAAAGGGCCCACCGAGCCCCGGCGAGTGGCCCCCAGCCGGGCCCGGGGCGGCCGCTCAGCCTGAGCGGATGCCCGCCGCGGCGAGGGCTCTGACCGCCCGCTCCGCCGCCTGCCGCACCCTGGGGACGGTGTCCTGGCCCAGGGCCGCGACAGCATCGAAGGCAGGCTCCAAGAGTCGCTTGGCGATCACCTTGGCTGCCATCTCCCGCACCCGCCAGGCCCCGTTTCCGCAGGCACCCTGGACGGCCTCGGCGGCCGAGAGGTCCCAGGCGTAGAGCAGGCCCCGGAGAGCCCAGACCCGGGGCCAGTAGCCCGACGGTCCACCTGCGCCGCCACTGAGCACGGACCGGGCCGCCGGCCCGCCCAGCGCGAGCACCAGGGCATCGTCCAAGCCCGTGCCCATCAGAATCGCCACGCAGCCCCTGACGACCTCGGCCTCGCCCCGGCGGCGGCATTCCCGGAGAACGCTCTGCTCTGGCCTCAGCTCCCAGGTGCGGGCCATCCGCCGCCGATGATAGCTGCCGGAGCGGGTCGTCAAGACTCAAGGATCGGACCCGAGGTTGGGTCGGCTCAGTAGGCCCGGGCTGCGACCGCCTCCAGCCCCTGGGCCGTGAGGTCCAGAGGCAGCGCCGCCTCCGGCCCCGAGATCGCCCGAATGCTCACCCCCTGGCGGTTGAGCCGGTCCTCGCCGTCCCCCTCCAGCAGCGAGAGGGGGAAGCGGGCGAACCCGGTTCGAGCCGCTTCCAGCACCTCCTCCAGGCTCGCTGCCCGACGTGTTTGCGCGAGCTGGAACTGGTTCGCCTCTTCGAACAGCCGCCCCTGGTCCTCCTCCAGGGCGTGGAGGACCCAGTTTGGCAGATCATCAAGGGGTACCTCAGTCTTGCTGGCGTCGAAGCGGCGAGCGAGCGTCACCTGGTTGCGGGCGACATCCCGTGGCCCGACCTCGACCCGGAGCGGCGCACCCTTGAGCTCCCACTCCACAGCTCGGCGCCCGAACGAGGTCTCGGTCCTCAGGTCCAGTCGCGACCGCACCCCCGCCCCCCTGAGGAGGGCGTCAATGCGCTTCGCCGCCTCCGCCGCCCCATCCTCTCCCCGGACCAGCAGCACCACCACCTGCACCGGTGCCAAGAGGGGAGGCAGCCGCAGACCGCGGTCGTCACCGTGGGCCATGACCAGAGCGCCCATGAGCCTGGCCGAGGCTCCCCAGGAGGTCTGCCAGGCGTGCTCCCGCTCCCCCGTGGCGTCGACGAAGGTGGTGTCGAAGACCTTGGCGAAGTTCTGCCCCAGCTCGTGGCTGGTGCCCATCTGCAGTGCCTTGCCATCCCGCATCATCGCCTCGCATGTCCAGGTCGTGGTGGCGCCGGCGAAGCGCTCCCGATCGGTCTTGCGTCCGGTCAGGACCGGGATGGCCAGGACCTCCTCCATGACCTGGCGGTAGACCTCCTCCAAGACCCGCAGGGCGAATTCCTGCGCCTCCGCCTGGGTGGCGTGGGCGGTATGCCCCTCCTGCCAGAGGAACTCGGTGGTCCGCAGGAAAAGCCGGGGACGGAGCTCCCAGCGGACGACGTTGGACCACTGGTTGAGCAGCATGGGCAGGTCCCGGTAGCTCTCGATCCACTTGGAGAAGTAGGAGTTGATGATGGTCTCACTGGTGGGCCTGACCACGAGAGGCTCCTCCAGCTGCTTGCCCCCGGCGTGGGTCACCACCGCGAGCTCGGGGCTGAAGCCCTCGACGTGGGCCGCCTCCCGCTGGAGGTAGCTCAGGGGGATGAAGAGGGGGAAATAGACGTTCTCCACCCCCAGGTCCTTGATCCGGGTATCCAGTGCCGCCTGGATCCGCTCCCAGATGGCGAAGCCCAAGGGGCGGATGACCATGGTGCCCCGTACCGGGCCGTTGTCCGCCAGCTCGGCCAGATCGATGACCTCTTGATACCACCGGGGGAAGTCCGCGGCCTGGGGCGTGAGCGGAGTAGGGTTGGGCATGAGGCACTCGATCTTAGCGATCCGCCCATTTATGATGGCCGCATGGCCGGGTACCGGTTCCTGCCCGCCACGCCTGCCACGGCAGATGACCTTGAGCGATTCTCTCGTGCGCATGGCAAGTTTCGCCACTGCTCCTGCATGCGCTGGCGCGCCACCAGCAGCGACTTCGGCAAGCTCGGCAAGGATGGCCGAATCGCCGCTTTAGACAATCTGGCGCGCGGTGGCGGCCCTGTGGGAATGCTGGCGTTCTGCGGCGACCACGTGGTGGGCTGGTGCTCGATTGCACCGCGGGATACTTACGCCGCGCTCGAGCATTCGTGGGTCCTCCCCCGAGTCGACGAACGCCCGGTATGGTCGGTGGTCTGCTTCTTCATTGACCTAAGCACCGCAGAGTTGGGCTGAGTGCCGAGCTGCTCGCGGCAGCAATTGACCATGCTCGCTGGCAGGGAGCCGACGTAGTCGAGGCCTACCCCTGGCCAGGTGGTTCCAGCTATCGCTACATGGGCACGCGTGAGCTGTACGCCAGTGTCGGCTTCTTCGAGGTGCCTCGTGCCGACGGCCTGCGCCCGGTCATGCGGTATGAGTGCCGCGCCGGCGGGCGAACTCTGGCTGTCCCCGCCCGAGTCTGAACCGCTGCCATCGAGTGGGTCACCACCGCCGTGCCGTGTTCGGTATTGAGTCGAAGGAGGGGGGAAGTCCGGGACCCCAAACCGAGGATCAGTGTGAGCTGTGGGCCATCTCCACTTCCTTCTCCAGGTCCGCCTGGGCCCGCCCTCGGCGCTGGCCGTGACGGATGACCTTGGCGTCCTTGAGCCGGAAGTGAGCCCGGGCCCAGAGATAAGCGACGAAACCGTAGATGGTGCCCAGGCCCTTGTCGCCCACCCGCTGGAGCACGGTGACCGCGACCGCGATCTGGAAGGGAACTCCCACCACGATGAGCATGCCCACTCCGGCCGCCTCGAACCCCCCCAGCCCGCCTGGACCGAGCGACAAAGCCCCGGCGGTCGCGGCGACCGCGTAGGCGAAGGCGGCATCGGTCCAGCTGACCCTGCCCGGGTACATCGCCTGGATGACGAGCCAGAACATGGTCACCGTGCCCAGGGCCTGGAGCGCGCTGACCCAGGTCCAGTACAGGGTGTCCCAGCGGCGCAGGAGGGTGACCGTGTCGCGCTGGAGCTCGCTCAGGTCGGAGACGAAGCGGCCGACGATGGGGAGCCTGCCCACCAGCCCCTCGACCAGATCGAAGACCGGCTGGACCGTGAGGATGCCGGTGATGGCGATGATCCCGGCCAGCGCCAGGATCACCCCGATGGCGTCGAAGTTGTGGTGCAGACCTCCGGGCACGGCGAGGGCGATCAGCAGCACGGTGTAGATCAGCTCCTGCACCGTGATGGTGGCGATGGTGGCGCCGACCTCGGTGTGGGCCACCTCACTGACCAGGACGGCTCTGGTCAACTCGCCTCCGGGCAATAGCCCCGCCGCTTGGCCCGCGAAGTTGAGGATGACCGTGTCCCGGAGCCGGAGGCGGACCCCGACCGCGTGCAGCAGAGGCTGCCAGCGAATCCCCTGCAGCAGGTAGTAGAGAAAGCACAGAGCGGCGATGACCGGGGCGTAGATGGCGTCGAAGTGGTCGGCGGCAAAGGCGAAGCGCTCGGGGTTGACCGCCAGCACCAGGGCCACCACCACCCCCACGCCGATGAGATAGGGCAGGGTCTGACGGAGCCGGTGCCGCCAGCGCGACTGGCTCTGCTTCTTCATCTCCCCATCCTGCGGTGTGGTCCGGTCCTTCGATCGCCGAGATGCCGCCATGCCGGCAGCGTATCCCCCTGAGGGCGTCCTGGCTTCTCTGGAAGAAAGTCGCCGGGAAGAGCCCGCGGCCTCCCCGGGGCGGTGGCGGTCAGATCTCGATCAGCACCTTGCCCACGACGTGCTCCTCGACCGCGCGGTGTGCGTCCTGGGCTCGTTCGAGCGGGAAGCGATGCAACGGCAGTCCCGCCTCCACCCCGCAGCGCAGGGCCCCCTGGGCCAGGGCCACGGAGACGTCCTCGATAGCCTGGCGCTTGGCGGCAGCTGGCTCGGTGTAGACCAGCACGAACTGGTAGCGGGCGTTGGCGGTCATGGCCCGACGGATCTCCAGGGACAGCTGATCCTGGTCGCTGGCGTACAGGGCCACGCAGCCGTGGGGGGCCAGGACCGCTTGGTCGACGGCGGCGTTCGGCCCGGGGGCGACTTCGACTATGACATCGGCTCCCTCGGGCCAGAGCCGGTGCACGGCCGCCTCGGCGTCGTCGTGGCGGTAGTCAACGACGTGATCGGCTCCGGCCGCCCGGGCCAGCCGCGCCTTCTCGTCCGAGCTGACGGTGGCCAGGACCTCGGCCCCGGACCAGCGGGCCAGCTCAATGGCAGCGTGACCCACGGCTCCCGCGCCTCCGGCGACCAGGACCCGGCGCCCGCCCAACGCTCCGGGGCGAAGTTCCGTGGGGCCAAGCTCGGCCACGGTGAGACAGCGGTGGGCGGTGAGGGCGGGGATGCCGATGCAGGCGCCAAGCTCCAGGGGCGTTCCCGGGGGCAGGGGCACGGCCTGGTCCTGGGGCAGCGAAACCTGCTCCTGGGCCGTGCCCTGAGGCCGCTGCCAGGCCGCCTCCCAGAGCCAGACGTCTTCGCCGACCCGGTTGCGATCCACCCCCTCGCCGACCGCCAGGACCGTGCCCGAGCCGTCCTGGTTGGGGACGATCTCCTTGAAGGGCAGCCGCCCGCTCCCGCCCGGGCCGGGTCCCCGGCGGCTCTTGTGGTCGGTCGGGTTTACACCGGAGAAGGCGACCTGAACCAGGACCTCACCGGGCCCCGGCTGGGGCTCCTCCCGCTCCACCAGTTGCAGCACCTCAGGTCCGCCGAAGCGCTCGTAGACGACTGCCCGCACCGGTCACACCTCCTGGGCCGCGACTGGGCGCCCGTCGCCCCTTCCCGGAGGCTACCACCGCGATCCCGGGCGTCGACGCCGCATACCGACCTGCGGAAGACCAGGATCAGCCCCTGCGCCAGATGCCGTCGATGAGCCCGTAGGCGAGCGCCGCCTCGGCGTCGAAGCTTCGCCCCTGGGCCAGATCGACCTCCAGGCGTTCGGCCGGCTGGTGGCAGGCGTGGGCCACCAGCTCCAGGAAGCGCTCCACCAGACGCCGGTGCTGCTCCAGTTCCCAGGTGACCTCCACGACGCTGCCCGTGGACTGGAGCGGCGGATCCTCGAGCCGGAGGCAGGCGTGTACCGCCGCTTCACGCCTCTGGGCCACCGCCAGCACTCCCAGGGCTGGCCCTTCGGCGCGGCCGCTGCAGCGGGCTTCTACCTCGACCCCCATCCCCAGGATCGTGTCCATCAGGGTCAGGGCCGCGGGCAGGCTGCCCCGGGAGCAGTTGATCTCCAGGTGCACCGGATCATCCCCGGTCGCGTCCAGGGTCATGAGCAGTGCCGCCAGCCTGGTCGCCGACTCAGAGTCGAGGGGGTCGCGCAGCAGGACCGAGCGGCGCTCGAGAAGCCTGGTCTCGAGCCAGTCCGGGAGTGAGGATCCGGCCCCTCCCGCGGGCCCTCCCAGGGAGGGCCCGGACCCTGTCCTGGCTCCGGCCGGGAACCGGGGGTCAGGGTCAGTCATCGTCCGCAGGCGTGGGTGGCCCGAGGCGTAGCTCCAGCCGCGACTCCAGGGCCGCGGCGTACCGCTGCAGGGTTGAGAGGCGCAGATCTCCCAACCCGGACTCCATCCGGGCCACTGCCGACTGGGAGGTGCCCATCCTGGCCGCCACCTGAGTCTGGGACAGGCCCAGGTCGATCCGGCGCGCGGCCAGGTCGGCCGAGAGCCGCCGGCGCCTCTGGGCCATCTCCTTGAAGCCGGGGAAGACCACCTCGTGGTCGAGCTCTCCCATCTCTGATCTGATATCTTACCTGAGCGATCTCGAATGCGCTATGGGACGTCGCGGGAGAAGGTCGATGGACATAGAAGCGAATGGAGCCGAGGGCGGTCGAGCGGGCAGGTGGCAGCTGGTGCCGACGGTCTTGGACCAGTCCCTGCGGGGAGAGCGTGCCTTCGACATCTACTCCCTTCTGCTCAAGGAGAGGATCGTCTTCTTGGGCCAGGAGGTCGACGACCAGATCGCCAATCTCTTGGTGGCGGAGATCCTCTATCTGGAGGGGCAGAACCCGGAGCAGGACATCCACCTCTACATCAACTCGCCCGGGGGATTGGCCTACGCCGGGTTCGCCATCTACGACGTGATGCAGCACGTCCAATGCGACGTCTCGACTCTGTGCATAGGCATGGCCATGTCGGCCGCGGCGATGATCTTGGCCGGGGGCGCCCCGGGCAAGCGCATGGCCCTGCCCAGCTCCAAGATCATGATCCACCAGGGATCGGCCGGCACCAGGGGGGCGCCCCGGGACATGGAGATCCAGCTCCGAGAGGTGCTGGCCAACACCAAGCGGATGGCCCAGATCCTGGCCCACCACTCCAGGCGTTCTCTGAGCCAGGTGGAGCGGGACATCGACCGCGACCACTACCTGAGGGCCGAGGAGGCCCTGGAGTACGGCCTCATCGACGAGGTGCTGCAGCCCCGCCGGGGCCTGGCCGCTGACAGCGCCAGATTGGAGCCCGACCCTGCCCGGGTGGCCGTGGGCTGAGCCCTGCCGGAGCGCCCGGGCGCGGCGTCTGGGCTATCGTCCCAGCCCAGGATGGCCGACTGGATCGAGTGGCACCGGGGTTACGTCGACCCCAGGACCCCGCAGGCGCGCCGCCTGCCCCTGGTGCGGGCCGGCATCGCCGAGGCGTTGTCGGAGAGGGCTGGGAGGGATGAGCTACGGATCCTGAGTCTCTGTGCCGGCGATGGCCGGGACCTGCTCCCGGAGCTTGCCCGGCACCCGGAGCCGCTGGGCAGGGCGGTGCTGGTGGAGCTCGACCCCAATCTGGCGAAGGCGGCCCGACGGCGGGCTTCGAGCCTGGGGCTCGCGAGAGTGGCGGTGGTGGTGGGGGACGCCGGAAGCGGCGATCTGCTCCGGCCCCATCTGCCGGTGGACCTGCTGCTGCTCTGCGGCATATTCGGCAATCTCGCTGTGGCCGATCTCCGCCGCACCATCGAGGCCGTCCCTGGGATGCTGCGGCGGGGAGGCTGGGTGATCTGGACCAGGGGCAACCGGGATCCAGACATCAGGGAGTCGATCCGGCGCTGGTTCCAGGCGGCGGGACTGGTGGAGCACAGCTTCCAGGGGGCGCCAGAAGCCTACGGGGTCGGGGTCAACCGGCTCTTGGGCGAAGCGACATCACTCCTGAGACTGCCGCGGCGCCTGTTCCGCTTTGGCCCCGGTCCGGCCCCGGCCCGGCCTAATTCAGGCTAGGCGGCTCGGACACCCCGAAGGTGTGGCGCAGACAGGACAGGGCCGCCAGCTGGCCGCAGAGCCCGTGCACCCCCGGGCCGGGGATGGTGGCCGCAGAGCACAGATAGGTGTCGGAGAGAGGGGTGCAGTAGGGGTCCCAGCGCAGGACCGGACGGGCGAAGGTCTGCCAGACGGTCTGGGCGCCGCAGCCGATGTCACCTCCCACGCAGGTGGGGTCGTAGGCTTCCTGAGCCCTGGCGGTGCGGGAGACCCGGGCCAGGATCAGGTCGCGAAAGCCGGGGGCGAAGCGCTCGATCTGGGCCTCGATGCGGTCGGTCATGTCGAAGTCGGAGCCCGGGGGGACGTGGCAGTAGGCCCAGAGGGTCTGGCCGTCTCCAGGGGCCCGGCTCCTGTCCACCACCGACGCTTGGACCGCCAGGACGTATGGTGCCTGGGGGTGGTGCCCTCGGGCCACCTCCCTCTCCCCAGTGGCGATCTCCTCCAGCGTCCCCCCCAGGTGGAGGGTCGGGGCCAGGCGGCACTCGGGGTTGGTCCAGGGCACCGGTCCCGCCAGCGCGAAGTCGACCTTGCAGATCCCGGGCCCGTAGCGGTAGCGGCGCAGCGCCCGGCGGTAGCCGGCAGGCAGGCGGTCTCCCGCGAGCCGAAGCAGCTGGCGGGGGCTCAGGTCCAGCAGGACCGCGCGGGCCGGGGGCAGCTCCTGGAGCGATTCGATCCACCTTCCCAATTCCACCGTGCCCCCCAGCCGCTCCAGGTGGGCGACCAGGGCCCCGACCAGGCGGCCACTGCCCCCTTCGACAACGGGCCAGCCGGTGTGGTGTCCCAGGACCGTCAGCAGCAGGCCCACCCCCGCAGTTGGCGGCGAGCTCAGGGGGCGCATGGAGTGCGCCGCCACTCCCGCCAGCAGGCCCCTGGCCTCGTCGGTGCGGAAGAGCCGGCCCAGCAGCGACATCGGGCCTCCACCAAGGAGGCCGAACCGGAGCATGGCCAGCGGCTGGGGGGGCGGGCGGCGCTCCGCCGACAGGATCCAGCCGGCGACCCCTTCGCCGTCTTTGACCAGGGGGCCCATCACCCGGCGGTAGCGGGGGCCGTCCACTCCAAGGCCGGTGGCCGTGTCAGTGACCGAGCGCCTGGCAATGCCCGCCCGTCCCCCGTCCAGGGGATGGGCGAAGACCACCTGGGGCTGGAGCAGGCGGACTCCGTGGGCCGCGAGGTCGAATTGGCGAAAGAAGCTGGACTGGACCGCCAGCGGATGGACCGAGGCGCAGACGTCGTGCTGGTAGCCGCCCAGGGTCAGCTCGGTGGTGCGGCAGCCGCCTCCAGGTGTGTCCTGGCCCTCGATGACCAAGACCTTCAGCCTGGCGGCGGCCAGGGTGACGGCCGCCGCCAGGCCGTTTGGCCCGCTCCCGACCACGACCACATCGGGGTCACTCATCGACTGGGGCCAGGGCCCAAGGCTGGAGCAGCGCCCGCCACCTGCGCCGCCTGCCTTGGGGTCGCGCCCGGCAGCGGCCTTGGTCGAGCGGCCGCCCCTCCAGCTGGCGGCTCAGCCCCGGTGGGGGAGCCGGCGGGTCATCGATCTCGTGTCAGCCGGTGGACGACTCGTCCAAAGTGAGCGAGGTGGAGTTCATGCACCAGCGCTTGCCGGTGGGGGCCGGCCCGTCGTCGAAGACGTGGCCCAGGTGGCCGCCGCAGCGGCTGCAGGTGACCTCGGTGCGAGCCCGGCCCCGGCTCCGATCCTCGGAGGTCGCGACGTTCTCGAAGTCGACAGGCTGGTAGAAGCTGGGCCAGCCGGAGCCCGAGTCGAACTGGGTTTCGGACAGGAAAAGCTCGCTGCCGCAGCCAGCGCAGCGGAACAGCCCCTGGGCGCCGGGATGGGTGTACTTGCCCTCGAAGCGGGGGTCGGTGCCCTTCTCGCGGAGAACGTGGTACTGCTCAGGGGTCAGCCGCTGCCGCCACTCTTGTTCGCTGACGGTCTCCTTTTCGCTCACGGACTCGGCCATGCCATCACTCCCTGCCGCTGAACTCGTTTCTTCGATCATACCCCGCCATTGGGGGAACTCCGGGCCGGCCTCAGGAGCCGGTAGCGGAGAAAGAGGTGCGAGCCTCCCCGGCGGGCGCTCAGGAGCCGGAGCTGGGCCAGCCCGCCCAGGAGGTCGACTCCCGCGATCATTCCCGCCCGGGGCTGGGCCTCAGTCCTGCCGGCCAGGGTTGGGGCCAGGGTCAGGAAGAGCTGGTCCAGGAGACCGTCCTTGAGCACCTGACCCAGGAGCCGGGGGCCGCCCTCCGTGAGGATCGCCAGATGACCCTCCTGCCGCAGCGCTCGCACCATCTGCCGCGGGGTGGGCTCCCCCGACTCGTCCAGTACCAGCACCCGATGGGTCAGGGAGGGCCCCAACCGCTGAGCTCCGGGGTTCGAGGTCAGGATCAGGGCCGGCTCGCTCAGCCCGGGGTGGGAGAGATCCAGCCTGCCTGACCCGGTCGCGACCGCCAGGACCGGTCTCGACTTGAGGCCCAGGCGCCGGCGCAGCTCCTGGAAGAGGTCCGCCGCGCGTGGGTAGACGTGCTCCGGGGTCCAGACGTGGCCCGGGCTCCCGTGGAGGGTCCCCGATCCGATCAGGACCACGTCCGCCAGGGACCGCAGCAGGCCCATCACCAGGCGGTCCTCCTGGCTCTGCTGGCTTAGGACCGAGCCCGAGGAGGGTCCGACGACGGCGACCCCGTCCAAGCTGGTGACGAAGTTGGAGTAGACGGTCCTCCGGGGCAGGCCGAGGGGTCCGCCGTAGAGGCGTCGCAGCCCTGGAGGGAGCTCTCCCGGTGGCAGGCCCCGGGCCTGGTAGAGGAGCGTGAGGGGAGTGGCGCCGGTGTGAACGGGTGAGGGCACGGGACCCATTCTCCGAGAGCGTGGCCTCCAGCTCAGTTCGCCTCAGCCGGGGCCGCGCCCGACCGGGGATGGGCGGACCGGGCCGGCCCCCGATCTTCCTGATCCGGACCACCGCCATCTGGCCCCCCGGTCCGCCCGGGCGAACGTGATTGCGATCTCCGATCTATACTGGCGCCGTCGCGATGCGCAAGGGGCCTATCCGTCCTCTCCACGTTCCTGCCCTGGCCCTCGGGATCGCCTTCCTGGCTGGTGGTCTCGTCACCGGGACTGTCCTGGCGTCACCGCGCACCCCAGTCGTGCCCAAGCTGCGCCTCAAGCCGCCTGCGCCCTACGTGGTCGCGGTCATGCCCGGGCATGGGGGCATTGACCCGGGGGCGATCTCGCCCTTCAACGGCCTCAAGGAGAAGAACGTCACCCTCTCCATGGGGCTCGACCTGCGGCGGGACCTGGAGGCACTCGGGGTCAGGGTGGTGATGACCAGGACCACCGACACCGACGTCACCATCGCCCAGGCCGAGCGGATCGCGGCCAGGGGTCACGCGCGGGTGCTCCTCAGCCTCTGGGTCAACGATTGGACCGACCAGAGCCTGGAGGGCGCGACCGTCTTCATGCCCCACAAGAAGGACTCCCGCCTGGCGAGTGCGCTCAACAAGGATCTGGCGACGGCGATCGCGCCGGCCGGCATGGGCGACCGGGGGACCCAGATGCTGCCTCAGCTCTGGGTGCACACCCCGATGCCGGCGGTGACCATCGAGGTCGGCTTCATGAGCAATCCCCAGGACTCGCAACTGCTGGCGGAGCCGTCCTTCCGCTCCCAGATCGCCAGCGGGCTGGCGCAGGGGGTGGTTGCCTACGCCCCCCAGATCCCGCGGATCGGGGCGCGTCTTCTCCGCTACCAGCGGGCAGAGGCCCGGGTCCTGGCCGCCCAGCGCGCGGCCCAGGCCCGTCAGGCACGGGCCGCGGGGATGGACCCCTGGGCCAAGCCGCTGGCCCTGATCGACCTGGTCCTGGTGCTGGCCGTCTTCTGGCGCCTGAGCTGGGGCCTGGTGCGCCGCCGCGCCCCCCGGATGACGGGCCGCCTGGCCCGAGCCGGAGCGGGACTGGGACGGGCGGTGGGCTCTGGTCTGGACCTGCTCTGGGAGGGGATCTCGGGCAATGGGCCTCCAAGGTCGGAACCGGAGGGGCTCCGGCGGCGCCCCTCGGGCGAACGGAGGCGGCCGCCCAGGGAGTGGGGCGGTCGGTCGGGGTCGCTCCACCCGCGCCGGGTCACAGAGATGGTCCAGCCGCAGGAGCGCTTCCGCCGGTCCGTCTACGACGACTTCTCGCTCTGAGCGGTAGCGTCCACGGGCCTGGGGGCCGGCGGCGACCCTAAGCTTGACCGGGGAACCAAGCCACCTCCGACCTGGAGGCGGGACCGGTTGGGAGGAAGGCCCGTTGGACGACCCGCTGATCATCGACTGCCTCAGGACCCCGATAGGGCGCTTCGGCGGGGAGCTGAGCTCGGTCAGGCCCGACGACCTGGCGGCCCTGGTCCTGCGCCGCCTGGTGGAGAGGGTCGGGCTGGACCCCAAAGAGCTGGAGGACGTCTACCTCGGCTGTGCCAACCAGGCTGGGGAGGACAACCGCAACGTCGCCCGCATGGCGGCACTCCTGGCCGGATTCCCGGTCGAAGTCGGCGGCTGCACCGTCAACCGTCTCTGTGGCGGCGGCCTGGAGGCGGTGCTGGACGCCGCCCGGGCCATCTGGCATGGTGACGGCCGGGCCATGATCGGAGGCGGGGTGGAGTCGATGAGCCGCTCGCCCTGGGCCGTGCCCAAGCCCGAGCGCGGATTCGCCCGTGGCGAGCGCGTGATGTACGACACGGCCCTGGGTTGGCGCTTCGTCAACCCCAAGATGGAGGAGCGCTACGGGACCGACTCGATGGGGGAGACGGCGGAAAACGTGGCTCGGATGTTCTCGATACCGCGCGAGCCCCAGGACCGCTTCGCCCTCCGCAGCCACCAGAAGGCGGTCTCGGCGCAGGACCGGGGCGCCTTCGCGGACGAGCTGGTCCCGGTCGAGACCAGGGCTGGCACCGTTAGCCAGGACGAGGGTCCCCGGCGGGACACCTCGCTGGAGAAGCTGGCCCAGCTCAGGCCGGCCTTCGCCAAGGACGGGACGGTCACCGCCGGCAACTCCAGCACCCTCAACGACGGCGCCGCCGCCGTGCTCCTCACCTCTGCCGAGTTCGCTGGCGAACACGGCCTACGGCCGATGGCGGTCCTCCGTGGAATGGCCGTGGCGGCGGTGCCACCCCGGATCATGGGAATCGGGCCGGTCGACGCCACCCGCAAGGCGCTGGGGCGCGCCCACTTGGCCCTGGACCAGATCCAGCTGATCGAGCTCAACGAGGCCTTCTCCGCCCAGTCGCTGGCGGTTCTGCAGGAGTTGGAGGTCGACCCTGAGGACGAGCGCCTCAACCCCAACGGTGGGGCCATCGCCTTGGGCCACCCCCTGGGCTGCTCCGGGGCCCGGATTCTCACCACCCTCCTGCACGAGATGGGCCGGCGCCAGCTCCAGTTCGGGCTGGCGACAATGTGCATCGGGGTCGGCCAGGGGATCGCAGCCGTCGTCGAGAGGCTGAGCTGAACCCGGGCCCGAGCCCGCCGGCGCCTGACGCTGAAGTGGATCCCAAAAGCTGAGCAGGGAGGTCGCGCATGTCCCGACTGGATGATCTGGCCCGCGGCTACCAGAGCCGCCTCGCCGACCTGGACCCCAACTACGCCACCCAGCGAGGCATCCTGGGCCATGACGGCGAGCTCACCGACTACTCTCCCGACGGGGAGGGAGCCCGGGAGGAGCTGCGCCGGACCAGCCTGGCCCGCCTGGAGCAGGTCCCCGACGAGGAGCCTCACGACCGCCTGGCCCGCACTGTGATGCGGGAGAGGCTCCAGGTTCACCTCGACCTCTTCCAGTCCCGGGAGTGGCTGCGCGAGCTCAGCGTCTTCGGGCCTATGGTCGAGACCAGCCGGGTCTTCGACCTCATGGCCCGCGAAACCGACGCCGACTGGGACCTGATCGCCCAGCGCATGTCCCAGGTGCCGCAGGCGCTGGCCGGTATCCGGGCCACCCTACGCCTCGGGGCGGAGTCGGGGCGGCTGGCGGACCGGCACCAGGCGGAGATCACGAGCGCACGGGCTCGCCGCTGGGCCGGCAACAGCTCGGAGCCGGGCTTCTTCCGCCAGCTGGCCCAGAGCTATCCCCACCGGGACGAGGCGCGGGCGTCCCGGCTTCAGGAGGAGGGGGCCCGCGCCGACCGCGCCTACTTGGACTTCGGGGAGTTCCTGGAGCGGGACTACCTGCCGCTGACCCCGGCCGAGGAGGGATGCGGCCCCGAGGCCTACGGGCTCGGCTGCCGCCTCTACAACGGCATGGCCATCGACGCCCAGGAGACCTACGACTGGGGCTGGGAGGAGCTGCGGCGGCTGCGCGGGGAGATGGATCGGACGGCACAACGCATCCTCCCGGGGGCCTCGCTTTCCGAGGCGATCCAGCTCCTGGACCGGGACCCGGCCCGGGCGGTCGAGGGCGAGGACAATCTCCGGCGCTGGCTCCAGGACTTCATGGACCAGACCATGAGCCAGCTCGAGGGCACCCACTTCGACATCCCCGAGCCGGTGCAACGGGTGGAGGCCATGCTGGCCCCGCCCGGTGGCAGCCCGGCGATGTACTACACGCCGCCCTCCGAGGACTTCAGCCGCCCGGGCCGGACCTGGTACCCCACCATGGGACGCACCCGCTTCCCGCTCTGGACCGAGGTCTCGGTCGCCTACCACGAGGGGGTCCCGGGCCACCACCTCCAACTGGGCCAGATCTGCTATCTCAGCCCGCATCTAAATCCCTTCCAGGGACTGCTCGGGCTGATCTCGGGCCAGTCCGAGGGCTGGGCCCTCTACGCCGAACTGCTGATGGGGGAGCTAGGTTTCCTGGAGAACCCCGACCACTACCTGGGAATGCTGGCGATGCAGGCCTTCCGGGCGGCCCGGGTGGTCCTGGACATCGGGCTCCACCTGCACCTGCAGCTGCCGCCGGGCCAGCCCTTCCACCCGGGGGAGATCTGGACCCGGCCGCTGGCGGTGGAGTTTCTCCTCGACCTTTCCGCCCGCAACGAGGACTTCGTCCGGGGTGAGGTCGATCGCTATCTGGGCGTCCCCGGCCAGGCGATCAGCTACAAGCTGGGGGAGCGGGTCTGGCTCGAGGTGAGGGAGGCGGCCAAGCGCAACTGGGGCGGGCAGTTCAGCCTCAAGGCCTTCCACCGCCAGGCTTTGAACCTGGGCAGCCTGGGGCTGGAGCAGCTGCGCCAGGAGATGGCCCAGCCCCAGGAGCCGGCCCCGCCCGGCGACTGAGGTTCAGGACAGGGCCACCGGGATCGGGTGCAGACTGGACCCGGATGGACCAGCCGCACATCGAGAACCTGATCCTGGCCAACCATGTGGAGGCTGTGAACGGGCTCCTCTACGTCTCAGGAGGCGGCTGGACGGACCACTGGCGCCCGGCCCCCAAGCCATCGGTGCCACCGGTGATCAGCCGTCTTGGGGTGGGGGTGACGGTCATCGTGCCCTGGGCCGCCAGCGGCGCCGTCTATCCCCTGGAGGTGGCGATCGAGGACTCGGTGGGGAATCGGGTCGCCAACCTTGCGACCCAGCTCAACTCGGGAAGGCCATCGGGCCTGCCCACCGGTGCCGACCTCCGCAGCGTCCTGGCCGTCTCCATGAACGTGGTCTTCCCCATCTCGGGGGATTACCGGGTGGTGGCCAAACTGGCGGATCAGGCGCCAAGGTTCGTCAACTTCAGAGTTCACGACGTGGTCCAGGCCCCGGAGAACCAGCCCCCGGTCAACTAGCCGGGACGGGTTCCGCCCGGACCCGCTGCCGGTGGCGCCGCCTGCCCTGGCCGGCTCCAGCGGTCGGGGCGGAAGCGCTCGATGGGATGGTCGGTGGACCCGTGTAGCGCCAGGTCCGCCAGGATCTCGCCCACGACCGGGGAGAACTTGTAACCGTGACCGGAGAAGCCCGCCGCCACCGCCACCCGGCGATCCTCGGGTAGCAGCCCGACGACGAAGTCCCGGTCAGGGGTGTTGGTGTAGAGGCAGACCTCGGCCCGGTGGACCGGAGCCCGCCCCAGCTCTGGGACGACCATCTCCAACTCCCGGCGCAGACTGGTCACGTCGGCCTCCGTAACCTGGCGGCGCACGTCCTCGGCGGAGGTCGTCTCACCACCGTGGTGGAGGGCGACCTTCACCGTCCTCCGGTCCTGGCTGGGGAGCCCGTAGAAGGTCGCCCGGGGCTCGCGGTCGAAGAGGAACACCGGCAGCCGTCGCGCCTCAAAGGCGGAGACGTCTGTGGGTTCGAGCCAGACCTGGACCTGGCGCTCGACTTCCAGGGGCAGCTGGGGCAGCAGCCGCGGTGCCCAGGGGCCCGGCGCCAACACGAGACGGTCGGCCGGGTAGTCGGCCGACGCGGTGGAGACCACCAGCCCACCACCCCCTGGCTTCCATGCGCGGACCTCCTCCCCGAAGTGGAGCTGGGCGCCGGCGGCGGCGGCCTGACCCAGGTGGGCCAGGACCCCCGCCTCCGGTGCCAGCATGCCCGCCTCGGGCTCAAAGAGGGCGGCGTCACCGGGGTCCGGGTCGAGCTGCGGGAAGAGCCGCCGGATCTGCTCCGGGTACAAGAGCCGGTGGGCGAGCCGCCAGCGCCGAGCGCTCTCAAGCGAGCCGGACACCACCTGCCCCCGCTCAGGCCCCACCATCAGCGCCCCGGTCCGCTGCAGCAGCAACTCCCTTGTCGCTTGCTGGAGCTCTGCCCAGAGCTCGTAGGCACGCAGGACCAGGGGCACGTAGCAGGGGTCCTCGAAGTAGGCCTGGCGGATGATCCGCGACTGTCCGTGGGAGGATCCCTGGGAGTGGGCGGGACCCCGGGCCTCAATTCCGGTGACCTGGGCCCCGCGTCGGGCCAGGTGGTAGCTGGCGGCAGCGCCCATCGCCCCCAGGCCGGCCACGACCACGTGCGCGCGGGCGGGCCGCCGAGTCACAGCTCGGTTGCGGCCGGCTCCTGCAGGCCGGCCCAGCGGCCCCGGGTGTGACCCAGATGGCTGCCCATCAGCGCCTCCGTCTCCTGGACCTCGCCGGCCCCGATCGCATCCAAGATCCGCACATGCTCCGTGGCCGTGTCGGCCAACGTTCCCGACTCGAGAATGCTGTTCATCCCGTGGAGGCGGGCCTGGTCGCGGAGTGACGCGACCACCTCCACCAGGCGGCGGTTGCCCAGGGACTCCAGGATGCCGAGATGGAAGGTGCGGTCGGCCCACAGGAAATCGACCATGTTGCCCAAGCGGGCGTACCCCTCCATCTCGCGGGCCAGGCGCAGGAGCTGCGGCCCTCCGCCGAGCCGCCGGCCGCGAGCCAGCTCGACCACGGCTGTCAGCTCGACCATCCGCCGGAGCTGGAAGAGCTCGTCCAGGTCGTGCTCGGAGAGGTGGGGGACCCGGAAGCCGCGGTTGCGGACCACCTCTATCAGCCCCTGACTGGCCAGGTCGAAGAGCGCCTCGCGGATCGGGGTGGCTGAGACCGCCAGGCGGCTGGCGAAGTAGGCGACGGGATAGATCTTCTCCTCGGCCAGCTCCCCGGTGACGATGCTGCCCCGGATGGCACGCAGGGCTCGGTCGCGGAGCGAGGCGCGGTCCAACTCGAGGAGGCCCTGGCGCAGGCCCCCCCGCTCCTCCGCCCTCACCGGCGCTGACTGCGTCGAACCGGCCCCCAAAAAATCACCCGACTGAGCTATTGAGTCCAGGTGGCGGTCGGTTCTATATTGTACCGACCGGTCGCGGACCGACTTCGGAGGCACCCAGAGTGGAGGGTCCAGAGATGCCAGGACGGTTCGGCTCGATGGTTTGGCGCTGGGCGGCGGCGGTGGCCGGGGCGGGCCTTCTGGCTGGTGCCGCCACGGTGCTGGTGGCCACGGCACCGGCCAGCGCCGCATCAAGCTTCGTCATCGGCTTCGCCAACCCCATCACCGGCTCGGAGGCCACCTACGGGGTCAGCGACCTGAACGCGGCCCAGATGGCGGCGAACCAGCTCAACGCCAAGGGTGGAGTAGACGGCCACAAGATCAAGCTGATCACCTGCGACACCAAGGGGGTGCCTGCGACCGGCACCGCCTGTGCCGACGAGTTCGTCACCGACGACGTCAACGCCGTGATCGGGTTCTTCAACTCATCGATCTCCCTCCCCGCCTCGGGGATCCTCCACCGCGCCGGCATCCCCATGGTCAGCGGGGCCTCGACCAACCCCCAACTGACTGAGCAGGGATTCAAGACGGTCTTCCGGGTCTGCGGCACCGACAACTATCAGGGCTTGGTGGAGGCCGAATTCGCTCACAAAGTTCTCAAGGACAAGTACGCAGTGGCCCTCAACGACGAGGAGACCTATGGCGAGGGGGTCGCCAATTACTTCGCCCAGAACTTCAAGAAGGAGGGCGGCCACATCGTGGCGGCGGAGGGCATCGACGCCACCGCCACCGACTACAGCTCGGTGCTCACCCAGATCAACAGCCTTAGCCCCAAGCCCCAGGTGATCGAGTTCGGTGGTTTCAACCCGGCTGCCGGTCTCCTGGTCAAGCAGGCGCGTGGGCTGGGCATGACCCAAACCTTCATCTCCGACGACGGCGTCATCGGCCCCCTGTTCTACCAGACGGGTGGGTCGGCGACCGTCGGCAGCTACCTCTCCAGCGAGCCGGAGCCGCAGCAGTTGCCGACCTCCAAGCATTTCGTCAAGGAGTATGTCCACAAGTACCATGCGCAGCCGACCGAGTTCGCCGGCTACGTCTATGACTGCCTCAACGTCATTGCCACCGCGGCCAAGAGCGAGCACGGCATCACTCACCGCGACCTGGTCAAGGGGCTGGCCAAGATCCACACCTACAAAGGGGTGACCGGTGTCGTCAACTTCAACAAGATTGGCAACAACATCACCCCCCAGTACCTGATGTTCAAGGTCATCAACGCCAGCACCAACAAGGTCGACTGGAATCCCAACGCCAAGTGAGGTCGCCCGTCTCGACCGCGCGGTAACCGGGACTCGGGGCGATGAGCCCGCAGGAGCTCCTCCAGCAACTGGTCAATGGGCTGGTTGTGGGGTCGGTCTACGGGCTCGTCGCCCTCGGCTACACCATGGTCTACGGGATCGCCCGGCTGATCAATTTCTCCCAAGGCGGCCTCTACGAGCTTGGCGGCTACCTCGGTCTCTTCTTCTTTGGCCTGACCGGCGGCTACGGGCTGAAGCACCCGATCGTGGGCCTGGTGGTGGCCATGTGCGGATCGATGTTGGCCACTGCCGGCGTGGCCTACCTGGTTGAGAGGGTCGCCTACCGACCGCTGCGCAACGCGCCAATCCTGGCGCCGCTGGTCAGCGCCCTGGCCGCCTTCTTCCTGATCATCAGCGTGATCCAGTACGTCACCGCGGCTCAGCCGCTCACGTATCCCCAGGTTCTGTCGCCGTCGCCCTGGCACCTGGGCCCGGTCACCCTGGCTCCCACTGCCGTGCTCATCTTCGTGGTGGCGGTGGTGCTGATGATAGCGATGCAGGTCTTCACCCAGCGGACCAAGGTGGGGAAGGCGATGCGGGCCATCGCCGCCAACCGCGATGCCGCAGCGCTGATGGGCATCAACACGACCAGGATCGTCTCTCTGGCCTTCATTCTGGGGGGGGCGATGGCCGCGGCCGCCGGGGTTCTGTTCGGCATCAACTACGGCACAGTCACCTATGACATGGGCGAGTTCGGTGGCCTGGTGGCGTTCACCGCCGCGGTGCTGGGCGGGATCGGCAACGTCCCCGGCGCCCTGGTGGGGGGCCTCACGGTTGGGATCATCTCCAGCTTCGCCACCGTCGTCCTGCCCAGCCAGTGGGATGAGGCGGTCGTGTTCGGAATCCTCATCGTCATCCTGGCTGTGCGGCCGCAGGGCATCCTCGGCGAGCGGGTGGCGGAGAGGGCATGATCGAACGGAGCCGGCGGCGACTCGACGCACTGGCGGCGCGGCTGCGGCCACCACCGCGGGTACGGCTGGCCGCCCGCATCGGCTTCATCGTGGTGGCGATCCTCTTCGTACTCACCCCCTACCGCCTGGGTGGCAGCTACTTCGCTGACCTCTGGACCGACATGGCCCTCTGGGCCACGATCGGGCTGGGCCTCAACGTGGTGATCGGCTTCGCCGGCCTGCTCGATCTGGGCTACATGGCCTTCTACGCCATCGGCGGCTACGTCTTCGCCAATGCCGCGCTCTACCACGGCATGACCATCTGGGAGACCCTGCCCATCGGGGCGGCGATCGCGGCCATTGCCAGCGCCCTGATCGGCTTCCCCACCCTGCGAGTGCGCGGTGACTACCTGGCGATCATGACCCTGGGCTTCGGCGGCATCGTCTACTACGCCGCCCAGAACCTGAACACCATCACCGGGGGCGTCAACGGTCTGTTCGGCTGGCATACCCAGAGCATCGCCGGCCACCAGTTCGCCAACGCCATCGACTTCTACCCTCTGACCCTGGCCATTGCCTTCTGCGCCGCACTGGTCACCATGGCCCTGCGCGGCTCCCGCATGGGTCGTGCCTGGGTCTGTATCAAGGACGACGAGGTCGCCGCCGCGACCGCGGGGATCCCGGTCATCCGCTACAAGCTCTATGCCTACATGGTGGGGGCGGTCTGGGCGGGGTTCGCCGGAGCCATCTTCGCGCTGAAGCAGGGGATAGTCTCCCCCGAATCCTTCAACTTCGACGCCTCGTTCTTCGCCGTGACCGTGGTGATTCTTGGGGGCATGGGCTCAATCCCCGGGGTGATGATCGGCGGGGTCTTCTACGTGGTGATCGCGGAGTGGCTCGCCGCCTACACGGGCACTCTGAGCGGCGTGATCTTCGCGGCCCTGCTGCTGCTGATGGTGCTGCTCCGGCCCCAGGGCCTCATCCCCTACCGACCCCGGCCCCCGGCCTGGATGCTCCGGATGCTGGAGAGCCAGCCCGGCCCCGGCCCGGTGGCCACCGATGACTACCGCCTCAGCGGCTGAGCCCGTCCTCCGGGTCGCGGGCCTGGGAGTGCGCTTCGGCGGCGTCCAGGCGGTCGCCGACGTCTCCTTCGAGGTTGGCAAGGACGAGATCGTGGGCGTCATCGGTCCCAACGGGGCGGGAAAAACCACCCTCTTCAACGCCATCTCCGGCCTGGTGCGGGGGGGGAAGGGCGAGGTCTGGCTCGGTGCCGCCGCTCTCCACGGCCTGCCCCCCCACCGGATCGCGTCCTTGGGGCTGGCTCGGACCTTTCAGAACATCCGCCTCTTCCGCAGCCTGAGCGTCATCGACAACGTCCTGGTCGGGGCTCACCAGCGGATGCGGGAGTCCATGTTCGACTCCGCCTTCCACACTCCCCGTTACCGCTCCGCCGAGCGCCAGGCAGCCCTGCGGGCCCAGCGGATTCTGGCCTTTGTCGGCCTGGGGACCGTGCCGCCCGGCGCTGCGGCGAACTCCCTGCCCTATGGTGACCAGCGCCGGCTGGAGATCGCCCGCGCCCTGGCCTCCGAGCCCCGACTTCTGCTGTTGGACGAGCCTGCGGCGGGCATGAACACGGCCGAGAGCCTGGCCCTGGCAGCGGTGATCCGCCGGATCAGAGGCTCCGGCACGGCGGTGCTGCTGGTCGAGCACGACATGCGGGTGGTGATGTCGGTCTGCGACCGGATCATGGTGCTCAACTTCGGCCGGTCCATCGCCACCGGCAGCCCGGACCAGATCCAGACCGATCCGGCGGTCGTGGCCGCATATCTGGGCGAGCCCGAGAAGTGAGCCTGCTTGAGGTCCGGGGCCTGGTGGTGGGATATGGGGCCATCGTGGCGGTGCACGGTATCGACTTCGATATCGAGGAGGGCGCCTGTGTCACCATCCTCGGCGCCAACGGGGCCGGCAAGACGTCGACCCTGAAGAGCTTGGCTGGAGTCCTCCGGCCTCGGGCGGGGACCATCACCTTCGCCGGGCACCCGATCCAACGCCTGCCCGCACACCGGATCGTGGCCCGAGGCGTGACCCTGGTCCCCGAGGGGCGGCAGATCTTCGCCAACCTCACGGTGCGGGAGAACCTGGAGCTCGGCGGCTACTGCAAACCGGCGGCTCACACCCGGTCCGCCATGGAGCAGGTGCTGGCGACCTTTCCCGCCCTGAGCCAGCGCCTGCCGGCGCTGGCGGGCACCCTGTCCGGTGGCGAACAGCAGATGCTAGCTCTGGGCCGGGGCCTGATTTGCCGGCCGCGGCTACTGCTGCTCGACGAGCCGTCGCTGGGCCTGGCACCCTTGATCGCGACCCAGATCTTCTCCGTGATCCGCCAGATAGCCGAGGGCGGTACCTCGGTCCTGCTGGTGGAGCAGAACGTCCACCGCGCCCTCCAGGTCGCCGGCCGGGGCTACGTCCTGGAGCTGGGGCAGGTGGTGGTAGCCGGCACCGCCGCCGAGCTCCTCGCCGACGACCATGTCCGGCTTGCCTACCTGGGTCACGGCATGGGGGAGGCGGAGTAGTGCGCTGGATTGCGGATGCGGAGGTGCGCCGGCGCCTGGACGTCGCGACCGCGATCGCGCTGGTGGACCGGGCGCTGCAGAGCTACCGCCTGGGTCGCGCGGAGGCCGCGCCAAGGACCGTGCTGGAGCATGATGGTTCGTCCCTGGTGGTCATGCCTGGGAGGGTCGAGGGGGTTCGAGGCCTGAAGGTGCTCAGCATCCGTCCGCAGAACCGCGCCCAGGGGCTGCCAACCACCCAGGGCTTGGTCGTGGTGCTCGACGGCCGCAGCGGCCAGCCCCTGGGCACCCTGGCCGCGGATGCTCTGACCCGGATCCGCACCGCTGCCATAGCGGGCCAGGCCACTCGTGTCCTGGCTCCTGAGGATGCCACCACCATGTTCCTGGCCGGGGCCGGCGCCCAGGCCCGGGACCAGGTCGAGGCGGTGCTGGCAGTTCGCCCTATTCGCCAGGTCCTGCTCTGGAACCGCAGCCGCCAAGGTGCCGAAGCGCTGGCGCAGGCCTTGACGCGGGCCCACCCCGAGATCCTCTGTGAGGTCGTGGGGGAGCCCAGGGAGGCGTGCCGGGCCCAGGTGGTGACCCTGGCGACCAGCGCCTGCGAGCCGCTGCTGGGGCCGGCCGACGTGGCTGAGAGGTGCCACATCAACGCCATGGGCTCCTTCCGGCCCCACTGCCGCGAGCTGTCGGGCGAGCTGGTCGCCGGCTGCCGGATCTACGCCGACACCCTGCCCGGATGTCTGGAGGAGGCCGGCGACCTGCTGCTGCCGCTGGAAGCGGGACTGATCAAGAGAGAGCAGGTTTCGGAGCTGGCCGAGGCTCGCCCCGGTCCCAGCCCCAGAACGCTCATGAAGAGCGTGGGCTCAGCGATCTTCGACCTCGCCTGCGCGGCGTGGCTCTTGCAGGACGACCGGCGCCCGCACGGGCTTGGCGCTGACGCTAGACTCACAGAACCAGCCGACCAACTCGGTCGGTAAACGTGCACCAAATTCAGCGGATTGTGCACTTGGCGCCTCGACGTCGCGCGGGCGAAGCGCCTCGGGAAGATCAGCGAAGAGGGGGGATCAGATGAGCGAGATGGCTGGAGAAGGCCCACGTGTCCTCGGCAGTCTGCGGGCGGCCGACGGCAAGGGGACAGTGCGTATCGAGGACAGCTTTCCGACCGGCATCGATGAGCTGTGGTCGGCGATCACGGATCCCCGTCGACTCGCCAAGTGGCATGCCCAGGTCGACGGAGACCTGCGTCCCGGCGGGGAGTTTCGCATCTATGTCGCGGCTGACGACTGGGAGGGCAGCGGCCGGGTGCAGCTGTGCGAACCACCGAGACGGTTCACGGTGATGACTCGGGAGTCGGACGAGTCCTGGCGCAAGGGCCAGGGAGAGGCGCCCTTCGACGAGATCGTTGAGGTGACGCTCAAAGCCGACGGCCAGGCTACCGTTCTGGTCATCGTGGTAGGGGGCATCCCACTCGACAAGGTCGCCTTCTACGGCGTTGGGTGGCAGATCCACGCCGAGGCGCTCGCCGCCTACCTCAGCGGCCGTGAGCCCGGCGGCGGTGAGGCGCGCTGGGATGAACTTCTCCCCGCATATCAACAGCTGGCCGCCGACATAGGGCGTAAGTGAACTCCGGCTCGCTACTTCAGGCGCCGCCGGGGTCGGTGCCCGCTGAGCGGACCCTGCGGGGGCAGGGCTCCTCGTGCGCCCTCCCCCACCAGCCGGTCGTGGGACGAAGGCAAGCCAGGAGGACTGGTTCACAAATCAGCACGCATGTCCTCGCGCCCTTGGGAGCGGACTCCTTGCAGCGCTGACAGGAGCCGGCCGCCCAGACGGGCTGACCCGGGAGGGACACGCCACCTCCACCCCTTGACTGCTACCCGCCCGTCCTCACCGCCGCGGCGGGCGGTTGCCATCCGAGACAATCCCTAGTGAGAGATGCCTGAGCCCTTCTTCGGTTACCACCTGCCCAACTACAGCTACCCCGGCGTCTCCGGGGAGGGGATCTTCGACCACATCGTGAGGATGGCCAAGGCGGCTGAGGCCCAGGGCTTCGACATGGTCACGGTCATGGACCACTTCTACCAACTGCCCGGACTGGGCGCCGAGAGCGAGCCGATGCTCGAGTCCCACACAGTCCTGGCCGGCCTTTCGCAGCAGACAGAGAGGGTTTATCTGAGCGCCCTGGTGTCGGGCGTCACGTACCGCAACCCGGCGCTCCTGGTGAAGATGGTCACCACCTTGGACGTGCTCTCCCGGGGCCGGGCCATCCTGGGGCTGGGGGCAGCCTGGAACGAGAGCGAGCACCGGGGCTACGGCTTCGAGTTTCCCCCGATCGGCAGGAGGATGGACCGTCTCGAGGAGGCGGCCCAGATCGCCAAGCTGATGTTCAGAGAGGATCGCCCCAGCTTTGCTGGACGCTTCTTCCACATCGACGAGGCGCTCAACTCGCCGCGACCGATCCAGCCCAATGGGCCCAGGCTCCTCATCGGGGGCTCCGGCGAGAAGCGAACCCTGCGGATAGTCGCCCGCCACGCCGACATCTGCAATCTGTTCCCGGGTCTGGAAACGGTGAGGCACAAGCTCGAGATTCTGCGCGGCTACTGTGAGGAGGAGGGGCGTGACCCCAAGGAGATCCTGAAAACTGTGACGAGCCCGGTTCTCCTGGCGCTGGACGAGGCGCAGGCCAAGAGGATCCGGGAGCGGGTGGGCCCCGAGCGCCTGGGCCAGTCGGGTGGGCCGCTGCTGCCGGACCAGGCCCTAGAGGTGCTGCAGCAGTACCAGGACTTGGGAGTTGGCGGCTTCACGTTCGGCAACGTCAATCTCGACAGCGAGGAGATGCTGGCCGCTGCCGGCGA
>JBOHUL010000113.1:0-8175 GCA_050734425.1 Candidatus Dormibacteria bacterium
CCCGCCCGAAGTGGGCCGCACGGCGCTAAGGTCGGGCTGCTTCGGGAGCAGGGGATCGGTGGTTCGAGTCGGACATCCCCGACAAATCCGCCACTTTGAGCTCGCGAAGTTCGATTGCCATCGCAGGCGGCTCCGAGTCGCTGGCCTCGGCACGTCGCCGGCTCCACGTACACCCAGACGCAGTTGGCAGCCGAGGCGCTGGCCGAGGACGTGGCCAGCCGCCTCAGGTGCCACCGCGATGAGCTAGGGCCAGGTGCCTCGCCGACAGCGCTCAGGTTGAGGATGTGGAGCCCGACGAGCTCATGTTGGGGCAGGCGGCGGTGGCGGAGGGCGTCATAGTCGCGGCCACCTTGGCGGTGGGGGTGAGCGTCGAGGCGCTGGCTGCGCCCATGGTCAGGCTGGCGACCCCGAGCCCCAGCCCGGTGAATCCCGCCAGGGTGAGCGCGGTCAGGAGAATGCGTCTTCCGGTTGACTTCATCAGCAGATCCTCATGAGCGGCACGCCCCCGATCACTACTCGGCGGGGTGGGTTGACCACAAGGCCAGTGAAGACGCGGTGGCTGGGCGCTGGCTGGTAACCGGCTCACAATCCGCCGGGAGTTGGCTCGCTTGTCTCTCGGGACGATATCGCGCGCTGCCTCACCTGGAGCACCTTGGCGGCCTGAGTCCCGGTGTGGAGGCGGGAGGACGCCGCGTCACCATCGGGCTCAGCTGTGCGGGCGGATCGACGTTCGGGCCTACGGCAATCGGAAAGGGGATCGCCTTGACTCCCGCAGTACCCGACGCTGTCCTCATGCTCATCGGGGCGCAGTTGGTCACGGTTGCCGCCCGCACAAGGGGCCAACGGAGTTGGCGGGGTCACGCTGGTGAAAACGCTTCCCAAGCGGGTGAAGCCGATGACGTCCAGCGATCCGGTGGCCAGGGCCAGGGCTGCTACCAGGAGGTCACGGCGGGCCAGGCCGCGTGCGTTGGCCGCCTGCGCCAGCTCAGCCGTGTGCGAGGGCATGCCACTGCTCTTGGGGCTCACGGGATGAGGGTGGCGCGGCCCGGGTCAGCGGGCGGTGGGGAACGGGGCGAAGGGCAACCCGACGTAGTTTTCTGACAGTGCCGTCGACGCCGATCGGCTCTGGACCAGGAACTCCTGGCGAGCCCGTTGCACCCTCCCCCCAAAGCCATCCGCGGCAGGGTTGAGGTGAAGCAGCCTGGTCATCGCGATGGAGAAGCTCTGGGCCTTCCAGACCCGGTCCAGGCAGATGCGGCTGTAATCGTCCAGAAGCGCGGTGCTGCCACTTTGGAAGAAGCGGGTGAGACCCTCGGCCAGGACCCGGACGTCCGCCAGGGCCAGATTCAACCCCTTGGCCCCGGTCGGGGGCACGATGTGGGCCGCGTCGCCCGCGAGGAAGAGCTTGCCGTAGCGCAGCGGCTCCGCCACGAAGCTGCGCATGGGGGTGATGCCGCGATCCAGGATCGGCCCCTCGCGGAGCGACCAGCCGGGGCAGCCGAGGCGGAGCTGCAGCTCCTCCCAGATCCGGTCATCAGACCACTTGGCCAGATCCTCCTCGGGGTCGACCTGGAGGTAGAGACGGGATAGCTCCGGGGAGCGCAGGCTGTGGAGCGCGAAACCGCGGTCGTGGAAGGCGTATATCAGCTCGTCGGTGGAAGGCGGCACTCGGGCCAGGATCCCGAGCCAGGCGAAGGGATGGTGCTGCTCATACACCGAGACCAACTCCCTGGGGACTGCCCGGAGGCACTGTCCGTGGGAGCCGTCGCAGCCGGCGACCAGATCGCAGACAAGTGCCTCGTCCCGGCCCGCGTGCCGGTAGTGCACGCTCGGCTTCCCCGAGTCCGCCGGTGCGATCCCCTCCAGTGCGGTCACCTCGGCTTCGAAGATCATCTCCCGGCCCGCCGCCAGGCGGGCCTGGGTCAGATCCTTGACGACCTCCTGCTGGCCGTAGACGGTGATGGTCTTGCCGCCTGTGAGCTGGGCCATGTCCAGGTGGTGGCGCTCCCCGTTGAACTGGAGGTAGATGCCGCGGTGGACCAGCCCCTCGCGGTGGAGGCGGTCGGCCAGCCCCAGGTTCGCCAGGAGACCGACGCTGCCCTGCTCTAAGACCCCGGCCCGGATCCGGGCCTCGGCGTAGGCGCGATCCCGCGCCTCGAGCAGGACGCTCTCGATCCCCGCGGCCCCGAGCAGCTCGCCGAGGAGCAACCCGGCAGGACCGCCGCCCACGATCCCGACCTGGGTCCGTTCCATGACTGCCCTGGCTCCCCCCGCCCGTCAGAAGGGGAAGGGACGGTGGCCCATCTGCAGCGTGATCCACCTGGTGGTGGTGAAGGCCTCGATCCCCGCCTGGCCTCCGAAGCGTCCGTAGCCGGAGTCCCCGACGCCACCGAAGGGGGCCTGCGCCTCGTCGTCCACCGACTGGTCGTTGACGTGGACTATGCCTGTGCGCAGGCGCCGCGCGACACGGTAGCCACGGCGGATGTCCTCGGTCAGGACTCCGGCCGTGAGCCCGTAGCTGGTGGAGTTGGCGGCGGCGACCGCCTGGTCCTCGTCGTCGAAGACCCCGACGGTGCAGACCGGGCCGAAGATCTCCTCCTTGGTGATTCGCATGTCGTCGAGAACGTGGGTCAGCACAGTCGGGGGGTAGAGGGCGCCCTCGGCGGCGCCCCCGCCCGCCTCCACCTTGGAGCCGCCATCCACCGCCTCGGCCACGACCTGGGCCACGCGCTGCGCGGCCCGTTGGCTGATCAGGGGGCCTACCACCGTCTCCGGGTTGCGGGGATCCCCGGCGGGCAGGCTGCTGGCCCTCGAGGCCAGCTTCGCCGTGAACTCCTGCGCCAGGCTGCGCTGGACCAGGACCCGGTCCGCCGACATGCAGATCTGGCCCGAATTCATGTAGACCGCGAAGGCGACCGCCTGGGTGGCGTAGTCGAGGTCGGCATCGTCCAGGACGATCAGCGAGTTCTTGCCCCCCAGCTCGAGGATCGCGGGCTTGAGGTGGCGGGCGGCCAGCTCGCCGATGATCCGGCCCACCTTGGTGGACCCGGTGAAGCTGACCTTGGTGACCCGGGAGTCCGCGATCAGGGCCTCGGCCACCGCGGGGGCGCTCTCCGGGTCATTGGTCACCACGTTGCAGACCCCTGCGGGCAGCCCCGCCTCCAGGAAGATGTCCCCGAGCAGCAGGCCCGCCGCCAGGGGCGCCTGCTCGCTGGGCTTGAGCACGACCGTGTTCCCCATCGCGATCGCCAGCGCCACCGCCCGGATCCCCAGGATCAAAGGGGCGTTCCAGGGAGCGAAGGCCGCGACCACCCCGCTGGGCTGGCGGATCCCCAGCGAGAGTGCCCCGGGGGTGTCACTGGCCAGCACCTGGCCCTCTGGGTAGGTGGTGGCGGCCGCTGCCTCGCGCAGGATGTTGGCGGCGAAGCCAGCGTTGAACATGCCCCAGCCCATGGTGCTTCCGGTCTCCTCGGTCATGGTCTGAGCCAGCTGCTGGCTCTTCGCCTGCATCAGCTCGGCGGCGCGCAGAAAGACTGCGCGGCGCTCGGTGGGGGGCGTGGCGGACCAACCGGGAAAGGCCCCATCGGCGGCGCCGACCGCCCGCTCGACATCCTCCGGGGCCGATGCCGCCAGTGTCGCCACCAGATCGCCGGTGAAGGGATCGGTGTCGGCGAAGGTCCTGCCTCCCTTGGTCGCCACCTCCTCGCCGCCGATCAGAAGTCCACGGGTAGTGCTCATGACCGCGCTCCCAAAATTCGCCGCTGCCGCTCCCGGCCCATCACCGCGGCTCAGCCGGGGCGCGGCCGTAGCCGCCTGGGCCACCACCTACGCCTCGCGCCACCGTTTGGCCCTCCCTCCGACGGGGCCTCCCCGCCCGGAGGCGGGCCACCATGGAGAAAATATCCCACCGAGAAGAGACTGAAGCTGCTGCGGCTGGCCCAGAAGCCGAAGAGGCCGCCCCTCACCCAGATGGCCACCACCATCGCCACCACTCCCACCAGCACCAGATACCAGCCGTTGAACTGGGACAGGGTCTGCTGCAAGGCGATGAAGATGGCGGAGCCGATGATCGGGCCCTCGATTGTCCCCATGCCCCCGATCAGGACCGCGAAGATCATGTAGGCGGTCCACTGGATGTTGAAGACGTTCGAGGCCTGCACGTCGAACTGGCTGATGGCGATCACCGCCCCGACCGCGGCGCAGCCCGCCGAGGAGAGGAGGTAGACGGCCAGCTTGGCCCGGCGCACCTTGCCGCCGATGCTGCGGGCGGCGATCTCGTTGTCGCGGATGGCGGTCAGCACCAGGCCCATGCGGCTGCGGAGCAGGAGGTAGACGGCGATGATTGCCGCCACCACCACCGCCAGCGAGGCCCAGTAGGTGTAGGCGCCCAGCAGAGTGGCGTTGTAGTTGAGCAGGCCCGGGACCGCCTTGCCGGTGCCGGCTCCCAGGGCCGATATCCCGGTGATGATGATGGTCGCGACCACCGCCAGGACCCAGGTGGCGATGGCGAAGTAGCCGCCGGAGAGGCGGAAGAGGAACCAGGAGGCGGGCACCGCCAGCAGCGCTCCCACCACGACCGCGACGGGGATGCCGATGAAGGCGTTGATCCCGTTCTGGGCGATGACCAACACGGTGTAGGCGCCGATCCCGATGTAGGCCTGCTGCCCGACCGAGACCAGGCCACCGTAGCCGGCGAGAACGTTCCACATGCTGGCCAGGGCCAGGAGGATGAAGAAGTTGACCAGGATGGTGGTGAGCCCCTGGTTGACCAAGAAGGGCAGGCAGGCCAGGATCACCACCACCACCACCCCCGCTCCCCCGGAGATCAGCCCGGCGTGGTGCCGGGAGCGCGTCACCCGCAGCGTCGCCGCCGCCATCAGGCGGCCACCCTGCGGGGGAAGAGTCCCTGGGGCCGCACCGCCAGGACCGCGAGGAAGACCAGGTGGGGCGCGAGCGCGCCGAAGCTGGAGTTGATCTGCAGGCCCACCGTCACCGCCACCCCGAGGACGATGCCCCCGGCCAGGGTCCCCCAGATCGACCCGAGCCCCCCGATGACCACCGCCTCAAATCCGTAGATCAGGTATATGGGACCGCTGGTAGGGGAGATCTCGGTGTACATGCTGAGTGAGAGCCCGGCCAAAGCCACGGTGGCGAAGGCGATGGCGGTGGCGATGCCGAAGATGTGGCGGAAGTTGACCCCGATCAGCTGGGCGGCGTCGCGATCGTCGGCGACGGCCCTGATTGCCCGGCCGGTCTTGGTTCTTGAGAGGCCCAGCTCCACCGCCACCAGGGTGGCGATGGCCACCCCCAGGATCACCATCGAGAGGTAGGGGAGGGAGATCTGGCCGTTGACGCGGACGGCGGTGGAGGTGAAGGATCCGATGGCGATCGAGTGCCCGTTGGCGGAGAAGATCTCGAGCAACAGGTTCTCGATCGCGATCGACATTCCCAGGGTCACCAAAAGGGGCGTCAGGACGCCCGACTCCAGGCTGGGCTGGAAGATGAGCCGCTGCACCAAGTAGCCGCAGCAGAGCATGACCAGGATCACGACCAAGAAGACCCAGAGTGTGGGCAGGTGCAGCACCGGCAGCAGCGCCACCGCCACGTAGCCGGCGACGATGGCGATGTCCCCGTGGGCCAGGTTGATGATCCCCATCACCCCAAAGAGCAACGAGAGCCCGGCGGCGAAGAGCGCCAGGAGACCTCCCAGGAGGATGCCCTGGATGATGGCGTTACCCCAGATCACTACGGGCTCCAGCGGACGCGGCCATGCCGAAGTAGGCGGCCTCGATCTCCTGGGGGGTGAAGTCCCGAGGGCCCCCGACCAGGGTGGTCTTGCCTTCCAGGAGGCACTGGATCCTCGTCGCCACCGCCAGCGCCTGGGCCACGTCTTGCTCCACCAGCATGATGGTCAGGCCGGCCTCGAGCAGGGAGGCGAAGGACGCGTAGATGCCCCGAACCACGATCGGGGCCAGCCCCAGCGAGAGTTCGTCAATCAGCAGGATCAGGGGGTTGGCCATCAGGGCCCGGGCGATCGCCACCGCATTCTGCTCGCCGCCGGAGAGCTGGGCCGCGCTCTGGTGGCGCCGGTTTGGCATCCAGGTGAACATCTCGTAGACGCGCTCCAGGTTCCAGTTGCCCCGGCGGCGCCGGTAGGCGCCGCTCAGGATGTTCTCCTCGAGCGTGAGCGAGGGGAAGAGACGCCGGCCCTCGGGCACCAGCGACACCCCCCGCGCCACCCGCTGGGGGCAGCGGAGCCGGGTGACGTCCTGGCCCTGGAGCAGGATCCGACCCGAACTGGGGCGGTGGAGGCCGGCAATGGCCCCCATCAGGGTGGACTTGCCGGCGCCGTTGGCCCCGATCACGGCGAAGATGCTCCCGGCGGCGACGGTCAGGCTCACCTCCGAGACCGCAGTCAGCTGACCGTGCCTGACGGTGAGGGACTCGACCTCAAGCAGGGCCCCCGGGTCGCCGGCGGTCATGGGCGGACGCCCTCCCCGCGCGTCTCGCCGGGAGCTCTGAGCGACTCCACCACCGCCGCCTCCTCGCCCGGCACCGCGCCCAAGAATAGTTCCTTGACCGCGGGCATCGAGAGCACCTCCTTGGGCTTGCCCTCGCCCACGATCCGGCCGCCGGCGAGGCAGAGCAGGCGGTCGACGCTGTCGACGATTGCCCGGAGCACGTGCTCGATCCAGATGACCGAGATCCCCCGGCTGCGGGCGGCCCTGACGATCTCGACCAGATGGTCCACCTCGGGGTCGGTGAGGCCGCCGGCGACCTCGTCCAGGAGCAGGATCCGGGGCCTGGTGGCCAGGGCCTTGGCCAGCTCCAGGCGCTTGCGCTGCAGGAGTCCGAGCACCCCGGCCTGGCGGTTGGCCACCTGGTGGAGCCCGGTCTCGCTCACCACCTGGGCGGCGAAGTCCGTGGCCTCGCGCCGGCGCAGGCCGGCGCCCTGGTGCGCCGCCACCAGGACGTTTTCGTAGACAGACATCCGCTCGAAGGCCCTGGGCACCTGGTAGGTGCGGCCGATCCCGAGGCGGCAGCGATCGGCGGCGTCGAGCCGGTTGACCAGGCGCCCGTCCAGGAAGATGTCGCCCGCGTCCGGCCTGAGGTCGCCGCTGATCACGCCGAAGAGGCTGGTCTTGCCGGCGCCGTTGGGACCGACCACGCCCAGGGCCTCGCCCTCGGCAACCTGGAAGCCAATGCCATCCGCCACCGTGACCCGCCCGAAGCGCTTGACCACTCCGACCAGCTCCAGGACCGGCGGGGCCGGCATCAGGGGTTGGTCGGTTCGAGGTCCCCGTTGATGGGCACGGCGGGGTTGGCGCTGTTGTCCACCACGTACATCGAGAAGGGGTAGCGGGTCCCCTTGCGCCACTGCACCCCGACGGGCTCGATGATCGCCACCCCCGGGGCCGGCCCGGTGGTGAAGTCCAGATGCCCGTTGATGGTCTGGATGTTCATCGACTGCAGCTGGGCCGCCACCTCCTCCCGGTCGTGGGGGTCGCTGGCCCGTGAGAGGGCCTGGTGGGCGATCTCGAAGAGGGCGTAGGTGGATCCGATCGATTGGGTCCACTGCTGGCCGGTCGAGGTCTCGTAGCCGTCGGCCAGCTGCTTGGCCGTCTCGCCGGTGAGAGAGGAGTGGTAGGGGTGGAAGGGTGTCCACCAGGCGTCGGTGGCCACGTTGTTGACTAGGGCCCCCAGGGCCTGGGTGTCGACGGGGAAGAGCAGCACCTTGGCCACGGTGGCCAGGGCCGGCTTGAAGCCCTGCTCGTGGGCCTGCTTCCACATGGTGTTGAAGTCTGGCGGCAGGGGGGCGTTGGTGAAGAGGTCGCAGTTCTTGGACTTGAACAAGGAGATCATGGTGGTGTAGTCGGTCTGACCGTCGGGGTAGGCGCCGCCATCGACGTAGGTGTAGCCCGCCTGAGCCATGATCGGGGGCCAGCCCATGCGGAAGGCGTTGCCGTCGGCGTCGTTGGGCCAGGCGCACGCGATCACCTTGTCGGTGCTGTAGCGAGTCTGGATCTTGTTCCACATCGGGACAAAGCACTTGCCGAACTCGGGGATGCCGAAGAAGAAGAGGGTGTTGTACTTGAACTTCTGGGTCGTGCCGGGAGGAGTCGCTCCCAGCCCGGCGTAGTACCAGGACTCCCAGGGGCAGACGGTGGAGACGCA
>JBOHUL010000114.1:0-7216 GCA_050734425.1 Candidatus Dormibacteria bacterium
AGCGATGACCACTGGCACAACCACACCCACAGACACGCCGCGCCCGACCGCCGCGACCGGTGGGCGCAAGTCCATACCCACGCCCACCCCCACGACTTCCGCGAGTGGGTGAATCACCCGGGAGAGAAGGACTGGCAGGAAGGCGGCCCGGACCACTTGCCCCACGACCACGGCACGAGCTCTCCGGCTGGCGAGTTGCGGGTCGTGTTGGACAATGGCGCGCTCGGCGGCCGGGCCGGCGCCGAAGCGGAAAAGTTGAAGTCCGAGGCTATGAAGACGACTATCCCCGCCCTCGCCAAGTCCTACCGCGACCTGGCCGCCAAGACCGACCCGGGCCCGCGAATCGAGAAGCTGGCCCAGGACGCCACCTACTACGACGCCCAGGCCGACGCCCTCATGGGCGAGAGCCTGACCCTCTCGAAGCAATACAGAGAGATGGCCCGCTTGAGGCGCCTTTCCGGCGCGAGGAGGTTCTAGACATGACCACGGCTATTCACCACCGCCGAGCCAGCGACCGGCTTCCCGAGATCCAGCTCGAAGACGACGAGCTGCAAGTCGCACCGGGAACCTTCGCCGTCTCCTATTCCAGCTCCGGCCATGAGCACACCCCCGACGAGCGCGGGATTGTCAAGTGCGGCGTCTGCGCCGATGCCCAGCGGCTCGCCAGATCCAAGGGCGAGACGGCGACTCGGGTAGACGTGAACTTCGAGGTGGGGGCCGAGGATGGGTTGGCCCTGCGGCAACTGGCCTCGGGTGCGGGCCTGAGCTTGAGCAACTACTTGCGCCAGTTGGCCCTGGCCGCCCTGGCCCAGCACCGGAAGGCGACTAAGGCGAAGCGGTAGACCGCGCCCACGTCATGATCCGCTCTGTGGCTCGCTCCGCCCGACCCGGCACCCTGGACCCGGCCGCACTCCGGGAGGCGCTGGCCGGGCTGGAGCGCGTCCTGGAGTCCATCCGCCGGGGGGAGCTGAGCGCCAGCAACGCCTACGTCTCCCGGCTGGAGGGCGCCGTCGCCGCCCTCTACGCCGTCCTGGGTTCCGAGCCGCCCGCGCTTCCTCTTCCCTAGTCTCTTACACCAAACGTTCCTTTGGTGTATACTGTCTCTCATGAGAAGAGGCAAGACGGAGCGGTCGGCGGTGGCGAAGGTGATCGGGTATGCCCGGGTTAGCACCCTGGAGCAGGCGGACAGCGGACTCGGGCTGGAGGCCCAGCGAAGGGCGATCCGCTCAGAGTGCGAGCGGCGAGGATGGGAGCTGGTGGGGATCGAAGAGGATGCCGGGTGGTCGGGCAAGACCGTCAACCGCCCCGGGCTCCAGCGGGCACTCGACGCCTGCGACGGCGGGACCGCTGACGGGCTGGTGGTCGCCAAACTGGACCGGCTCTCGCGCTCGGTCCAGCACGCGGCGGCCCTACTGGTGCAAGCCCAGCGGTCGGGCTGGGCGCTGGTGGCCCTCGACCTAGGTGTAGACCTTTCCACCCCGTCCGGCGAGGTGATGGCCCATGTGCTCTCCGCCATCGCCCAGTTCGAGCGGCGCCTGATCGGCCAGCGCACCCGGGACGCCCTCGCCGTCCGCCGCGCCCAGGGAGTCAAGCTCGGCAGGCCCCGCGTCCTTGCCCGATCGGTGGTAAGCCGGATCGCCCGGGAGCGGAAGGCGGGCCGGACCCTGCAAGCCATCGCGGACCGGCTCAATCAAGATGGTGTAGCGACCGCCCAGGGGGGAGCGTCCTGGTGGCCCAGCACGGTAGCCAAGGTGCTCAGCGGCGGCTCCCAGCGGGCTGCCTGACGGGCGGGTAAGCCTCCTCTTTTTCTCCGAAATCAACTGCGATATGCTGGCCCCCGAGATGGGCGGACTCGGCTCTGGGCAATGGTCGCGGTGGCCGAAGCGGGCCACGACTGCCGAGCTGCCGTGCCTGAGCATCTTCCGCTGGGACCACCGTGCCTACGGGCCGGGCCGGTTCGGGATGGACATCACCTACACGAGGCCCCACTTCGGCGGCCAGCGGCCCTGGTGGGTGTGTCCGGGGTGCGCGAGCCGTAGGGCCAAGCTGTACCAGGACGGGCACCAGGTCCGGTGCCGGGTGTGCCTGGGGCTGGCCCACGAGAGTCAGCGCGAGGATGCCTGGCACAGGGCCGTCACCCGGGCGCGGGCGATCCGGTTGCGGTTGGGAGGTTCCGCGAGCCTGCTGGAGCCGTTCCCTGCGAAGCCGCGGGGGATGCGCTGGGACACTTACGACCGGCTACTGGCTGAAGCGCTGCGGGCGGACCGCCAGGTGGCGGGGCTAGGCACCACCAAGTCCCAATGGCTCCTGAACACCCTTGAGCGCCGAATCCGCGCCGCTGAGACGGCTTCTAAGGGCCGCTAGGGGCTGCCCGCGACTCCCAGCACCTAGGCGGGGTCAGACCCTCGTTCAACTCGAAGACTAGCTCCGGGATGGCCGTCAACGGCTGCCAGCGGGTCGAGGCCGCCGACTGACTAGTTGACTGACTATCTGACGGACTACGGGCTGGTAAGAGGCGGGATTGGGCGGTGTCTGGCGGCCCCGCTTGAGATCAAAACCCGGTCGGCCCGCTGGGACTCGAACCCAGGGCCTGGGCTTTATAAGAACCCTGCTCTAACCAGCTGAGCTACGGGCCGGGAGCGCTCCTCGTGCATCTAAGGTGCGAGCGTCGGCAAATGCGGCCTCAGTCGACCACGACTAGGTTAACCTGTCGGTCCGGCACGACCACTATCCGCGTCGGGGAGTGGCCGTCGAGCCAGCCTCTTATCTTGGGCAGCTCCAGTGCCCGGAGCTCCAGGCTGGCGGCGTCTGTGCCCCGCGGCACGGACAGCTGGTCGCGCTTCTTGCCGTTGATGCACACCACCACGACCACTTGCTCCTCCTGGGCGAGTTCCTCGTCCGCCTCCGGCCAGGCCTGCTGGTGGACGGAGTATGGCCGACCCAGCCGCTCCCAGAGCTCCTCGGCGAGGTGGGGACAGTAGGGCGCCAAGAGCAGAGCCAGAGTCGTGAGTGCCACCTCCGGCACCGGCCCGGGGTGCTCCCGGAGGCGCTTTGCGAAGATCATCAAGGCCGCGATCGCGGTGTTGTACTTGCGCTGGGGCGTGTCCTGGGCCACCTGGCGGATGCAGCGGTGGCGGGCCCGGGCCAGTTCCTCGGGCTCGGCACCGCCTGGCTCCCCCCGACGCTCCAGCAACCGCATTACCTGGACCAAGAACCGGTACGGGCCGTTGATGCCGCTGTCGACGAAGGTGAGCGTGTCTGAGTACGGTCCCATGTAGAGCAGGAAGAGTCGGAAGGCGTCGGCGCCGTAGCGCTCGATGTACTCGTCCGGGACCACGACGTTGCCCCGGGACTTGGACATCTTGGCTCCGCTCATGACGATCGTGCCGTGGGCGCGTGACTGGGTGAAGGGTTCCTCAAAGCCGAGGTATCCCAGCTCCCTGAGCGCCATGCAGACAAAGCGGGCGTAGAGCAGGTGCAGGACGGCGTGCTCGTTTCCGACGTCGTAGTAGTCCACCGGCAGCCACTTGCGCGTCACCTCCCTATCGAAGGCAACGTCGTCGCGTCCGACCGATGGGTAGCGCAGGTAGTACCACGCGCTGTCCAAGAACGTGTCGGACACGTCGGTGTCACGTCGGGCCGGCCCCCCGCAGTCTGGGCAACTGGTGTTGAGGAAGGCGGGATCGCGGGCCAGAGGCGACTCTCCCGTGCCAACGGGCCGGAAATCGTCGATGTAAGGCAGGAGCACCGGGAGCTCCGCCTCCGGTACCGGCACCACGCCGCATTTGGGGCAGTGGATGGCGGGGATGGGCGGTCCCCAATAGCGCTGCCGGGAGATGCCCCAGTCGCGCAGCTTGTAGGTCACGTGAGGCTGACCGTGGCCGGCCTCGACCAGGGCGGCCGTGACCAGCTCCCGGGCTGGGTCGGGGGCCTCGATCCCGTCGAACTGCTGACTGTTGATCAGCACCCCGCGACCGGTGTGCACCCCCGGCCCCTCCCGGCCCGAGACCACCTCCAGGATCCTCAGCCCGTGGCGCTCCGCGAAGGAGTGGTCGCGCGGGTCGTGCGCCGGCACGGCCATGATCGCTCCGGTGCCATAGCCGGAGAGGACGTATTCGGCCGTGAAGAGGGGCATGGCGGCACCACTCACGGGATTGGTGGCCACGGTGCCCAAGGGCACGCCCCGGGTCGAGCTCTCCTCGTCGCGCTGGCCCGAGATCCGCCGCCTGGCCGCCTCGTGGATGAAGGCCGCGACCGCCTCCCGGCACGCGGGCTGCGCCAGCTCCATGGTCCGGGGATGATCTGGGGCCAGGACCATGAACGTGGCCCCAAAAATGGTGTCGGCGCGGGTGGAGAAGACCCGCAAAGGCTCTGTCCCCTCGATGGGAAAGTCGATCAGGGCCCCCTGGCTCCTGCCGATCCAGTGGCGCTGCAGCTGCTTGGTCGAGTCCGACCAGTCGAGTCGGTCCAGGTTGGCGAGCAACCGCTCGGTAAAGGCGGTGATCCGCAGGAACCACTGCTCCAGCTCCCGCTCGGTGACCACCGCCCCGCAGCGTTCGCAGGTCCCGTCCCCCAGCACCTGCTCGTCGGCCAGCACGGTGAGGTCCTCAGGGCACCACTTGACGTTGCGGCGGGCGCGATAGGCGAACCCACCCTTCCAGAGGGTGAGGAAGAGCCACTGGGTCCAGCGGTAGTAGGCGGGGTCGGTCGTGTCCACGGTCTTGCTCCAGTCGAACTGAGCGCCTAGGCGGCGGAGCTGCTCGCCGAAGCGGATCACATTGCCGGCGATCAGCGCGCGCGGGTGTCGCCCGACCTTGAGAGCGAAGTTCTCGCTGTGGATGCCGAAGGCGTCGTAGCCTATGGGCTCGAACACGTCGAGACCCTGCATCCGCCGGAAGCGCCCGTGGACGTCGGCTCCCGAGAAGGCGAACATGTTGCCCACATGCAATCCCTCGGCCGAGGGGTAGGGGAACATCATCAGGTTGTAGTAGGGGCGCTGGGCCCGGTCCAGGTCGACCCGGTCAATCCCGGTCTCCTGCCAGCGGGCCTGCCACTTGGCCTCGAGCGGCCCGTGAGCGTAGCTGGAGGTCATGGGTGGGCGTTCATGATACCGGGGCTCCGAGAATGGTCCGGACGCTCACCTATACTCCGCGCCGACTGTGGGAGGGCGGCGGGGAGTAGAGGCACTTACGCTGAAGGAGCGGAATGGCGGAGTCCCGACTCGACGACGGTGATCTCCCGGGGCGGCGGCGTCCGCGGCTTCGTGCCGGGCGACAGCTGCGTGAGCGCCACAACCTGGTCGGCTTTCACGGCCACGGGCTCCTGGCGCTGATCTTCCTCGCGATCGTCTGCCTTTCCATCCTCGGCGTTGGCCTGGGGGTGGCCTCGGTGACCATCTTCAGCGTGGGTGGCAAGGGTGGGCCCTCCTCCAAGCCCGCGGTGATCACCCACGTCTCGCCCAGCCCCAGCTCCTCCAACGCCGCCGCCCTAGTGGGCCACGCCTTCGCCGGCACCATCGTCGGCCTCTGGACCGACCAGAACCTGGTCGCGATCGAACCGGCGGTGGGCCAGCCGGTCCAGGCCGTCGTGACCAAGAAGTCAACTCTGACCCGGGGGGGCTCGCCCTGCAGCATCGACGACCTCATCCCTGGCGACGCGATCGTCGTCACCCTGGGTCGTGGCGCGCACGGAACCCTGGTGGTCGTCAATCTCCAGGACATCGAGACGGTCCCCACCAACACCCCCAGCCCCACGCCCACGCCGTTCCCGACCTATACCCCGGAGCCGTCGGCGCCACCTGCGCCCGGGCCTTCGGGGCCGGGCCCGCTGCCCTCGCCCGGCGGGCCAGGCGGCCCTTAGCCCGTCTTTCGCCCGGCGCCCGGGTCCCCGCTGGGGTCTGACTTCCGAGGACGCCGTCTGCCAGACCAGATTCGGTGGAACTCAGCCTGAGGCAGCAGTCTCGAACCCGGCCACCCGCGAGTTGTCCAGGGTCTCCCTGGGTCTCTTGGTGAAACCAAGTCCGGTGCGCGGCCGGGCGCCGCGGACCAGCCTCAGCGACCTCGTGGCGCCGTGCCTCAGGGAGTTCAGTGTGGACCGCTTGCCGCCCGGCGAGGTACTGGCTGCCGGCAAGGCGGTGGCGCGGGATTCAGGCGGAGATCGGCGGAAGTGGCTGAGGAGCCAACGGGTCTACCTCCAATGCTGGACTGCCCGGCCGAGCGTCTCGCTGACCTCGCTTCGCAGGACTCGGGCCAGGGCCGCCGTGGTGACCTCACCAGATCCGGCGCGATCGGTTGCGTGAAAGCAATCCCACAGGCGGACCAGGCCCCTCTCCCCGTCGGCGCCGAATAGGCGGGCCGCGAGGCGCAGCCACCGGTACTGGTACCAGACGTAGTTCAGCGGTCCCATGGGGTCATCGCCCCCCGAGTAGTGGGCCTCGAGTTCCTCAAGGGTGCTGTAGCCCGCTGCCCGCACCCGGGCGGCGAGCCGCTGACTCCGCGCTGCCACGGTGGGGAGGACCTCAAGGGTGTTCAGACTGTCGCGCCGACTTGTCGCGATGAACGTGTGGAGGGCCAGGTTGGCGAAGATCTCGCCCAACCAGAAGGTCGGCAACCTGAGATCCCCCAGCTTCTCGAATGCGTGGCCGAGCTCGTGGATCGTGATGAGGTCGAAGAATCGCTGGAGGTCCAAGCCACCCTTTCCGTCGGGGTAGGTCGCGAGCAACCGGGCGTAACCCCGCGGCGAGACGGCGTGAATCTCCTGTCCCATGGCGATCCAGAAGTCTCCGCTTCCGGCGGGCATCACCACGATGCCGGGGCGGATCTGACCATCGGCATCGTTGAAGAAGGGCAAGCCGTAGGGCTGCCCGCTCTCCCAATCCGCCTGGTTGGCAACGATGACGGCGATGTCGGGCTCGACACCAGAAAACAGACTGCTGAAGTAGGCGTAAGCGTCACTGGCGACCTCGGCTGCGGCCCGGGCGCGCATCAGTGCCCCAGGGCTGTAGCGCACCACGAAGTGATAGCCGTCAAGGTGCGTCAGCCGTGACCCTAACCTGAGTTTTTCAGCAAGGAGTTGAAGGAGAGCCGGGTCCAGTTGCGGAAATGCCCTCCTGGTTGGGGAGAATGTGGGTGTTGAAGTCCACGATTCCCACCAGGGAGGGCATCACCTTGAGGGTGAAGTTTAGCGACCGGCCGCGGCTGGGTGTGAGCGCCGATGG
>JBOHUL010000115.1:0-9856 GCA_050734425.1 Candidatus Dormibacteria bacterium
AGGTGTTGTAGAGAGAAGCGAAGCTGGTGTTGACCTGGGTGCTGTCGTCCCCCGCCAGCGACTGGGCGTAGAGGACGGTGACATCGCTCTCCAGGTCCATCCCCTGGTGGAGGCGGTTGAAGAAGACGCCGGCCACCAAGCCCCGGTCCTTGGGAGTTGCGGCTTCGGCCGAGACGATCGAGGCCAGGATGACCACCTGATAGGGGTCGAGGCCCACCTGGGCCGCGCCCTTGGTCACGGCTCCGAGGAGCCGGCGCTGGAAGTCCTGGAGCTGGAGCTGGAGCAGCAGTCGGGGGGTGAACTTGGGCAGCACCTGGTAGGTGTCGCCGAAGGCTAGCCCCTCCCAGCCCGCGCCCGCCGGGGTCCCGGAGAGGGGCGGAATCCCGGGGAAGGTGGTCGGCGCCTGGACCAGCTTGAGGTAGCTGCTGGCTGAGAAGAGGCCGTCCGCCTGCAGCAGTCGGGCCTCCTGCACGGCCCTGAGGCCGTCGGGGATGGTCACCTTGAAGACCTGGCTCAGAGGCGGGCCCTGGAGCACTGACACAACCTGCTGGGCGGACATTCCTGGGTCCAGGGGGAACCTGCCCGCCTCCAGGTGGTCCTGGAGGTGCTTGGACTCGGCATAGAGCTTGAACACCAGCTGGCTACGCACCAGCCGGTGCCGCCTGAGGGAGCTCGCCACCTGGTCCAGGGTCTCCCCACGGTCGATCACGAACAGGCTCTTCTGGGTTCGGTGCGAGCTCACCGGTTGGAGGTCGTTGCGGACCAGCAGCACCAGCGCCCCGGCCGCCCCCAGCACCAGGATGACGAAGACGAGCAGAGCCGCCAGCACCGGTTGGCCCCTCACCTGCGATGCTCGCTCGCCAGCCGCTGCTGCAGTATCAGGGCTGCCGCCACCTGGTCGCCCAAGAGTCGTCGGCGCCGCCGGCCGTGGCCCATCGCCAGCAGCTCGCGCTCGGCCTGGCGGGTGGTCAGGCGCTCGTCGACGTAGCCGACCACCACCCCGGTCAGCGCCCGCAGCGCCTCCCCCAGCCGCCGCGCCGCCAGGGCGGCCTGACCCTCGGTGCCGTCCAGCAGAAGCGGCAACCCCACGACGACCTCGGTGACCCCAAGCTGTTGGACCAGGCCGGCCACTTGGGAGAGGCCGCCATCCCTTCCCCTGGCGCTCACCGTCGCGTGGGGCTGGGCGATGGTCCTGGTCTCGTCGCTGACGGCGACGCCCAGGCGCGCCTCGCCGGGATCGAGGCCGAGGATGCGTCCGGGCCCGGTGGCCGCGGCTCCGACGTCAGCCAGAGCCGGTGCCCTGGGTCAGGGACTCGCGGACCAGGTGGATCCGGCCGGAGAGGATCGGCAGCCAGGGCCAGGGGATGGGCGACTCGGAGATGCTGACCGTGCTGCCCCTGGGCAGGTGGCGCAGCAGAAACGCCCTGGCGCTGCCGTTGCCCCGCGAGCCCAGCTGACTCTGCAGGGGCCCGAGGTCGAGCTTGGGGGCCCAGTAGCCGATGGCCTTGGAGCTGAGGGTGACGGTCCCTCCCGCCCCGGCCGCCAGCACCTTGGGCTGGCCCAGCTGGGGGTTGGCCAGCAGCTCGGCGTCCTTGGGCACCTTGGAACGCAGGTCCCGAAGGATCGCGGACCTCACCGCCGCCGGGTTGTAAGCGCTGGCGACCGCGCTCACCGTGACGGTCAGGGTCTCCGCCTGGGCCGCGGGGCAGGGGGCCGAGGCCGAGGTGTTGCAGCCCGTTGGCAGGGTCGGGTTGGTGGCCGTCACCACGATCCCCTTGCCATTCTTGTCCACCGCCAGGACCGACTTCCCGGCCAGCCGCTTCAGCTGCTGGTCGGCCTTCTGGGTGAGCTTGGTGTCGATCTGCTGCATCTTCTGCTGCGCCGCCGTGGCATCCGAGGTCGAGAAGACCGACTGGGTGGTGGCATCCTTGCCACCGGACATCGCTTGCTGATTGGTTATCTGGACCCGGTTGACGTTGTTGACGCAGGCGGAGCCGGCGGGCGGCGGGCTGACGCATCCGGAACTGGAGTAGTTGGTCCAGTTCCAGGAGCCGCCCGGGTCCACGTTGCCCTGGGTGCCGACGGTGTTGGCATCGCCTTGGACGGCGACCGGGTCCGAGTACGTGCTGCCGCCGCACTGGGGCAGGGCCACGGTCTGGTTTTGGCCGGCGCTGGTGGTGGTGAACCCAGCGTTTCCACTGCTGTTGTCCTCGAACTCCGGCGCCTGGCCGCTGAAGGAGAGGGTAAGGTTGGGGTTGGGCCCGCTCCAGCAGAACTCCAGCCCCCCGGTGGCCGGGACCGGGGGCAGTGACTGGGTCCCGCTCGGGGTCAGCTTGAAGGACTGGCTGAAGGTCTGGGTCTGGAGCGCCTGGGTGCTGACCTGGTCCAGCGTGTTCCCCGACTGGGGCCCGTCGTTGCCCTGGATGGTGGCGTTGTCCACCAGCCTGTGGGCCTGCACCCCCAGAGTTACGGTGGCCGAGGGCAAAGCGAAGAGGACGATGACCAGCAGAACAATCACCCCGGCGGTGGCCAGGGTGATCGCACGGTGCTGCGAGCCCCACAGACCCTTCATCGGCGCCCACCACCCGGCGGCTCCCGCCCCACCCGCGGCTAGTAGCTCCGCCGGTCTGCGGGTCGCCAGCTGGGTCGGCTCCGCCTTGGCCCCAGGGGGCGGCTTGGTGCGGCCCCGGACCTTGGCCGGCGCCAGCTCGGCGGCCTCCTCCGCAGCCGGAGCGGCGGCCACCTCCGGCACCGCCCGGAGTGCCGCCCCCTGCTCCAGCCGAGCCAGCGACGCGAAGGTGGGGAAGCCAGCGCGGATCGCCTGGCCCTGCACCTGGGGATCCCCCGAGACCACGGCCACCCGCTTCTGGAAGCCCCTTGCGTACTGCATCAGCAAGCGCAGCTCCAAGGGCGAGTGGAGGACGCGGGCGTCGGGGGGGACCACGAAGACCAGGTCGCGATCCGCCTCCGCCCGGCGGATGCGGTCGATGAGATCGGGGATCTCGTCGCCGGGTTCCACGTAGAGGAGCTTGGCCATGGCTAGTCGCCCCCCCGGTCTGACCCGCCAACGACCGAGAGCGGCCCCAGGTTACGAGCCATCCGGCCCCCTGATCGCCTTGGTCACCTTGCGCAGCATCCCTTCCAGGCCGGGGCTCTCGTCGGCGGCGTCGCTGATCTGACCGCATCCCTGGTAGGCGAGCGCCATCGGGACCACGTCCGAAGGAGCGGTCAGGAGCCCGGTCGTGTCGTGGACCGCGGTCAACTCCTCCGGGGCGAGGGTGCTGAATTGGGGAGCGCTGGGGAAGGGCAGGTATTCCGTCCAGCGCAGCACGCTGAGCTGCTCCACCACCTCGGGCAGCATGGAGCCCCCACCGCAGAGCCGGACGGTGGTCGGCAGGGGGTGGCCCCTGGCCAGGTCGTGGAGCACCAGCGCCACCCCCTGGGCCAGCACCTCGGCCGACTCCCCCATCGCCCGCCGCACCGACGCTTCCTCCGGGCCCCCAAGGACCCCGGACGCGTGACGCAGCTTGAGCCCCTCGGCCAGGAGCAGCGACAGGTCCAGGTCGTGGGCCAGCTTGCGCGTGAAGGACCTCCCTCCAAGCTCGAACATGCGGGTCGACTCCAGGACGCCACCCCGGACCAGGCTCAGGGTGGTGGTCCGGGCACCGATGTCGATGAAGATCGCGCCCGACTCCAGAACCTGAGGGGTCGAGGCCAGCCGGGCCAGGGCGTAGGCCTCGGCCACCGTCTCCAGTAGCTCGAGGTCCAGTGCCTGGGCGATCTCCTCGACGGCGGCGTACTGACCCTCGGTGGTGAACGTGTTGAAGACCGTGAGGTCCACCTTCTGTCCCTGGAAGCGGAGCGGGTCCACCACCGGCTGACCGTCCACCTTGGCCCCCGTGATCGAGGAGTGCACCAGCCTCAGGGCGCCGTCGGCACGCCCCGGGGTCTCCTCGTCGAAGCGGACCTGGACCTCGCGCAGTGCCCGGCGTTGGATCGCCTCCACCTGATCGTCCAGCTCCCGGCGCGAGATGCGCGTCTGGGGCCGGCCCCGGATCCTGGACCCGGAGTTGCCCAGCGCACGTACCTGAGCCCCACCCACCCCCACCAACACCCGGGTGGGAATGACCTCAGCCATGTCCTCGGCCGCCTCCAGCGCCGCGTGGCACCCCTCCAGCACCGATTCCACGTCGGCCGGCTGACCCGGGTCCTGGGCACCCGGGCCCTGCTCCGAGCGCCCCACCCCCAGCACGATCGCCTCGCCCGCCTCTTTCTTGACCACCAGGGCCTTAATCCCCTGGGCGCCCACATCAAGAGCGGTGACGTGTGTCCTCGGTTGCCTTCGGGCCATGGCCGCCTGGGGCATTCAGCCCTCCTCCAGACTCGATTCCAGGATGCTACGCACGCTCGCCACGGCAGCGGCCTGGCCATCGCTGGCGATCTGCCCCTGACCGAACTGGACGGTGCCGCCACCGCGGAACTCGTGGCTGGCGGCCTTGGCCATCTGGCCCGCGCTCAGCCCGCGCGCCACCAGTTCAGGCGACAGTTTAACCACCACGTTGGCCGGGCTCAGCACCAGGGCGCATCCCTCGCCCAGCTGGCCCAGGAGCTGGTCCGCCCGCTGTCCCAGCCGGCGCAGGTCCACTGCCTGACCCAGCCGCAGGATCCCCAGCGCCACCCCCTTGATCTCCTCGCGAACGGCCTCCTCCACCTGCGCGCCATCTCCCTGGCGCAGCCGCTCCAGCTCCCGCTCCAGGCCCCGGACCCGCTCCTGCAGCCCGGCGACCACCGCTGCCGCCTGGGGAAGGGGCACCCGAAGCTGCTGGGCCAGCTCCTGCCCCGCCTGGCGCTGCTCCTCCCACCAGCGCTCGGCCGCCTCGCCCGCCAGCATCTCGATGCGGCGCAGTCCGGAGCCGACGCTGTGCTCGCTGGTCAGCGCCGCCAGCCCGACCTCGCCGCTGCGCTCGACGTGGGTGCCGCCGCAGAGCTCCTTGGAGTAGTCGCCGAAGCTCACCACCCGGACCTGGCTGGCATAGGTCTCCTCGGGCAGCGCCAACGCCCCCGCCTGGCGTGCCTGCTCCAGGCTGAGGGACTCCACCCTCCGCTCAAGGTCCCGGCGGATGGCCCGGTTCAGGCGCCGTTGCACTGAGAGCAGCTCCCCCGGGCTCAGGGGCCGGGGCCAGCTGAAGTCGAATGTGGCCCGGTCAAAGGCCACCAGCGAGCCCCGCTGCACCACCCCCTCCCCCAGCTCCCGGTGCAGGGAGGCATTGAGGAGGTGGGTCGCCGAGTGGTGCTGGGCGCAGCCCCTCCGGCGCCCCTGGTCCACCTCGGCCCGGACCTCGAGCTGGGGGTGGAGCCCGCCACTCAGCACGCGACACCGGTGCAGGCGACCTCCCCCCGGCGCCGCCTGGGTGTCCAGCACCTGACCCTCCCCGTCCTGCCACAGGAGGCGACCCCGATCTCCCTGCTGGCCGCCCGCCTCCGCGTAGAACGGAGAGCGGTCGAGGACCACGTCGGCCTCGTCCCCCACCCCAACCTGCGCCACCGTCTGGCCTTCGCGCCAGATCCCCAGGACCCGCGCCGGGCTCACCAGCTTCTCGTAGCCGACGAACTCGGTATCCGGCAGCCGCAGGCCCGCCTCCCGCCGCGCCTCCGGAGACCGGACCGAGCGAGCAATCTGCCGCTGCTGCTCCAGGAGCCTCTCGGCCCCCTCGCGGTCGATCTCGTAGCCGCGGGACTCGGCCAGGTCCTGGGACAGTTCCAGGGGAAAGCCGTAGGTGTCGTGGAGCCGGAAGGCCGCTTCCGCCCCGACCACCCTGGAGGTTGTCCCCTCCAGCTCGGCCTGGAAGTGCTCCATCCCCCGGTCCAGGGTCTCCTCGAAGCGCGCCTCCTCCTGGTGGATCACGGCCACCAGCTGGGGTTCGGAGCTCCTCAGCTCGGGGTAGGCCGGGCCTAGGATCGCCACCACCTCCGCCACCGCGGGCCCCAGCCCACCCTCGAGCTCCAGGGCCAGGCCGCTGACCAGGGCCCGGCGCAAGAGCCGCCGCAGCACGTAGCCCCGGCCCTCGTTGCTTGGAAAGACGCCGTCGGCGATCAGCATGCAGGCGCTGCGGGAGTGGTCGGCCAGGCGCCGCAGGTGGCGCGACTTCTCGGGCCCCAGCTCCCTGTTCCCCCCTGACCGCCTCGAGAAACCCTCGAGCAGCGGGGCGAAGAGGTCGGTCTCGAAGATCGAGCCCACGCCCTGGAGCACCATCGCCATCCGCTCCAGGCCCATGCCCGTGTCCACCCCGGGACGGGGCAGGGGGACGCTGGCGCCGTCGGGGAGCCGGTTCTGGTCCATGAAGACCAGGTTCCAGACCTCCAGGTAGCGCTCGCCCGCCCCCGGACGCTCCTCGCCACTTTGGCCAAAGGCCGGGCCCAGATCCACGTAAATCTCACTGTCGACCCCGAACGGGCCCGTCGGACCCGCCTCCCAGTGGTTCTCCTCCAGCAGCGCCACCCGCCCTGCGGGAATGCCCACCTCCTGCCAGAGCCGCAGCGACTCCTGGTCTTGGGGGTGGACACTGGGGTGGAGCCGGTCCGGGTCGAGGCCGAAGCCGTCGGTGAGGAGCTCGAAGGCGTAGGCGATGGCCTGGGCCTTGTAGTAACTGCCGAAGCTGAAATTGCCCAGCATCTCGAAGAAGGTGTCGTGGCTCAGGTCCCCGACCAGCTCGAGGTCGGTGGTGCGGAACGCCTTCTGGCAGGAGGTCACCTTGTCCTGGGGCGGCTCCTGCAGCCCCAGGTAATAGGGCTTGAAGGGGACCATGCCCGCGCCCACCAGCAGCAGGCTCGGATCATCCTGGGGGATCAGCGGGGCGCTGGGCACCCGGAGATGGCCGTGCTGCTCGAAGAACTGCAGGAACTTGTTGCGGATATCGTGACTTAGCAATTGGCCAGATCTACATGCGGGGTCGGGCGGATTCTAACGGCTCCCGCTCCCGGGCCCCACCTGACCGAGGCTCGGGGATACCGCCAGGAACGCAACAGGCCACCTGCGGGCCGCCACGTGATCCCCTCCCGCTTCGTCCCGGCTGGCGGCCGGGCCTTCGACCAAGTCAATCCCCCCGGCCTCAGTCGCCCGCGACCGGCTCCGACTCACCCAGCACCTGCCCTCCGGCCCCCAGCGCCTGGACCATCAGGCGCGCCACCGGGCGCTCCAGCGCGATCGCCGTCTCGAACCCGTCCCAGCGGCCGGTGGTCAGAACTGAGTGCGATCCCGCAGCGCCGATCCCCACCACCCGCCACGCCGCCACCTGGGTCGCGCCATTCCAGCTGACGTAGACCGTCGCCCGCCCGCCACTCTGGGCGCGCACCGCGACCGCCGGTCGACCGGGAGGCTGACCTAGCCAGGGGCTACGGTAGGCGCGGTAGCTGCTGGCGGAGCCGGAGAAGTGGGCGCTGAAGATGATCCTGCCGTTGCGGCTGAACTCACTGGTGTAGGTTCCCGCGCCCCAACCCACGACCACATCGCCTCCCGGGAGGAGCTGGACGTTGCCCTGATTGATGACCAGCAGGTAGCCCGGCAGACGGCGCTGCCAGGCCAGGCTGGCGCGATGCGTGCGGAAGTTCAGGCGCAGCTCGAGGGCGCGGGCCGGCGGCCCGATCCCGCTCGAGTCCTCGTCGTCGAAGACGGTGACCAGCGAACGGCGGTGGAGCTCCACATCATGCTGGAGCGCAAAGGCAGCGCCCCGGCCCATGCGGAAGCTGCTGTGCTTGCCGCCCAGAGTCCAGACGATGCGGCCCGTCGCCTCATTGACAAGGTAGGCGGCGTCCGTGTTGCGGGCGGAGAGCAGCACCGTCCCATTGGCCAGCGGCTGGATCGAGTTGAGGTGGAAGTAGTCGAAGGGGGTGGCCTGGCCCGGACTGTAGGGCAGGACGGCACTGCCAGGGCTGACGTGGTCCAGGCTGTGCCACTCGAAGAGCACGTTGCCTGTGCCCAGGTCCAGCTCCTGGACGATGCAGTCATAGACCGCCGCCTGCGCCGGCCCTCCCTGTTTCTGCAGGTCCCAACCGATGCTCGAGTAGGCGGCAAGCCAGGCGGTGTCGCCCGGCCCCAGCAGGAATTCGTGCAGGTCGGCGGAGTAGCCATCGGCGGCCGCTACCGTGCGCAGGACGTGATAGCGACGGTCCGTGATCTCGAAGACTCCAACTCCGTGGCCGTCGACCAGCGTTCCCTGGAACCAGGTGAGGACCGGGCGGCCCCGGAAGCGCTGCACCCTGAGATCGGTCGCGAGCTGGCCTGCGGGGACAGGTTGGAACCAGAGCATCTGGCCCCGGCTGTTGAGGATCATCGGTCCCCCCTCGCCGCTGATCGGCGTCGGCGTCAGGAGAAAGTCGCCCTGATCGCTGGGGACCGCGGCCCGGCTCACCTGGATCACGGGTGGGCTCATGTCGGGCCGGGAGACGAAGTGGCGCGTCTGGGACGGGTGACCAGGCAGGGGGGTCGGACTGGGGACGGCCCCAAAGCTGGGCGCCTGCGCCACTTGAAAGTCGGCCGCGTCGCCGGTCCCCGGGCACAGGCGCGCGGCAGCCGTGACCCGCACCCGCTCACCGGCGACGAAGGGCTTGGCGGGGTAGAAGCTGGCACCCTTCTCGCGGGAGTCCGCCACCCAACGCCCTAGGTGGATGCCGCTCTCGGATCCCACCACCTGGAGGGGGGTCGCAGTCAGGGTGGCCGCGAAGACCCCCTGGAAGCTGATCTGGGTTGCCGTTGACGCCGTCCGGCTTCCCGGTACGGGGTACATCCGGGCGCCTCGACACGCCCCCGCGCCCGCGGACGACGCCTGGGCGGCGGCAGGAAGACCCGGCGCCAAAGCCACCACCAGGGCCGCAGCGAAGGCCAGGCACAGCAAAGATCGGCCTCGCCTCAGGCCAACCGCCTGCCTCACGCGCTGGTCCGCGCTACTGGGGCAGCTCCCGCTTCAGCTGGGCCAGCGCCGCCCGCTGCAGCCGGCTTACATGCATCTGGCTGATCCCCAAGCGGCGGGCCACCTCAGTCTGGGGCAACTGGTCGACAAAGCGCAGCACCATGATCTCCCTCTCACGAGGCGTCAGATGCCGCATCGCCCCGGCCAGCATGTTCTGCAGCTCGATGCGCCCGAGGTTCTCGTCCTCCACCCCGATCCGGTCGCCCAGCTGGACCTCGCCCTCCGACGAGCCCAGGGGCGCCTCCAGCGAGACCGCCCGCTGCGCCGGGCCCGCCTCCAGGGCTTGTAGGACGTCGTCAGGATCGAGACCCAGATGCTGCGCCACCTCAGGCACCGTCGGCCCCCGGCTGAACTGCTGGCTCAGCTCCTGCTGGGCTCGGACCACCCGGGTGTAGGTCTCCTGCAAGCGCCGCGGCACCCGCACCGCCCAACTCTTGTCCCGAAAATAGCGCTTGATCTCACCGAGGATGGTCGGGGTGGCGAAGGTGGTGAACTCCAGGCCCAGGGAAAGGTCGAAGCGCTGGATGGCCGCGATCAGGCCCAGATAGCCGACCTGCTCCAGGTCCTCCAACGGCTCGCCCCGGCCCGCGAAGCGCCGGGCGAGAGAGTGGACCAAGGCCGAGAACTGGTCGACCAGCTGCGCCTCGATCTCGGGGTCGCGGGTCTCGGCGTACTCGCTGAACAGCCGCCGCTGAAGGGCACGATCGAAGCGGGGGGACTTGAGCCCCGCCTCGGTCACCGCCAGCGGTACTTGGCCAGACGGACCCTGACGAGGCCGTCGCCAGCCGCCTGGTAGTCGACGTCGTCGGCGAAGCAGCTGAGCATCGAGATGGCCAGGTCCAGCGCCTCGGTGGGCGCCAGCGCCGACACCCGGGGCAGTGGTCGGGGTC
>JBOHUL010000116.1:0-17662 GCA_050734425.1 Candidatus Dormibacteria bacterium
ACCCTGACGAGGCCGTCGCCAGCCGCCTGGTAGTCGACGTCGTCGGCGAAGCAGCTGAGCATCGAGATGGCCAGGTCCAGCGCCTCGGTGGGCGCCAGCGCCGACACCCGGGGCAGTGGTCGGGGTCGGGGCCGGGAACGAGTTCCCGTCAATCGGACCTCGACCCGAAGGGCATCATCCTGGACCCGGAAGGTGATCCGCACCTGCGCGTCGGACATCTCCTCAGCGGCTGCCACACCGATGATCCGCTCGCAGGCCTCGGCGATGGCGATGGTGAGCTCGTCCAGTGCCTCCAGCCCCAGGCCAGCGACGCTAGCCATTCCGGCCGCCGCCCGTTTGGCCACGAGGATGTACTCCGGATCCGCCGGAATCCGCAGCTCGGTCGCTTCCACCGTTCCCGCCGCCATCAACGGAATGCTTGCCCTCGTCAGCGGCAAATCAAACCAGCGCCGCGCGACCCGGGATGCCACCGGCCCTGGGCTGTGAGCCACACCCACCAAGCTCCGGCCGCCTCACGCCGCCTTCCAAGGCCTCCGCACACCAAGGCGCTTGGTCAGCTGGCGCTGGCCGCGCTCCCCGAAGGTCGGCGGTGGGTCAACCGCTGTTCCCGGCGGCACCGGGGTCCGGGGCGAACCCTAGCACCCCGGATGCGGGCGGTGCCGCCCGCATCCGCGAGCGGGCCAGCTCGAGCCCGACCGCGGACAGCTGCTCCGGCGTGGCCTGCGCCGGCGCTCCGGTGAGGGGGTCAGACCCGGTCTGGGTCTTGGGGAAGGCGATGACCTCGCGAATGCTGGGCTCGCCAACCCCCACCATCACCATCCTGTCGATCCCGGCGGCGAAGCCCCCGTGGGGCGGAGCCCCGAAGCGAAAGGCGGACATGAGAAAGCCGAACTTTCGCTCCGACTCTTCCCGACTCAGGCCCAGGGCGGTGAAGATCGCCTGCTGCTGCTCAGGATCTGTGATCCGCAGCGACCCACTACCCAGCTCGACACCGTTGCAGACGATGTCGTAGGCGCGGGAGCGGACCCTGAGCGGATCCGTCTTCACGAGCGGCCAATCGTCGGGCTGGGGCTGGGTGAAGGGGTGGTGCATGGGACTGATCCCACCCTCTCGGTTGGACTCAAAGAGCGGGAACTCGGTGACCCAGAGAAAGTCGACACGGCCCTCCGGCACCCAACCCAGAGCGCGCGCGGCATGGACCCTGACTGCCCCCAGGCTGACGGCCGAGACCTCATCCCCAGCAGCCGTGAAGAGAATGCAGTCGCCCTCCTCCACCTGGAGCGCTTGGACCAACGCTCCCAGCTCGTCCTCGGTGAAGAACTTGGCAATGGCTCCTTGGAACTGTCCCTCCCTGCGGATCAGGTATGCCAGACCGCCGGCGCCATAGGTCCGCGCCACCTGAAGCCACTCTCCCTCGAGCTGGGAGCGGGGGATTCCAGCTCCCCCAGGGATGCGCAGGGCGCGCACCCGGCCGCCGCCGTCAAGCGCCTTGCGGAAGACTTGGAAGGAGGTCCTGCTGAAGAGGGGCGAGACGTCCTTGAGCTCGTGGCCGTAGCGGATGTCCGGCTTGTCGCTGCCAAAGCGGTCCAGCGCCTCCCGGTAGGGGAGGCGGGGCCAGGGCCCGTCTGGGCGCTGGCCGAACGCCTCCTCCCAGGCCGGGGAGATCATGTCCTCCAGAACCTGGCAGACCTCCTCCTCGTCCTCGACGAAGGACATCTCCAGGTCCAACTGGGTGAATTCAAACTGGCGGTCGGCCCGGAGATCCTCATCGCGCCAGCAACGAGCGATCTGGAAGTACCGGTCGAAGCCGCCCACCATCGAGAGCTGCTTGTAGATCTGCGGCGACTGCGGCAGGGCCCAGACGTGACCGGGAATCATGCGGCTGGGGACGATGAAATCACGGGCACCCTCAGGCGTGCTGAGGATCATCGTCGGCGTCTCGAGGTCCACGAATCCAAGCCGGTCGGCTTCGTCCCGCAGCCGTTTGACGAAGCGGTGGCGGGCACGCAGATTCCGCTGCATCCGCGGCCGGCGCAAATCGAGGTAGCGGTATCGCAGGCGCACCCGCTCGTCAGGTTCCGCCTCCTCCCCTACGCCCAAGGGCATGGCCTCGGCCTGGGCCAGGACCTCGCATGCGCTCACCACCACCTCGACCTCGCCGGTCGGGAGGGTGGGGTTCTCGCTCCCAGGTGGTCGCGGCCGCACTGTGCCGGTGACCGTCACCACCCACTCCAGACGGCAGCGCTCGGCAACTGCGTGCGCCCCCGGCGACTGGGCAGGGTTGAAGACCAGCTGCAGCAGCCCGGTGTGGTCCCGCAAGTCGATGAAGGTGAGCCCACCGTGGTCGCGGCGGTGGTTGACCCAGCCGGCTAGCCGCACCTCTTGGCCCCGGTCGGCCATGCTCACGCTGCCGCACATCCGCCGGTTACGCACTCGCAGCCTCCTAGTCTCTGAGCCCCGCCCAGCGGCGCGCCAAGGCCGAGGCTTGCTCCGGAGCCAGCTCCAGCTGCTCGCCAGTGCTGAGGTGGCGCAACGACACCAGCTGAGACCCGACCTCGGACTCCCCCAGAATCGCCACGGCCGCGGCGCCGCTGCGCTCAGCGGAACGCATCTTCCCCTTGAGGCTCCGGCTTCCCGCGTCACAGAGCACCGTCAGGCCATCGCGGCGCAACAGCTGGGCGATCTTGATCGCCATACTCGCGGCCAGCGGCTGGGCCGAGCAGACGATGACCTGCGGCGGACCAGGCGGCGGCCCCTCGGGCGCTAGCGCCACCACCCGCTCCAACCCCGCGGCGAAGCCCACTCCGGGGGCGGAGGGATAGCCCAGAAGCTCGGACAGCCCGTCGTAGCGCCCACCGCCGATTAGCGCGTTCTGCGCTCCCTGAAGGTCCTCGTGCCATACCTCGAACGCCGTGCGGACGTAGTAGTCCAGACCGCGGACCAGGCGGTGGTTGAGGTGGAAGGGTATGCCATAGGCTCGCAGCGCCGACTGGACCCGCGCGTAGGCATCGCGGCACTCATGGCAGAGAAAGTCCTCCATCCTGGGCGCGCACTCCACCAGCTCCTCGGTGCGCGGGTCCTTGCTGTCGAGGATACGCAGCGGATTACGCCGCAGCCGCTCCTGGTCCAGGTCCGGCAGTCGGGCCAGATGCGGGGCAAAGTGCCGCAGTAGCGCCTCGCGGTAGGGGGGACGGCAGCGAGCGTCGCCGAGGCTGTTCAACTGGAGCGCGATCCCCCGCAATCCCAACTGCCACAGCCAGTCCCAGGCGACGGCGATGACCTCAGAATCGAGCTCGGGTTCGCCCCCTCCAACCGCCTCCACCCCAAGCTGGTGAAACTGGCGGAGGCGACCCCGGCCCGGGCGGTCATACCGGAACATCGGTCCCGCATACGCCAGCCGTGCCGGCGCGGGCAGCTGCCGTAGCTCTGACTCGCCAAAGGCTCGGAGCACTGGCGCGGTGCCCTCCGGGCGCAGGGTCAAGGAACGCCCCGAGTGGTCCGGGAAGGTGTACATCTCCCTCCGAACGACGTCGGTGGTGTCGCCGACCCCTCTGACGAAAAGCTCCGTCGCTTCGAAGATCGGCGTCGCCATCTCCTGGTAACCAAAGGACCTGGCGAGCGTCAACCCCGCCTCAGCCACGCGACGCATCTCGGCCAGTCTCCCGGGGAGGAGATCCTCGGTTCCCCGCGGCCGGGAGATGGCAGACATTGAACTGGAAGTGTACTTGCCAGCCCTTGGCAGTCCCGATCCCGCTACAGGGTCTCCCGGACCACCTGCTGAACGTCGCGAATGCCCTCCAGGCGCTCCAACAGCCGGCTCAGCTCGGTCAGGCTGGCGATGTCCACGACCGCCGATATGACCGCCACCTGAGTGCCCTCCACCTCCACCGCAGCCCCGCTCAGATTCACCTTGCTCTCGGCGATGGCGACGGCCACATCCCGCAGAAGCCCGGTCCGGTCCTGGGCCTCGATCCTGAGCTTCACCGGATAGACCTGCCTGGCGCTCTCGTCCCACTCGACATCGACCACCCGCTGGGGATCGGCGGCATTTCGGATGTTGACGCAGCTGGAGCGATGGACTGTGACCCCGCGTCCCCGGGTGACATAGCCCTTGATCGGCTCGCCCGGGAGAGGCTTGCAACAACGGGCGACGTTGGTCAAAAGGCCGCCGACGCCGGCCACCTTGACCTGGCCGCTGGAAACCGCCCGGGAGTCGAGGGGTATGGCGGTCGCCGGCGACGGTTCCGGCGTGCCGCTGGCGGCCTCCTCCCCCGCAGCCCACTTCAAGACGACGCTCCGTGCGGAGATCTCGCCATAGCCGATGGCGGCGAAGAAGTCGGTCAGGTCGGGGATCCGGATCTCCCTGGCCAGCTCCTGCAGGCGCGCCTGGGGGATCCCCCCCAGGCCCATTCCGCGCATGCGCCGCAGCTCGCGATCCAGCAGCTCGCGGCCGCGGGCGACATTCTCCTCACGCCGCTCCCGCTTGAACCATTGCCGGATCTTCTCCCGGGCACTGCTGGTCTTGGCAAAGTTGAGCCAGTCCCGGCTGGGACCGCGCCGATCCGACTTGGCGGCGAGGATCTCCACGATGTCCCCGTTCTGGAGACGGTAGTCGAGGGGTACCATCCGCGAGTTGACCTTGGCTCCGAGGCAGCGGTGGCCAATGTCAGTGTGGATGCGGTAGGCGAAGTCGATGGCCGTGGCACCCGCCGGCAGACTGATGACATCCCCCTTGGGGGTGAAGACGAAAACCTCGTCCTGGAAGACGTCGAGCCTGACGTGCTCCACGAACCGCTCGGCGTCCAGCACCTCCTTCTGCCACTCAAGCAGCGAGCGCAGCCAACTGAAGCCGGCGTCCAAGCGCTGGTCCGGTCGAGTCCCCTCCTTGTAGTGCCAGTGGGCCGCGATCCCCTCCTCGGCGGTCCGATGCATCTCGGCGGTCCGGATCTGGATCTCGACCGGCTCGCCCCCCTCGCCCACCACCGTCGTGTGCAGGGACTGGTAGCCGTTGCCCTTGGGCATTGCCACGTAGTCCTTGAAACGGCCGGGGATGGGCTTCCAGAGCCCATGCACAACGCCCAGGGCACCGTAGCAGCCGCGAACGTCTTGGCAGATCACCCGCAGGGCCACCAGGTCGTAGATCTCCCTGATGGTCTTGCCACCCTGCTGCATCTTGCGGAAGATGCTGGTCAGGTTCTTGGGCCGACCCAGCACCTCCGCCGGGACCTCCGCGCGGGCGAGCTCGGCGCTGAGCCGGAGGCAAGCCTGCTCCAACGCCTCCTCGCGCTGCCGGCGCTGCTGCTGGACCTCCTGGCGCACCCGCTCGTAGCTGTCGTGGTCCAATACCGAGAAGGACCGATCCTCGAGCTCCGCCTTCATCTGCCAGATGCCGAGGCGGTGGGCCAGAGGCGCGTAGATATCCATCGTCTCCTGGGCGATGCGACGCTGACGTGGGGGCGGCAGGGCGGAGATCGTCCTCATGTTGTGCATCCGGTCCGCCAGCTTGATCAGGACGACGCGAAGGTCCTCTGCCATGGCGATCAGCATCTTGCGGATGTTCTCGGCCTGAACCTGCGCCTGGCTGTGGAGCTTGATCCGCCCCAACTTGGTCACCCCCAAGACCAGCTTCTCGACGGTGGGGCCGAACTCCTCCCGGATCTCCTCGGCGCGAGTCGGGGTGTCCTCCACCACGTCGTGGAGCAGGGCAGCGGCCAGGGCGTCGGTGTCCAGATGCAGATCGGCGAGCAGGCTGGCCACAGCCACCGGGTGGGTGATGTAGGGCTCGCCGGACAGGCGCAGTTGTCCCGCGTGAGCTTGGTCAGCTACGCGGTAGGCTCGCTCCAGCGTCCCGACCTCGCCCGCACCCAGGTAGCCGAGCCGGGGGAGCAGATCGTCCAACGGAATGCCCAATTGGGCCATTCTAGGTCCGGAGCTCGCAGTCGCCCGCCCGCCCACACCAACGCGGCGCTATATACTCGGCGCAGCTATGTCCGCCATGGACGAGGAAGGCACACGGCTGAACGCGGCGGCCTCCACCGAGGCCCCCCAGACCCTAGCCGACTTCCAGCCTGGCTTGCGGATGACCAAGACGGCCTGGCTCATCGCTCTCATGTTCTTAGTCGCCGCTCTGGCGTTCTTCATCGTCGTGGTCTGCCTGGGCGTCGACCAGTCCTGAGCGAGGCGGCCCTAGCGGACTCAGTGGCCCAGGACGGCGACCCCCGCAGTCCCGAGGAAGAAGGCGAAGAGGTAGACCATTGAGAAGCGGAAGAGTTGCCGGGCCCAGCGCATCCCCGACGCCTCGCGCAAAACCATCACGCTGAGCAGGACGAACGGGACGCCCAGCACCAGCGCCACCGCCAGCTCGACCCATCCCAGCCAGATCGCGAGGCTGCAGCTGAAGAGAACCAGGACCAGGGTGTAGCCGACGATGCTGCTGCGGGTGCGCCGCACCCCCACCACCACGGGGCGCATCGGCACGGAGACCGCCGCGTAGTCTCGCCGTACGATCAGGGATAGGGCCCAGAAGTGCGGCGGGGTCCAGAGGAAGACCACGGCGAAGAGGGCGAGGCCGATGGCGCCCAGTCCCCCCGTTACCGCCGCCCAGCCCACCAGCGGGGGCACCGCTCCCGCCAGCCCGCCAATAACGATGTTCGACTTGGTCGAGCGCTTGAGCCAGAAGGTGTACACGACCACGTAGAAGGCCCCACCGAAGAGGGACAAGCCGGCTGCCAGAGGGTTGACTAGGGTCAAGAAGAGCAGAAGCCCGGCGACGGTCAGCCCCAGGCCAAAGATCAGCGCCGCGCCCGGTCGGATCCGGCCGGAAGGCACTGGCCGATGGCGGGTGCGGCCCATGACCGCGTCGATGTCCCGGTCGAACCAGCAGTTGACCGCCGCCGCGCCTCCTGAGGCGCATGCTCCCCCCGCCAGAGCCGCCGCGGTCAGCCCCAGCCCGGGCCAGCCCCTGGCCGCGGTCACCATGGCCAAGAGCTCCGTCACGAGGAGCAGGCTCATCACCCCCGGCTTCGTCAGACTGAGGTAGTCGAGGCATGTCGAGGCCAGCGACCGCGAGGGACTGCCACGGCCATCCCGATCCCTAACCTTGGCCCCAGGCAGCGCCGGGCTGACTACCGCCGCCACGTCGACGCTCGAGTCAGCGATGGTGATTGACCTCTCCAACCAGATCCCTGCCAGTCCCGGTCAGCCGCACGCCCCCGGTGCCCCCTTCCGCAAGGACGATACCAGCCCCAACCGGCACCTGGCACCCGCCCGAGGCCGCGCCGGCCTTGAGGCGAGATCCTAGAGGAAGTAGCAGACCACCCAAGACAGAAGGACGACCCCGCCCAGGAAAAAAGACCCAACCTGGTAGGAGTAGGCGAGCGCCGCAATTGGCGTCGCCACCTCCTCGTCCGTGTCGGGTGCAGGCATGGCTATCGGGTGTGCCGCCTCATAGGCGGCGCGATTGGCGAGACTCAGCAGCCACAGCAGCATGATCACTACCTGAACCAGCACCACGGTCTGCATCGTGAAGAAGATGCTGGAGTACGCGCCGCTGCTGATGCCGTACCCAACGTGCGACAGTTGCCAGATCCCGATCACGACCCCCGCGATCATCACCGCCACGCCAACCCAACCGATGTTGCGGAACGAGGCCAGCGTCGCCTGGTGGCGCAGCCGTGGCAAACCCCACTGACCGACTAGGACGCCAATCACCACCACGAATGCCGTCGCAGTGCCCAGCGCCAGGTTCGGCGGGTGGATGCCCTTCGGCTGCCACATGTGGTTGATGTTCGCCTGCTGGAGGTAGAAGAAAGAGAAGTAGAGGACGACGAAGAAGAAGAAGTCCGAGCAAATCATCAGCCACGTGCCGATGAATGGAATTCGCGATATCTGCGCCGGCGAGTGAGCCCGGCCCCCTCCCCCCGCCGTCCCGACCTGGCCCGTCCCTGCAGACCTACTCGATATCACCGTCTCCGCTCCTCTTAGGTAGCCGGCACTGGGGCGCGCCGTTGCCCCGCTTCAGGCCACTCCGCTACGGGTATTTCATCCTCTCCGTAGTCATAGGGCCCGGAGATGATTGTCGGAATGCGCTCGAAGTTGTCCGCCGGGATCGGGTTGGCGATCTGCCACTCCAGGGTGCGAGCCGCCCACGGATTCGCCGGCGCTGGCTGCTTTACAAAAACCCACGAGTACACGATGTTGTAGAGCCATATAAGGTTCGACAGCCCGAACAGGAAGCCGTTGATGGAGATCCAAACGTTCAAGCCGTGCAGGTCGGCGGAATAGACTGGGCTCCGTCGCACCATGCCCAGATACCCGGCGGCGAACATGGGCATGAAGGTGGTGTTGAAGAAGATCAGCGCCGTCCAGAAGTGCCACTTTCCGAGGCGGTTGTTGAGCATCTTGCCGGTCATCTTGGGGAACCAGTAGTAGCTCGCGGCGTAGAGGGCAAATATCTCGCCTCCCACGATGGTGTAGTGGAAGTGCCCGACCACGAAGAAGCTGTCATGCAGCGCAGTGTTCAGCGGGACGTCTGATAGAAAGACGCCGGTGAGCCCACCAATGAGGAAGTTGAACATCACGGCGAGGGCGAACAGGAGCGGCAGCTGGAGCCGCAGCCGTCCCCGCCATAGCGTCCCCAGCACAACCAAGAAGATCACCCCGGTCGGTATCGAGATCATCTCAGTCGCGGTCATGAAGAAGGGCCGTAGCCCGGGCGCGATGCCGCTGGTGAAGATGTGGTGGTTCCAGACGAACCAGCTGAGCAGGGAGACACCCATCATGCCAGCGACCGCAAGCCGGTAACTGAAGAGCGGTTTTCTGGCGAACACCGGGAGGATCTCCATCACCACGCCCCAGGCCGGAATGATAAAGATGTACACCTCCGGGTGACCAAAGAACCAGAACATCTCCTGGTACAGGAGGCCGCTACCCCCACCACCCGCCTCGAAGAAGCTGGACTGCACCGAGCGGTCAAGCATCACCAGCATCAGCGTGCCACAGACCACTGGTGCCGCCAGGGCCGACAGGAACTCCACCGCGATGATCGACCACGAGAAGATCGGGATCCGGCTCCACGTCATGCCCGGGGCGCGCATTACGAACATGGTGGTCAGGAGGTTGATCCCCGCGATCGTCGCGGCCAGAGCGATGAACCCGAAGCCTACAAGCGCTCCGTCCATCCCGAGTCGCGCCTCGACCGACAGAGGCGCGTACAGCCACCACCCAGTGGGGAAGCCTCCTCCGAACCCGGCGAAGATAGTGGTGTAGAGGATGAAACCGCCAAGGGGCACGAGCCAGAAGGCCAGGGACTCCAACTTCGGGAAGGCCATGCGCTTGGCCCCGATCAGAAGCGGCACGAAGTAGTTGCCGAAGGCTCCGACCATGATCAGCGTCGCCACGAACATCATCAGCAGCCCGTGCAATCCAACCAGGGTCTCGTACTGTCCCGCAGGCCAAGGCCCACCGCCGTTGGGCGTGAGGAACTCGGTCCTGATCATCATCGCCTGGAAGCCGGCGAGGAAGAACAGCAGCACAACCGCGACCCCAAACTGGAGCCCCACCACCTTGTGATCAAGTGAGATGCCGAAGTACTCCGTCCAGCCTTTGCGCTCGGCGTGCTTCACGACCGTCGCGCTTGGAAAGCCGGCGAGCCGGCGAAGGACGTCGTTGGCAAACCCCAGGGTTATGAGGAAACCCGCCGATCCGATCAGATAGCCCAAAATCACGCCCGCATTCCCGTTGTCGGTCGTGTCCAGCTGTGCGCCGATCCAGTACGCGATCACCCCGGAGACGATTCCGATGATGGTCGCCGTAAAGAGGTTCTGCGTCAGGAAGAAGCGGCGGGGCGAGAACCGGACCGGCGCTCTGCCGCTGGCGATCGCTGTCTGACTCACTGCGCACTCCCCATGTCAGGACCACCGACTTCACCAATTCCGATCCGGGTCGCCAAAGCTGCGCCCCCTGCCTCCAGTCTCGCCATGCCTAGCTCCCGTAAACCACGGGCGCCGGATAGTATTCCAAGGCGAACTTGGGCAGGTTCTTGGTCTCGGGCCCAAACGTAGCCTTGGCGTAGCGCAACCACGATGCGAAGGCGGCCGGGCCTAGCGCCCGCCCAGCCTGTGAACCGAGATTGGTCATGTATCCGTGCCAGAGTCCGCAGAGTTCGCCGCAGCGCACGTCGATAACGATTGGCTTGGGAATGTAGGTGTAGCCGATGTTGTTGAAACCCTGGTTGGCGTCGACCTTGACTCCGAGTTGATAGGCCCAGAACTGGTGGGTAACGTCCAAGGACGTGACATCGAATTGGATCAGGCGGCCCGTCGGGACCCGCAGCTGCTGACTCTCGAAGCCTCCCTCCTGAGGGTAGCGGTATGTCCACTGCCACTGCTGTCCAATCACCTGGACTATGAACGGATGATGCTGCGCCCCGGCGGCCAGAGCGGACGCTGGGATCACCAACGCTGGCGTGGTCTGACCCTCGAGCATGGTGGTTCCATAGCCGGCGGCGAACGAGACGGAAACGATCGACACCCCGAGCCAGATGGTCTGGGCTAGAACATTGCCGCGGGCCTCCTTCGCCGTCTGGATCTCCTTGGGACGGTTCATCCAGCCGAAGACGATGCAGAAATAGACGGCCATGACGACGACGACGATGCCCTGATCGAAGGCGATGATGGAGAAGACCTGACTCTCGACCGTCTCGTCAGCCGCAGTAGTGCTGCCGAACCCTGGCGGAATGTGCAGGACAAATGCGACCAAGCAGTCGAAGACCACCGACAGTACGATGGCAATGATCGTCGGAATCAGCAGATGCCGCAGGTTCCGGTTGGTCAAGCCCTCAATCTCCTAGTCGCACGTCCAGTCTGTGATATCGCTGGGTGGCGCTCAGACGATCTTGATGTAGCCGTCCATGTACCCCACCGTCTGCATCGGCCCCCCATTGCCGAACAAATACCCGGCGGCGCAGGGTACGAAGCATTGAAAGTGGACCGTCCTCGGGGCACCAGTCTTGAAAGAGAAGTTGATGGTCACGTGGGTGTTGTGAGGATTGGTCAGGTCTGCCGGATAGGTGGTCTGGGTGATGCCCTCGAGCGGCACGTTCACCCCCAACTCCGGGATTGAAAATGTGTGGGCTGGGAAGTTCGGGTTCATGTAGCGGATCTTCTTCCCATTCTCGATCGCGTAGCCTCCCACCGTGCCCCTCACCATGCTGATGAAGGGATTGCGAAGGCCGGTCTGGCTGTCGTACTCCCAGATCGTCACGTGAACCACCGAATGCGCTGGCACCTCCCAGACAGTGGAGCTGACCCACTTGCCGTCGTGTCTGATCAGGTAGGCCACCCAAGACGGGTGGGTGCCGAAGTCAATCGAACCAGTGGTGGCCAGGAAGAGCCGCGTGGTCGGCTGACCGGAGGCGCTAGCCACCGTGGGAGCCTTGATACTCCCGGGGTTGTAGGAGAGCCAGACCACCACGTACACCGCCAGGCAGACGGCTCCAAATAGGAGAGCCCCGATGCAGGCCCAGAGCCGACCCCGGGCGCTCATCGGCTACCTGGCGCACAGCGAGACCCGAGCAGGCAAACCCGCCCGCCACCGACCCGGCACCGCCCTCTCGGATCTACCACGGCCCTGGCAGCGTAGCTCGCGTCCCGCCGCCCTGTCAACGCTTCGCATTCCCTCGCTCCGACTCCGACCTTGGGGTGATCTGTCGGCAGCTGCGGTCGTAGCGGAGGCTGGCCGGCCCGAGGGCGGCGGCGGACGAGATGCCGCCCCGGGGTCGGTGGGAGCTGGGGCCCGGTGCTGTAGGGGCCGGAGGGAGCGAGGGGCGGTCCTGGACCGCTTCTGACTGGCCATCGGGTACCACCTGGCCATCGGGTACCACCACACCTACACCATGGCGATGCGGAGAGGACGACGACTGGTTGGGATCGGCGCCTAGTGGCGCGGGGGGCCACTGCGGCGTGGAGTAGCAGCAAGCCCTGCCGCCGGACTTCGAAGCGTCCGGGTACAAAGGTTCCAAGCGGCTCTAGCCCTGTCTCCCCGAGCGGCTGCCGCTTCCGGAGCAGTACCAGCACCTTTGCCTCATTGACGCCACCCATGGCTCCTCCTCGGGGCCAGAGTGAGCCCCGTGGAGCGGATCCTGGCATCGGACCCTGGAACTGATGCTCAAGAGCCTGGGGGGCCGGAGGATGTCCCAGACCAAGCCCGGCACCCTGCGCCGCCGCCAGATCCCGGCCCTAATAGGGCCCTCGGAAGGCCAAGGACTGCCCCTCGGCTACCTGGGCTGGTCTCCAACGGCCGGGAGTGTGCGGCCGGCGGTTCCTCTGCACCCCCATCTACGGTCGACCTGGCCACCGGCAGGACTGTACAGGTCCCCCTCGCGGGCAAGGGACAGGCCGGAGTGGTGGCCGGCCCTGGCCAGAGGTGCCAGCAGCTGGCCTTCCACCTCGGAGGCCTCCATCTGGACACCGGGAACGAGTTCAGCAACGTCGACCTTGTCAACTACTGCCGGGAGCGGGAGATCGCCTTCAACCGTTCCACCTCTTACCCCAAGAACGGTAGCCGTCATGGGGAACGGGGGAACTGGACCGCGGTGCGCCGCCAGATCGGCTTCGACGGGCTCGAAGGGTAGGCCCTGCAGTCCTGCCATGACGCCTACACCGGTGATCTCCTGATCTCCGGCCGTGAGCCCGGTTGCCAGCCGATTAACTGGTGGGCAAGAAGTCTGTGGGACAGCGCCCCAGGCGCCTCTACGACGCCCCCGAGACCCCCCTTGAGCGGCCTCCTCGAGCCCACCCTACCCATCTCGATCTCAAGCGCCTGCGATCCCTCACCGAGCTCTGCAGGTCGATCAGCCTACTGACCCTGAAGCGGCACATCGATCGCCGCCAGCCAGCTCAGCCCACCCATCTCCAATCCAAGCTGATGCCCGATCCCCGGCCGGCCATCCCTAGCTCCACCACCCAGGGTCAGCTTCCTCGCTGACGGACGATGCCCACAAGGTCAGATTCCATAGGCGACGGACACCGTCGCCCCCCGCCTTCTTCCGATAGGGCGGGCGGCCTTGGTGGGCCGCTGTGATTTTGTCCCAATCGGACACCCTTGACATCCGGTGCGGAGTGGACCTACGCTCGCTGGTAGGCGTATCGCCCAGACGAGCCAACGGCCCTGTGCCTTAGTCGGCTCGCCCGGTCGTGACGAAACCGGTCCAGAGGAGGTCGGGATGGGCGCGTTTGGACATGTACCTGGGCTGACCATCGTGACCCTGGCGTCGGTGATGCTGCTCGGGGTTACCTACCTCGGTTGCGCAACGATCATCAGTTGGTCCCGGGAAGGCCAGGCAATCTGGAAGGCAGTGGTGTTCCCGGTCCTATTCATGTTCGCGCTGACCGTCGCCCTCGTGCTGGTCACCGCCATCGCCGAGAACCAGTTCGCCAACCGCATCACTGGGGGCTGATCCCGACCCGAGGGCCGTGGCGGCCGCGGCGGGCCGTCTTCAGGGTTGCTGATCACGCGAGGCGGGGGCGCGGGCCGGGCGCTGGCGAAGGTGGGGCACCGCCGCAGTCGCCTGCGGTGCCAAGCCGACGGGCACCTGGTGCAGCCACGGCGACCGGCGCAGGCACAGCTGACGCCACGAGGGATAGGGCATCGCTCCGACGCGCACCGCTCCTCGGAGCCGACGGGGAGATTTGAACTCCCGGCCCGCTGTTTACAAAGCCTCTGGCCCTTAGCGCTGTGCGGCCGAGAGTGGGAGGGCCTTCGTCGGAAGCATAGTTATCACGTCTAGCAGTAGGGTGCTGATAACCCGGGGTTATAGAGCCGGATCACCACCACCATTTACCGCCCCGAGGCTCGGGACGCTAGCAGTCCGCTGCCGAAGCCCACCCTGACCTCCTCCACCCGGGGCTGGAGGCAGCCGTCGACGTCGATCTCGCCCTGGGCGATGGGGAACAGCCGGGGATCGGAGGTCTCGCCGGGGGCGGCGCGGTAGACGATGTTCCCGGCCAGGGGGCGCTACTGGGACTCGAGCGCCAGCGGCCTCCGACCTCGAACGCGGCACCCGGTGGGGGCCCCACGAAACAGGCTTGGTTCCGACCGTCGCTCACCGTGATCACCCAGGAGGTGACGTCCCTCACTCTGTGCGCCCGCCAACCAGCGATCAGGGGCAGCTTGATGGGGCGGCGTCCGGATTCTCAAGCCTCGGGCCACCGCGGTCGACTCGGAACCGTGGTCGTCCGGTGGCGTTTGGCCTATCAGGCGCGGTCGTGGAGAGTGACCTGGTAGCCGTCGGGGTCGGCGAACGTGAATGTTCGGCCGAAGGGGCCGTCGATCGGTGCGGAGACGATGGTGTGACCGTCGGCGACGAGAGCATCGTGAATGGCCTGGACGTCTGTGGCGTGGAGCCAGATCGCAGCACCGATGCCGGGCTGAGCAACGGATGCGAGGTCGGTGCCGGGAACGACGTCACGGAGTGCGAACGCGATCGGCTTCGTCTCGAAGACGACGGCGTGCGGAGGTCCGGCTTGCGAGCGGACGAGGCCGAGGTACTGCTCGTAGAACGCCTGCGAAGCGTCGAGGTCGCGCGCCTGGAGCGAGATGAAGTCGGGGCCGGTGGCGGGCATGATGCTCCTTCTTTTGTGTCAGGCTTCTGACACACTTCATTCTATGTCAAGATACTGACATGAGTCAAGACGGTGTCGGCGTCGACCTGGAGACGTCGCTAGGCTACCTGCTGAAAGAGGCGTCGAGCGCCCTTCGCGCAGCCATGGAGGAGGTACTGCGGCCGCTCGGGATGAGCGTGACACGCTACTCCTGCCTCGAGCTGCTGGCTCAACGACCGGGTTTGTCGAACTCCGAGCTCGCGCGGGGCGCGTTCGTGAAACGGCAGTCGATGAACGTGCTGCTCCAGGCCCTGGAACGCGAGGGCTACGTGACCAGGCCTGCGGAGGCACCCGTCGGGAAGGTTCTTCCCACGCGGCTCACGCCTCGTGGCCGACGGAGCCTCGAGACGGCGAGCGTAGCGGTCGGGTCCGTCGAGGTCAGAATGCTGGCCGGCATGACCGAGACCGAGCAGTCAGACGCATTCCGGCTCCTTCAGAGCATGATCCATTCCCTGCGCGATGGCAACGGGGGGAGAAGCTACGCCCTGTCGGTGGCGCCGACGCCCGAGTCGGACGCTGTGGTCCGCCAGCTGGGCCGCGCCCAACTCGAGAAGCAGTGATGGTGGCGCCGATCGCCGGCAGACCTCCCGGACCTCGACGGGAGGACCTTTCCTGGCCATGGACCACCCCCGCACGCGTGAACGTCATGCGCACCTTGGCGCCAGGGTGACGGTCTGACATCCAGGGTTGACGGTCTAACTGACGGTCTGAGCGTTCGACTGAATTGGACGGTTGTGGTCAGTCCTGAACTCAGGAGAGGGAGCCGACGGGGAGATTCGAACTCCCGACCCGCTGTTTACAAATCAGCGGGTGCTGAGATCAGCGCCGTGACAGCCTGAAGTGGGCATGTAGCCCCCGATGTAGCCCCCAGCTTTTGACCCGCTGTTTTCGCAGTGGGTCCGGGCTACAGTCAGCTGGGCTGCTCGAGGAGCTTCCCCAGCCGCTCGGCGGCAGCCCGCTTGAGCGACGGCATGACCCCGGCGTAGGTGGAGGCGGTCAGCGCCACCGACGTGTGGCCGAGCAGGCTGCTGACCGTGCCCAGGTCGGAGCCCGAGGCCAGGGTGAGCCCGGCGAAGGCATGACGAAGATGGTGCCAGTGCATCGGGGGCAGCCCGGCGGCGGCGAGCTGGTCCGCGAAGGCGTGGGTGATTGCGCTCGCGCTGCGGGGCTGGCCGGTGGTGGTGGTAAACGCCAGTCCGGGGATAGGCTCCCGCCACTTGGGACCGGCTGCCAGCCGCGCCTCCAGTTGTGATCTGCGCTCGGCCTCCAGGGCCTCCACCACGGCGCTGGTCAGCGGCACGGTGCGGCGAGAGCTGCGGCTCTTGACCTCCACCAGCTGGTAGGTGCCGTCGAGGCGCTGGAGGGCGCGGGTGACGTGCAACTCGCCGACCTGGGCGTCCAGGTCGGCCCACCGCAGGCCGAGCAGTTCTCCCTGCCGAAGCCCGGTGTGGACCGCGAGGGTGGCGAGCCTTCGCAGGCCGGGCTCGCTGATCGCGGCCAGGACCGAGAGCGTCTGCTCCGGGGTCAACACCCGAGGCGGCTCATGCGGTACCAGGGGCGGGTCCGCGAGCTGGGCGACGTTGCGGTTCAACATCCCCCACCTCACGGCGTCGGCCAGAGCGCAGCGCAGCACCGAGCGAGCGTGCCAGCAGGTGCGGGGCGAGAGCCCCGATGACCGGAGCCGACCGAGCATCTCCTCGACCTGGCCAGGCTGGAGGTCGGCGAGCCGGATGCTCCGGATCCCCGCCAGGTCACCCGTCAGCAGCCGGGTCATATACGTGTAGTGCTGGGCCGTCCTGGGGCGCACCTTGGGCCTGGTCAGCTCCAGCCACTTGACCAGGTATTTCTGGACCGCGAGCTTGGGATCGCTGGGCGGCAGACCCCCGCCGACCTCGGCCCTGAGCGCATCCAGCAGACGGAGGGCCTCGGCTTGGCTCGGGGCATACCGGATGCGGCGCTTGCGGCCCTCGCGGCCCCATCCGACGCTCAGGGACGCCACCCAGGCACCATCGCTGGCGCGCTGGTAGACGCTGCCCTCGGTCGGGCCTCGCCGGCTCACCGGGACCGGCTCCGGTGCCTGCGGGCTGACCACTTGCCCAAGTAGCTGGCGATGGCCGCGACGGCGACGATCCCCTCGGCGACGTAGGCCAGGATCGCTCCCCATAGCGGGAACTCCTCAGCAGGCAGCGCGACAACGAAGAGGACCAGCAAGACGGTCGCACAGCCGCCGCACCCACATCCGCCTCGGGTGGTGCTGGTGGAGATCACGCGGCCCTCGGCATCCCGGACCGTCGTGACCCGGGTCATCGGGGCTCCTGGGCTAGGCGCTTGCGGGAGTGCGAGTAGGGGCTGCGCTCCGCGCTGTAGCCCGGCTTCCCTGCCCGACTCGACCAGCCGAGGAGTTGACGATCTCTCGCCAGCCTGACGTACTTCAACGCCGTCGAGCGCTGAATACCGAGGGCTGTCTGGATACTCGGGATTGGTGGTCGGCCACAGTCCACGGCGGAGCGGTACGCGGCAGCCGCGATCCGGAGGCGCTCCTCGGCGATGGGCTGCGGACCCCTCGGCAGTGGCACCAGGACAGGTCCCGCAGTCACGGAGTTCGGGAGCCGCTGCTGGTCGAGCGCCGCCTCGCGGATCTCGCGCAGTGGAAGCGTTCTCAGCAGCGCTTTGCTGATCGGTACTGCCTGATCGCCACAGGGCGGATCGGCAAAGGTGATCTCCGACGCGTTCCCGAGCCGACTGGTGCCGGCCCTCGGCTCTACACGCAGGGCAGCTATCTCGAGCAGCCCGTCCACCCGAGCAAGACGGACCGCGACCTGGAGTGCGGGCCGAGCGAAGGGGAGCACGCTCCAACCGTCCCCACCGTCATAGGACGCCAGGGTCAGCCCCCATTTAGTCGGCTGGGAGTCTACGTGGCGGGCCATACGTGAACACTATAGACCCCTGAGCTCTTGCCGTCTAGGGTGCGAATTAGGTCATCCAGAATCTGACCCTAGGGG
>JBOHUL010000117.1:0-3725 GCA_050734425.1 Candidatus Dormibacteria bacterium
GGAGCCGACGGGGAGATTCGAACTCCCGGCCAGCGGTTTACGAAACCGCTGCTCTGCCACTGAGCTACGTCGGCGTCGGCCGAGTGTAGCAATGGCGCCGAGACGCCCCAGAGGGCTGCCCTACTCAGTGCCCGCGGCGCCGGTCCCCACTGGGTCCGCAGCCATCTCGTCCGCCGCCACCGGCTGCTGCTCTCCGTGGCGTAGCTCGATCCCAGCTCCCGCTGCATCCGCCACCACAATGTCGCCCTCGTGGAACTCGCCTCGCAGCACCGCCGTCGCGATCCGGTCGCCGAGCTCGCGACGGATCACACGTCGCAAAGGGCGGGCACCGTAGGTGGGGTCATAGCCCCGCTCCCCCAGCCAGGCGCGGGCAGCGGGCGCCACCTCCAGGTGCAGCCGCCGCTCTCCGAGCCGGCGCTCGAGCTGAGCAAGTTGCAGGTCTACGATGTGTTCAATCTCCGACTGGGACAGCCGCTGAAAGAGGATGACGTCGTCAATCCGATTGAGGAACTCCGGCCGGAAATGCTGGCGCAGCTCAGCCAGCACCTCGTCTCGCACCACCTGCTCTTGCTGGGGCGACGGAAGGTCCGGGAGGCTGGCGATCAGGGGACTGCCCAGATTGCTGGTCATGATCACAACGCAGTTGCGGAAGTCGACCGTCCGGCCCTTGCCGTCTGTGAGCCTGCCGTCGTCCAGGACCTGGAGGAGGATGTTGAAGACGTCTTGGTGCGCCTTTTCAATCTCGTCGAGCAGCAGCACGGCGTAGGGTCGGCGGCGCACCGCCTCGGTCAGCTGGCCACCCTCGTCGTAGCCGACGTAGCCGGGAGGAGCACCCACTAGCCGCGCCACCGCGTGCTTCTCCATGTACTCGCTCATATCCAGCCGGAGCAGGGCATCCTCACTGTCGAAGAGCAGCTCCGCCAGGGCCTTCGCCACCTCGGTCTTGCCCACGCCCGTCGGACCCAGGAAGATGAAGGAGCCCAGCGGGCGGCGCGGATCGTTTAGGCCGGCCCGGGCCAAGCGAACGGCGCTGGAAACAGCGGCGATGGCCTCGTCCTGACCGACGACCCGCTGGTGGAGGCGGTCCTCCATCTGCAGCAGTTTGTGCATCTCGCCTTCGAGCAAACGCTGCACCGGTACTCCGGTCCAGCGGCAAACTACCTGCGCGATGTCCTCCTCGTCCACCTCCTCCTTGAGCAAGGGCGCACCCTCGCGGTCCTCGGTGAGCCGCTGCTGCTCTTTGTCCAGACGCTGCCTCAGCTCAGCCAGCTTGCCGTAACGGAGCTCGGCGGCCTTGCCGAAGTCGGCCATTCGCTCCGCCCGCTCGGCCTCAAATGTGGTCCTCTCGATCTCCGCCTTGGTGGTGCGGATCTGCCCGATTAGGCCTTTCTCCTGCTCCCAGCGCTGGCGCAGCCCTACCGCTTGCTCTTGCAGTTCCGCCAGCTCGCGCTCCAGGGACCGCAGCCGACCTGCCGACGCCGGGTCGGTCTCCTTGCGCAGCGCCTCTCGCTCGATCTCCAGCTGGCGCACCTGGCGCTCGACCTGGTCCAGCTCAACAGGCATTGAATCGATCTCCATCCGCAGCAGAGCGGCGGCCTCGTCGACCAGGTCGATGGCCTTGTCTGGTAGAAACCGTCCCGAGATGTAGCGGGACGACAACACTGCCGCCGCCACCAGCGCCGCGTCCTTGATCCGGACCCCGTGGTGAACTTCGTAACGCTCCTTGAGCCCGCGCAGAATGCTGACCGTGTCCTCCACGGAGGGCTCGCCCACCTGCACCGGTTGGAAGCGGCGCTCCAAAGCGGGGTCGGACTCGATGCGCTTTCTGTACTCGTCGAAGGTGGTGGCGCCGATCGCGCGCAACTCGCCCCGGGCCAGGGCCGGCTTGAGCAGGTTGCCAGCGTCCATGGCTCCCTCCGCGGCCCCGGCGCCCACCAGGGTGTGGAGCTCGTCGATGAACATGATGATCCGGCCGTCGGAGGAGGTGACCTCCTTGAGCAGAGCCTTGAGCCGGTCCTCGAACTCGCCCCGGTACTTGGTGCCGGCGACCAGTTGGCCCAGATCCAAGGCCACCAGGCGCCGGTCGCGCAAGGTCTCAGGGACGTCTCCCTGGGCGATGCGCTGCGCCAATCCCTCGACGATCGCCGTCTTGCCCACCCCGGGCTCCCCAATCAGGACCGGGTTGTTCTTGGTCCGGCGCGCCAGGACCTGCATGGTGCGCCGGATCTCCACATCGCGGCCGATGACGGGGTCGAGCTTGCCCTCTCGCGCCTGCCGGGTCAGGTCCCGGCTGTAGCGCTCCAGAGCTTGAAACTTGTTCTCGGGGTTGGGGTCTGTGACCTTCTGCCCCTGGCGCAAAGCCTCCAGAGCCGAAAGGAGCCGGGGCGCGGTGGCACCCGCCTGGGTCAGGATCCCCGCCGCCCCACCCTTCTGGGAGGCCAAAGCCAGAAGCAGGTGCTCTGTCGAGCAGTACTCGTCTCCCATGTCCTCCATCCGCCGAAAGGCGTCTCGCAGCACGAGGTCGAGTTGCCGCCCGATGCGGGGATCGGCACCCGCCTGCTTGGGCCGGCTCTGGAGATCCGACTTGAGCCGAGAGCTCACCTGGTCTGGCGCGACCTCGACCTGGCGCAGCAAAGGACAGACGACGCCGTCCGGCTGCTCCAGCAGGGTCAGAAGCAGATGCTCGGGATCGACCTCGGGGTGCTGCAGCTGCTCGGCCGACTTCTGGGCCTGCTCAAGCGCCTCGCGGCTCCTTTGGGTCAGGCGGTCAAACAGCACAGCTAACTCCCTGTTGGCAAGTCACGCTTCTGTCTACCACTTGAGTACGTCAGGCAAACGACAGGCCGGGGGCAGCGACCCGGGTCGTGTTCCGCGGGCTTGGACTCGGTCTGCCAGAGGCACCCGCTCTTCTCATCACTGGGGCGACTGTTCCGGGATGGCTGGACCCAGAGCGCTGTCACGGGCTCAGTCTCACCCGGGGGCCCCGGGCCCAGTCCCGCAAGGGTGCGGGTGGACTCGAATCCCATCCCCTGCGGCCACGGCCCAAAGGCCCCAGCCCCAACTGCCGCCGCTGCAGTACTTTGCTGCCGGCCACTCAGCGCGGCGGCCGATCGATCGCTGTCCACTAGAGCGGGCCTGCACCGAAAGCCTGCTCGAGAGATACCTGCCGCCACCTCCAGCCGACGTCCAGGACGTCGGTGGCGGCACCGGCGGTTACGCGAGTCAACTGGCGGACCGCGGCTCTCGAGTGCCCCTGACTGACCCGATCCCGCTCCCCGTGAACGGGACGGCCGCGTTGACCCATAACCACGTCAGTTGCGCCGCCGTCGACGCCCCCGAGCTGGAGCAGCAGGCTGGGAGGCGGTCGAGCGCCTCGGCCCAGGCTCCCGGGTCACCATCCGCGCCGGCCACTTCCTAAGCCGCTGGATGACGCCAGGGACCGGACCCGACCGCCGGCCGGCCTGGACCTGCTCAGACCTCCTTGAACTCAGCGTCGACCACGTCGCCGTCAGCGCCCGGGGGGGCCTCGCCAGCGCCGGCCTGTGGTGGTATGTCGTCCCCACCCCCTTCCGACCCGCCGTCCGAAGTTGGCGGAGCAGCGTTCTGGTACACGGCCTGGCCCACCTTCTGCAGGCTGGCCGAGAGCTCCGACTGGCACCTTTCAACGTCGCTCTGATTGTTGGCTTGGACCGCGTCCTTGAGCGCCTGGGTCTTCTGGGTGACCT
>JBOHUL010000118.1:0-15429 GCA_050734425.1 Candidatus Dormibacteria bacterium
CTGCCCTGCTCCAGATACGGCAGCAGGTGATCGCTGATGCCCTGGCGCCGGAGCGCCTGCCAGCCCTCCTCCGCTGAGAGGTCACTAGTGACCACGATGTCGTCACCCTCGAGCCGCACTCCCCACTCCATCGCCTCCAATCGCCGGACGACGTCGGACACCGCGAGGAGTCGCTCCCGAATCTCCTTGCCCACCGCCGCCAGCCGCACCGAGACCGGCAACCGATCCAAGGTGGGCCGGTCCGGGAAGGCCAAACTTCTTACCTCGAAGTAGGTCGTCAAAGTGTATGGCACCGGCTCCTCGGTGACCTCGGCGTACTCAGAGGCCGGTTCCCGCAATGGACGCAGCACCAGTTTCACGGAGTGATCTCCCAGGGGACGATCACACCCACGCCGTTGCCAGTACCGGTCATTGCTTCACCAGGCTGGCTCGGGGCGTTGAAGTCCTGCTGCTGGTTGATCAGCATCTTATCCGTGATGAGGAATGGCGCCCGACTGTGCTCGCGGATGTAACCCATCAGCGCCATAAGCATGCTGATCGAGACGGCTACGGTTATCAGCGCCGCGGCCTGACCCTTGCGCGCGTCGCCCCAGTGCAACCCACCCCTGCTGACGTGCTTCAGGTAGATGGTCACGGCCACGATCGCCACGCCGGTGAAGGTGATCAACGCCACCAGCTTGAACGGGATCATCTGGCCCCAGGGGATGAGTAGTCCGCCTTGCCAGATGGGCACGTTGGCATTGGCCGCGACCACGTCTTCGTAGCTCCAGGCCAAAGATGAAGGCGTGGATATGAGCAGCCAGGAACCGAAGGAAAGCGCGGTGCAGACCGCCAGCGCCATCGACTTCCCGCCACTGGCTTTGACTCGTCGCCAGAGGTAGAAGATGCCGACCGTGAAGACGGCGCCAACCAGGAACACCTGGAAGAGGAAGGCGACGCTGAGGCCGCCCAGCATCATGCTGTACCAAGCGGCATACGAGTGAAGCTGGATCTCCTTGGCGTAGGCCCAGCCCACCAGCGGCTGGGCGATTGTGAACCCGACCGCGTAGATGAGCCCGTAATGGCCCATCCAGTCCGCATAGGCCCTAGCCTCCTTCCTCTTGGCGAACAGTATCCGAACGCCACCGACCAGGGCGATCATCGCCCCGGCCATGGCGATGTTCCCGACGAAGCGGTGGATCTCGAGGGGAAGCAACGTCGGATTCAGCAGGTTGAGGGCCAGGTCGTTGGAAGGCCTGGGGGTGAGCATGTAGGAGGCGACGACGTTGATCATCAGCATCTGGATCGATGCGTTGACGAAGAGCAGTAGCTCCAGCCCGACCCGCAGCGACCGGACGTGGCTCAGACGGTCCCAGCCCCAGTAGAGCAGGTAGAGACAGACGATCTCGCCGATGAACGCAAACCCCTCAATCACGAACGGCCAGAACAGGATCCGCTCCAGGGCCACGAAGAACTGGCTCCAGAGCCCCAGGAAGATGATCAGGACCGCAAAGATGGCTATCGCCGAGCCCATGGCAAAGGAGGCGCCCAGTGCGGTCAACAAGCCCTTGGCAAAGCGGTCCTGGCGCTCGTCGCGTCGCTTCCACCCGACCCAGTCCGATATCGCCAGGATGATGTACCCGCCTTGCTGCCATGCAGCGAACTGGATGTGCACCAGCATCACCACCGCGACGAAGGCCGTGGCCACACCTGTGGAGATGGGAACCGGAACCAGCTGGGGTCCGGTCTGCAACAGGCTCGTGAAATTCACAGGTTGAAGAGGCGGTTGACGCCCAGGAGTGTTTCGAAGATCAGGAACAAGAGGGCGAACAACGCCGGCACCATCACCTCAGCCCGATTCCACGGGGCCCGATCGGGGGTGCGGTCCAAGAAGGGCAAGAGGAACAGGAATATTGTCCCTATCCCAGGGACCACGAAGACACCCACCGGGATCATCCAGGCCTGGGGGAACTGCACCAGGACCTGGTCCAACGGAAGAAAGAACCACTCGGGAGTCGGAACGTAGGTCAACACGGCCGGGTTGGCTGCTCGCTCCAAAGGTGCGCCCAGGACCACGGCGAAGACAAAAATCAAGAGCACCAAACCGAAGCTCAGGACAGCGTCCTTGAACACCTGCGAGGGGAAGAAGTCGTCCAGGTCCACCGGCACCGCATACCCGGGATCGCTCGGAATTGCCGGGTAAGGGTACTCAGCCCGAGCCAGCCGTGCCGCCCGCTCCTCCGCCGACTCGGTGTCAACCCCCTCGTAGTTGACCCAGGACCCGTGTTCTCCATGGCGGCGGAGGAGGATTAGGTGTAGCCCCACGACCGGCACCAGGAGCGCCGGCAGGAGCCAGATATGGATCGCGAAGAAGCGGGTCAAGGTCTCAGGCCCCATCTGGGGACCTCCACGAAGTATGGTCTGCACCCAGCCCCCGATCCAGGGCAGGTAGTCGACCACATGGGTTACCACGGTCGCGGTCCAGTAGGCAGCCTGGTCCCATGGAAGCATGGCCCCGGTGATGCCCAGCCCCAAAACCAGGAGGAAGAGGATGACTCCCACGATCCAGTTGAGCTCCCGCGGCTTCTTGTAGGAGCCACTCACGAAGGTGCGCACCATGTGGAGCCCAATGATGATCAAGAGGACGTACGCCCCCCAGAGATGCATCCCCCGGACGATGGCGGCAAACTCATCGTAGTGCTCGATGTAATTGAGGCTCTCCCATGCCTCGGTCGTCGACGGCACGTAGGTCCAGAGCAGGAACATCCCCGTCACGATCTGGAGCACGATCAGGATCAACGTGGCGCTGCCCAGGGAATACGCCCAGGCCCCGCGCCGCGGCACCGCCTCGTAGAGAAGCTGGTGGGTGAGATCCGAGACCCCCAGGCGCTCGTCCACCCAGCGGTAGGTGGCCGCCAATGGCCGCGCCACCGGGCGGGTTAGGATCGCCGCCATCTTGCTGCGAGCCGGTTGGCTGGGGCTGGCCATGTACCTCAGGTCCCCTCACCGGTGAGCACGTTGCGGACATACACGGTGGTCCCCACCAGCTTGTGCTGGTAGCGGAAGAGTGGCCAGGGCGGCGGCCCCCCGATATTGGTGCCGGTGATGCTGTAGAGGCCGCCGTGGCAGGGGCAGAAGAACATCTTGATGTTGGTGTCCCAGTGGACGTCGCACTGCATATGGGTGCAGACGTTGGACAGGGTGATCAGCTGCACCTGACCGCTCAGGTTGAGCTTCACAAGATAGACGGTGCGCGGCACCGGGGGCACCGACCAACCCTCGTTGATGGGCAATTGGACCACGAACGCGGTCGGCACCCCCACCGGCACCAGGTTAATGTCGGCGACCATCACCCAAGGGGTCTTGCGCTTGACGAAGAGCGGGCTCAGGACGGAGCCCACGATCGGAGCACCGATGAGGAGTGCCGTGCCCGCACCGACCCCGTTGATGGTCAGGATCATGAAGCGCCGCCGCGACACCGTGCGCTTGGCCATCCCGGACTCGGTGTCAGCCACCGGCGAGACTCACGATTCCGATCAGCAGCGCCATGCAGCAGGCGAAGAGCAGAAAGAAAGTGAAGAGGCTCCCCGCGATCACCATGGCCGTGATGACCCCTCCCTCCCTGGCGGCCAGGCTGCGAGCGTTGCGGAGCACGGCCGCCAGCCCCACCACCATGACGCAGAAGAACCCGGTTGTGACGATCCCTAAATACCAGGCCGACTCGAAGTCCTGATAGTTCAAGGCAGAGTCCCCCGGGGCACGGTGAAGTTCTGGGCCGACTGGTTCAGGGTCAGCAGACAGCTCTGCTGGGAGGTGTTGGCGTCGATGCCGCAGGGCAGCTTGGCATTCTCCTTGATGATGCCCATGTAGAGGTTGAGGGCCAGGGCGGCGACCCCGATCACCCCGATCATCCGTGCGACCGCGGGGCTGATCCGCTCCCCCGTCGACCTGTGCAGGGAACGCAGGTAGAGGATCAGGTTGGCCAGAGTCGCGAGGAAGGCGATCAGGAGGGCGACGTAGCGCAGAGCGAGGATGTTGCTTCCGATGATCGAGGCAGGCAAGGCGGTGACCCCCATCCCCACCACGGCCACGATCGTGAGCGGGCCTCCGCCGGCGCCCAGGACCCCGTTCTCCCGGTGGCGCCAGAAGACTAGGTTGGCCCCGATCACCAACACCGCCAGCAGCGCCACCTGGCCGATGAAGAGGTTGGCGGAGTTGAGGACGAAGAGGTTGTCGAAGGCGGGTTGGGCGTTGCCCTTGATGGTGTCGGCCAGGAGGAACCCAGTTATGGGCTGGGCCAGGAGGCAGATCGAGCCGATGGCGAAGTTGATCCGGGCGGCCCAACGCTGGTAGACGGCCTCCGCCGGTGACTTCGCCCGCCGCAACCTCCAGATCGCGATTCCGGCAAGCAGCAGCGGAGCCCAAGAGAGGTTTGCGAAGACGTAGTGGAGCAGCAGCCAAGGGTAGCTGGGCGAGAAGGCGGCGTTCAGGGCGCTGGTTGCCGTTCCCGGGTTGAGAACGAAGCTGTCGAGCTCGACGATCGTGAACAGGAAGGTGTACTGCACCACGATGAAGAGGAAGCCCACCGCCAAATGGAGCTTGGGCGGGATGCGTTCCCAGCCGTAGACGTAGAGGAGCAGCAGGGGTATGCCCAGGAAGAAGCTGGAGAAGGCAATGGTCAGCGGCAGGAGCAGCAGGTTGAGCACCGTGCCGATGAGGCGTCCATAGAGACCGGTCAGCAGGACCACCGCTAGGACCGCCCAGGTGGCCCCGAAGCTGTAGAGATAGAGGACGGCCTTGGAGAGCCCGTGGGCATAGCGCAGGCACATCTCATCCTGGCGCCGGCGACCGGCCAACTCCATGAAGGGGGCGAGGGCGACGGCGGCCAGGATGAAGCCGACTATCGCGATGTGGATGAGGAAGGTGGCGCCGATCGCCAACTGGGCACCCAGGGTGCCGAATGGCAGCCGCGGCAGCGGGGTGACCAGGAGGGACGGCAGCACTTCGCTCCAATGCTGACGGGAGCAGTAGCGCCAAGGCAACTGCCCCAGGTGCCAAAGGTCGCTCCGGTAACCAGATCAGGTGTCGATAATCGAAGTGCTTGGAGCCCCTGATCCTGGTCCATGGCGACGACGCCTTCCTGGTCACCCGCGCGGCCACAGCCCAACTCGCCCGACTCCTGGAGGGGGTCGACCCCGATCTCGCGCTGGAGCAGTTTCGTGCCCCACGGGACCTGGTCCTGGTCGCAGAGAGCCTGGCCACCCCGCCCTTTCTCTCCCCCCGGCGGGTGGTGGTCGTCTGGGATCCCCCGCAACTGGCCAAGGGTGAGCGTTCGGCCAAATCGGCGGAGCAACTGCTGGCCCTGTTGGCCGAGCGCGCGGAGACGACGGCCGCCCTGCTGGTGTGCCGGAGCCCTCTCGCCCCCAACTCGCCGGCGCTGCACAAGCTGAAGCACCATGGGGGCCAGGTCCACCAGATCCACCGGCCCAAGGGGCGGGACATGGGGGACCACCTGGGCCAGGAGCTGCGACGCCGGGGCCTCCGTGCAGGGCGGCGGCTGCAACTCCGGCTACTGGAGATCGGGAGCCAGGACCTGGGGCGGCTGGACCAGGAGCTGGACAAGCTCGAGCTCCTTGGAAAGGGGGCCAGCGAGGACGAGTGCCTGCAGCTGGTTCCCCCACTTCCCCCGGGCGAGCTCTACCGCCTCAGCGACTGCCTCTTCAACTCGCCGGAACGGCTGGGGTTGGCGTTGGGGGCGATGACGGGCGGGAACGAGCTGGCTCCCGTCGTGGTGATCGCCTTCATGGCCCGGGTCCTACGGGACCTGATCACCTTCGCCGAGGGGGGGAGCGCCAGCATTCCCGACTGGCGCCGCCAGCGGCTGGAGCGACAGCTCCAGCGGGCGGGAGCCAGTCGGCTGCGCCATTGGCTGGTGCAGCTCTCCGACCTCGACTGGTCGACCAGGACCGGGGCCGTCGACCCTGGCGAAGGGCTGGAGGTCCTGCTGGCCGGCTTCTGCCGGGAACTCCTGAGAGGCCGCAGCCAAGCCTAGGCCCAGCGGGCTCAGCTGTCCTTGCGCCCGGCGGTCCGGCGCTGCGTACTGGCGGTCCGCTCCGTCTTGGTCGCGGCCCGACCCTTGGCCGGCGCCGCCTTCCGAGTCCGGCTGACGGCCTTGGCCTTGGTCCCCTGGGCGGCGGCTCGTCGGCGGGGCGCGGCCGCCTCCGACGCGGTGGTCACCACCGACTGGCGCATCAGGCGAGACTTGCGGCGGCTTGCGTTGCGAGGATGGAGCACACCATGCTGGGCAGCCTTGTCCAGGGCCGAGACCGCCCGCCGCAACGCCTCCTGCGACTCATCCGTCTCGGCCTGGCGGACCCGGGCCACTGCCGTCCTGACCGCGGATCGAACCCGGCGGTTGCGGTCATGGCGACGGGCTGAGGAACGTATGCGCTTCTTGGCGCTGCTGGAGTTGGCCATGTCTCCTAGGTGTGCCGCCCGGGGGGGTGTTCATTCTCGGGTGCCCGCACCCGACCGGCGCCGCAGTATATCAGTCCCCGAGATCCACTCCGGTCGCTGCGCTAGATTCTGAGGATGCTGCGCATCGGTCGGGCCCCTGCCAAGCTCAACTTGGCGCTCGAGCTCCTGGGCCGGCGCCATGACGGCCTCCACCTGCTGGCTGCCGTCTCGCAGACTATCGACTGGTGTGACGTGGTGGCCATAGACCTGGCTCCACGCAGTGGTCGCCAGCCCAGGCTAAGGGTCTTGGGACCGGCGGCGGCGGAGGTGCCGGTGGGGGGAGCCAATCTGGCCGCCCGGGCCGGGGCCCTGGTCAGCGCTGAAGCGGGAGCAGTTCCGCTGCGCTCCATCGCCCTGCAGAAGCGCATCCCCACCCGCAGCGGGCTGGGCGGCGGCTCAGCCGACGCCGCCGCCGTCCTCCGGCTGGCGGGCGCCGGGCTCGTGCCCGGGCGGCTCTTGGAGCTGGCGCTCGCCTGCGGCAGCGATGTGCCGTTCGCCCTCCTGGGCGGGGCCGCCAGCGTCCAGGGAGTGGGCGAGCAACTTTCGCCGTTGCCGCCTTTGACGCGGGGAGCCTTCGTGGTCGTCATCCTCGGCCGGATCGCTACAGCCGCCGCCTACGCCAACTCCGAGGCCGCCGACTTCAGCACTGGGGGGCGCAGCGCCCGGCTGGCCTCAACCCTAAGCCGAGGCGAGCCACTCGATCCGGCGCTACTGGGCAGCGGGCTGCAAGCGGCGGCCGAGAGGGTCGACCCGGAACTGCGGCCGAAGCTGCGGCGGCTGCGCGAGGCCACTCCGGGGGTGCAGTGGGCCATGACCGGCAGCGGAGGCGCCTTCTTCTCCTACACCACCGAGGCTGCCCAGGCGGCCAGGCAAGCCCAGAGCGCCCGCCAGGTCTGCCCCGGCGCCCCGGTCCGGGTGGCCCTGCCGGTCAGCTCCGACTTCGGCTGAGAACGGTCCGGGAGTGCCGCCCGGGACTCAGGTGGGCCCGGTGCCGCTCCCCAGCTGGCCCAAGCCCGAGGGAAGTCCGGGTGCCACGCTGGCGGGCTTGACCAGGTCGAAATTCTTGCCGTAGTTGCTCATGTCGGCGCTGATGCTGAAAGTGAAGGACGCAGACCCGGAGGGCATGCTGGTCCCGGCTGGAAGCAGCGCCGCCAGGGGCGTGAGGTTTATGGCCACGGGAATGGTGGAATCGGCCCGGACCAGGCGCCCTGAGGACTGGGAGAGATATTCGTCGTCTGTCTCCTGGCCGAACTGGAACAGCTGCTGCAGTACCGGCAGCGCCTGCTGCAACTTCGAGCCCTGGCTCCCCAGGTGAGAGGCCAAAGTGCCCCAGAGGTTGTCCAGCGCCGAGCCGATGACATTGCCGCTCAAGGTGTCGCGCAGATGGGTCACGCTCTGCCCGTCGACGCTCGTCGAACCCAGGTTGGTGACGGTGGCCCGCTGCCGCAGGGACTTGGCCCAGGCGCGGAGTTCCTGCTTGAGTCCCCCGGCCGAACTACCGAGACCGGAGACGCCTGACGCACCGGCCGCTCCGGCGCTTGGAAGCAGGTGCCACTGACCATCCGGGCCCTCGATGTACTCACTCCCCCCCAGAACCAGAACGTGCCAGGTGCCCTTGAGGACCGGGGTCAGGGTGAAGCTCATCTCCAACTGCTTGGGGCCCTGGTACTCCAACGTCGCGCTCAGCTGGGCGGACTTGATCTCGGCCTGAAACTGGCTGATCTGCGCCGCAGTCAGGCCGCCGCCTGGCGTCAGGTGGCTCAGGTCGGCGTGAAGCTGGACCGAGACATCCGCCTGGAAGGAGGTGGCCGCCACATGCTGGTAGGCCGCCACCAGTAGGGCCCGGGGCGAGGCGTGCAGGGGGGTCGCCGCCGCACCACAACCGGCGAGGAGCGCCGCGCTGGCCACGGCAGCCGCCCCCAAAGTCGAGAGGGACCGCCTCATGCGGGTATGGTAGCCGCCACGCCGGCCGCGACACCCCCAACTGCCAGGGCCGCAAGGGATTGTTACAGCGTCTCGCGGGCCCGAGGACCAGTGTTAGCGTAGCCGCCGTGAACTTGGCCAAAGCCGACGCGCCCAAGCGTACTCGGCCCCGCCACCGGGCCTCTCCCAGGGCCGACGATCGGCCCCGCGTCGCCCCTGGCAGATCCCTCGAAGAGTCGGGGCGGCTCACCGACTCTTCGAGCTACCTCAACCGCGAGCTGAGCTGGCTCGACTTCGAGGAACGGGTGCTGGCTGAGGCGCTGGACGAGCGGGTGCCACTGCTCGAGCGGCTGCGCTTTTTGGCCATCACCTCCCAGAACCTGGACGAGTTCTACATGATCCGGGTGGCCTCGCTCAGGCGCCAGCTCGAGGAACGGGTCCAGAGCACCCACGCCGACCGCATGACCCCGACTGAGCAGTTGCGCGCCATCGCCAAGCGGGTCAAGGAGATCTCCGGGCGCCAGCGTCACTGCCTGCTGGAGGAGCTGGCCCCCCGCCTCGATGAGGCCGGGGTCAGGATGGTGCTCAAGAACGAGCCCTTGAAGAGGGGCGAGGAACGGGAGTGCGACGACTACTTCGAGAGCCAGCTCTATCCCCTCTTGACCCCCTTGGCCATCGACCCCGCCCACCCCTTCCCCTATCTCAGCAACCTGTCCCTATCAATCGCGGTCCTGCTCCAGGAGCCTTCCGAGCGGGCGCACCGGGTGGCCCGGGTGAAGGTCCCGAGCTCGGCGCCGCGCTTCTTCAGGGCCGGCCGCAAGGGACCCTTCGTGCCCATCGAGCGGATCATCGCCGAGCGTCTCTCCCACCTCTTCCCGGGGATGGAGGTCATCTCCCACGGCCTGTTCCGGGTCACCCGCGACGCCGACTTCGACGTCGACGAGGACGAGCCCAACCTGCTCTCGGCGATCGAGGAGGAGCTCAAGGAACGCCGCTTCGGCCAGGTGGTCCGGGTGGAGACCCTGGCCGGCCTCTCTCAGGAGATCCGCAGCCTTTTGGAGGCGGAGTTGGGGGTGGGGCCGGAGCAACTCCAAGAGTTGGATGGGCTCTTGGATCTGACCGGCCTCTTCAGCGTCATCGACGACTGCGAGCGTCCCGACCTGGCCTACCCCCAGTTCGCCGGCACCACCCCGCCCCGGCTCTTGGCCCAGCACGACCAGGAGCCGGACTTCTTCTCGGTCCTGCGCCGCGGGGACATCATCGTCCAGCACCCCTACGACTCGTTCGCCGCCACCACCGAGCGCTTCATCGAACAGGCGGCGCGGGACCCCAAGGTGCTGGCGATCAAGCAGACCCTCTACCGCACCAGCGGTGACACCCCTATCGTCGGCGCCTTGACCCGGGCCGCCGAGGACGGCAAGCAGGTGGTGGTGCTGGTAGAGATCAAGGCCCGGTTCGACGAGCAGAACAACATCCGCTGGGGGCTGCAGCTGGAGCAGGTCGGGGCCCACGTCGTCTACGGCGTCGCCGGACTCAAGACCCACGCCAAGCTGGTGCTGGTGGTGCGCCAGGAGGAGTCTGGCATCCGCTACTACGCCCACGTGGGAACCGGCAACTACAACGCCGTGACCGCCCGCTCCTACACCGACATGGGGCTCTTGACGACCAACGAGGCCATCACCTTGGAGATCGCCGACCTCTTCAACTACCTGACCGGCTACTCCCGCAAGCGCGACTACCAGGCGCTCTGGGTCTCGCCCATCAACGCCATCGAGAACTTCGAGCAGCTGGTCATCCGCGAGACGGAGCACCACCGCCATCACCGCCCCGCGGGTCTGCTGATCAAGGTCAACAACCTCACCGACGAACGCGCCATCCGCTGCCTCTACGAGGCGGCGAGGGAGGGCCTGCCGATTCGGCTCCTGGTGCGGGGGATCTGTGCCCTCCGCCCCGGGGTGGAAGGCCTCAGCCGCACGATCGAGGTCAGGAGCGTCATCGGTCGCTTCCTGGAGCACGGCCGCGCCTTCATGGCCCGCAACGGGGGCCAGCCCGAGATCTACATCGGGTCCACAGACCTCATGGGGCGCAACCTCTACCGTCGCGTGGAGTGCGTCGTCCCCCTCCTCGACCCCGGCACCCTGGATGAGGTGCGCCAGGTTCTGGAGCTGACCTGGGCCGACCGGCGCCAAAGCTGGCGGCTAGGCCCGGACGGCCGCTGGTCCCGGGTGGACCCGCAGTCGCGGGAGCCCGGCGTCCAGGAGCAGTTGATCGAGCGCGCCGGGGCCCGGCCCCTGCGCTGGCAGGCGGAGAGCAGGAGGCAACCGGTCCATGGACAAAGAGGCAGCTAGGGACTTCGTCCGCCAGCACCACAACGGGGTCCTGGCCACCACCAGACGGGACGGCAGCCCCCAGCTGTCCCCGATCAGCGTTGGAGTCGACTCCCAGGGTCGGTTGATCGTCAGCACCAGGGAGCCTTCGATGAAGGTGCGCAACCTGAGGCGCGATCCCCACTACGACCTGGTCGTCCTCGCCGATCGCTTCTACGGCCCCTGGATCTCCGCCCGGGGCACGGCCGAGATCGTAGCGCTGCCGGAGGCGCTGCCGCTCTTGGTCGACTACTACCGGCTCGTCGCCGGCGAGCACCCCGACTGGGACGACTACCGGCAGGCCATGGTCCGGGAGCAGCGGGTCCTGCTGCAGCTCTCCCTGGACCGGGTGGGCCCCAACGTCAGCGGCTGAGCCGGCGCCCGCCGACTTCGCCCAGATGGCCGCCCTGGTCGGAGACCGGGCCGCCGCTCTGATCACCCCCAAAATGCGCTTGGGGCTGGGTAGCGGCCGGATGGCACGGGCCTTCGTCGAGGCCCTCCGCCCCCGCGTGGCGGAGGGCATGCCGCTCTTCGGCTTCTGCACCTCCAAGGACACTGAGCGCCTGGCCCATGAGGTGGGGATCGCAATCCTCCGCCACAGCGGGAAGGGCCTCGACCTCGACGTCGACGGCGCCGACGAGTTCGACGACGCGCTCAACCTGCTGAAGGGGGGCGGCGGCGCGCTGCTGCGGGAGAAGATGGTGGCACAGCGAAGCCGCCGCTTCCTGGTCCTGGCCGACGCCAGCAAGCACGTGGAGCGGCTGGGCGCCCGCCACCCCCTGCCAGTCGAGGTCCTGCGCTATGACTGGGAGGGGACCGCCCACCGGCTCGAGCTCCGCCTGGGGGGGCGGGCCCGGCTCCGGGAGAAGGCGGGCAGGCCCTTTCTTACCGACAACGGCAACTACGTGGTAGACCTCGAGCTGGCCCAGGGTCTCGATGCCCCCGAGACGGCGGCTCGGGAGCTGGAGCAGATGGCGGGCGTCCTAGGCCACGGCCTCTTCCTGGGGCTGGCCCAGGCCGGGCTGGTTTTCGCCCGGGGCGAGGTCCAGCAGCTGGGGGATTTGCGCCTCAGCTCCTGATCGGGGTCTCGTCGGTGCGGTGGCGGCGATTTAGTCCCACGCTGAGCCCCAGAGGCACGATCAGGCCGAGAAAGCCGGTCAGCACGGCGATGCCGTCGGGCAGCCGCTTGGGGTTGGCCATGCCCACGTAGGAGAAGAGCGAGGCAAAGAAGGCGGTGACCAGGATGATGAAGATGGCGCCGGCCAGGACCCAGTTGCTGTTCTCCTGCCTGCAGATGGGCCAGTGGGGCCAGCGGTTACGGATGTAGCGGTAGATGTTGACCGCGGTCAGGCTGTTGAGGATGAGGGCGCTAATGAAGGCGCTCACCGCCACCCCCCAGCGCCAGGCGTCGAGCTGGGAGATGACCCAGGCCGAGAAGTTGACCACCAGCAGTCCCACTGGGGTGACCAACCCGATCGCGGGCAGGATGCAGCTGCGCCAGTCCTCCGGCAAAGGAATGAACAGCCCACTCTGAACTGGGCCCCGGCTGCGCCGCGCCCGGCTCACCCGCCCTGCGGTCTTGCTTTCCGTGCCTGGGGCTCCTCTTGTCCCGGTCGTGGACCAGAGCATTGTGACCGTCTTGGTTGGAGTACGGCCCAGGCCCCGGAGGCGGATCATGGCCCCGACCGTGGACTTCGTCGATCTGGTGATCATCGCCGCCCTGATCTACGCCGCGGTTCGAGGCTACCGCGGCGGGCTCAGCTACTCGCTGCTGTCCTTGCTGGGCCTCCTGGTGGGCATCGCCGTCGGTGCCTGGCTGGCCACCTCCATCCCGCCGCTGCTGCCGCACTCACGGCCCGTGATCCGCACCGGGGTGGCGGTGGGGCTGCTCTTGGCCCTGGCGCTCCTGGGCGACGGAGTCGGCACCTGGCTCGGCCTCAGACTGCGGCTAGGCACCAAGCGGCGGTGGCTGCGGCGTCTGGACTCGGTCTTCGGGGTGGCCTGGGGCCTGATCGTGGTCCTGGTCGCGAGCTGGTACCTGGGTCTGACCTTCGCCGCCGGGCCCTGGCCCGCGCTCTCGCTCCAGATCCAGAGCTCGGCGCTGCTGCGGGCCCTGGCGCAACAGTTCCCCCAGGACGCCACCTGGCTGGGCGAGCTGCAGCATCTCCTGAGTGGGGTCCCGTTCCCCGAGGTCTTCGCCGACCTGGTCCCGCCATTGCCCGGGCCGGTGGCGCTGCCCCACTCCCTGGCGGGCTACCCCGGGGTGACCAAGGCAGCCCAGGAGACCGTCAAGGTGGTCAGCGCCGGCTGCGGCGGGCTGATCGAGGGGAGCGGCTTCCCGGTCGCCCCGGGGGTGCTCCTGACCAACGCCCACGTGGTCGCGGGCGGGCACTCGACCCAGGTCGTGGTCCCGGGCCGCCCGGGATCGCTCCCGGCCACGGTGGTCCTCTTCGACCCCAGGACCGACCTGGCCCTGCTCCGGGTCCCCCAACTGGGGCTGGCGCCGTTGCCCCTGTCCAACTCCGGCGCCCGCGGCACCCAGGGGGCGGTGATCGGCTATCCCGAGGGCGGCCGGGAGCAGGCGGTGCCCGGGGCCATCCGTGGCCGCGTGGACGCCGTCGGCCGCGACATCTATGCCAATGCGACCGTCAGCCGCGAGATCTATGTCCTCCAGGCTCAGGTGATTCCCGGCAACTCGGGCGGACCCTTCGTGGACCTGAGCGGCCAGGTGCTGGGGGTGGTCTTCGCGAAGTCAGAGGTGGAGTCCGACGAGGGCTATGCCCTCTCGGCCGGCGAGGTCGAGCACGACATCGAGGTCGGCGCGGCCAGGACGGCCTCCGTCTCGACTCAGGGCTGCGCCAACTGATCCGAGGCCCGGCCCTCTTGGCCCGGCTCCGGGTCGGCTCCCGCCGGTGCGGCCCCGACCGCGTGGTAGCCACCGTCGACGTGGACCATCTCCCCGGTTGTGGCCAAGAAGTAATCCGAGAGCAGCGCCACCGCCGCCCGCCCCACGGGGGAGGGGTCGCGGGCGTCCCAGCCCAGAGGCGCCTGGCGGGCGAAGACCTGAGGGAAGGTCGAGAACCCGGGAATGCCCCTGGCCGAGGTGGTGTAGACCGGCCCCGCGGAGACGGCGTTGACCCGGATATGGCGGTGGCCCAGATACTGGGCCAGATACCGGACCACCGACTCCAGGGCCGCCTTGGAGACCCCCATCCAGTCGTAGGCGGGCCAGGCCTGAGCGGCGTCAAAGTCGAGGGTCACGACACTGCCTCCGGCTTCGGGCATCAGTGGCTCCAGGGCCACGACCAGTTGCTTTAGGGAATAGGCGCTGATTCGAAGCGCGGTGGCCGCCGCCTCCCAGGGCGTGGTGAGGAACCCGCCACCGAGCGCCTCCGGCGGGGCGAAGGCGACCCCGTGGAGGATTCCGTCGGGGTGCCAGTCCCGCCGCTCCAGCTCCTGGGCCAGGGTCTGGAAGTCCTGGTCGCGGCTCACGTCCAGCTCCAACACCGGGGGCGCGGGCGAGAGCCGGGCCGCCGAGCGCAGGGTGAGCCGCTTGGCCCGGCCGAAGGAGGTGAGCAGCACCTCGGCCCCATCCAGCTGGGCCTGCCGGGCCACGGCGTAGGGCAGCGAGGCGGGGGTCAGCACCCCGGTGACCAGGATCCGCTTGCCTTGGAGGAGCACGGCAGGCAAGGTTAGCGCCAGGGACCCAGACGCGGCCACGCCTCCACCGGCCCTCTCAGAGAGGGCGGGTACAATCCGGCCGCATGCCTGCCGGGCCCGAGCCCCGGCGCCGCCGCGCCGGCCTCAAGTCAGAAAAGTCGTCGCCCTCATGGAACCGGCACCGGGCCTTAGCCGCCCTCCTGGTGGTGTTCGGTTTCGCCTTCGCTGGCGCCTGCGGGGTGGTGGCGTACTTCCTGCCTGCGGTCAGCGCCGCCCTCAACATCACCGGCAGCCACGCCGGCTCGGGCGGACATCACCCGGTCACGGCCCCCAGCACCGCACCCCTCTCGAACTCCAACGCGCCCTTCAACGTCCTGCTCCTGGGTTCGGACAACGACACCAAGTTCGAACCGGACGCGGTCCTGACCCAGACCATGATCCTGGTCCGGATCGACCCTGAGACCAAGTCGGTCGTGATGTTCTCCATCCCCAGAGACCTCTGGGTCCCAATCGGCGGCACCCAGTCCGAGGCCAAGATCGACGCCGCCTACAGCGACGGCGGCGCCAACGAGGCCATCTCCACCGTCGAGAACAACTTCGGGGTCACGGTCAACTACTGGGTCTGGATCGGCCTGGGGGGCCTGGTCCAGCTGGTGAACGAGATCCACCAGGTCAACATCGTGGCCCAGATGCCGATCCTCGACGACGAGTACCCCTCCGACCTGAGCGGCAACAACCCCTATTTGCAGCAGCGGATCGCCATCCTCCCCGGCCCCCAGCGGGTGGGCGGGATCACAGCTCTGGAGTACGCCCGTTCCCGCCACGGTGACGTCCTTTCCGACATCGCCCGCTCCCAGAAGCAGCAGCAGCTGCTGCTCGACATCAAGGCCTCGGCCAACGACCTGAGCCTGGCGGACGTCCCCAACGTGGCCTCGGCTCTGGGCAACTCGATCAAGACCGACATGAGCGTCACCCAGGTGACGGG
>JBOHUL010000119.1:0-1666 GCA_050734425.1 Candidatus Dormibacteria bacterium
GACGCCCTGCAGCGACAGCCACTGTGGACTTTGATCTATCGCGACCGACGGGTGGAGGCATTCGAGCGCACGAGCCTCATACCCCGGCTCGCACTGCCCCCCAATCCCACCCCGGCCAGCTGGCGCCGCCAGGGTGCGGCGGCGTGCGCGACCCAGGCCCAGCCACTGCCGGCCACGCCGCTGGGCCGCCAGCGGGTGTCCTCCGCTCCCGCCCTGGCCACGGGCGGCTGAACTTCGCGGGGAGCGGTCGAGTGCTCCGCCTCCAGGGCGGTAGCGCCTGGAGACCTGGGGGTGACGGCGGCTCTACCTGCCGCGGTCAATGCTCAGGCTAGCGGCGGCTCCGCGGGGAGGTGTCCGTGCTGGCGTTGAGACGCCAGAGCGTCACCAGCAGCGTCAGCAGAATCACCAGATGGACGCTGCTGCACCAAAGGCAGATGGTGCGCAGCTGCAGCAGCTCGACATAGACCAAATAGAAGACGGTGAGAATACCGACGATGCCCCAGGCGCAGTGGGCCCGCCGCAGCCCCTGGTCTAGGGGCCGCCGCAGCTGGGCCACTGCCAGCAGCAGGCTGACGACGAAGTACGCCATGCCCGGGATGGTGATCGGCAGCTGGGTTCCGGGAATTACGGAGAACTGGCTGCTCAGCACCTTGGCGCAGTCGACGATTCCCTGGGAGCTGCAGACCAGAATTCCGGGCGCGTAGTGGACCGAGGTCAGGTACGCGGCCAGGCCCAGGCCGATGATCGAGAGTCCGACGAGGACCCAGGCGCTGACCTGCCCCCGGCCGGGCGCCGCCATTGCAGCCGGACTCCTCTCCTCACCCGCCGGCGGCACCAGCCGGCGGCGGCTGGCGTCGGCCCGACTCACTGGCTGCTCGAGATCTGCGACTCCAGGCCTCGGATCATCGAGCTGCCGCAGGCCGACCCCGGCCGGTTCGAGGTGAGCAGGCAGGTGGTGGCGGTGATGTAGTTGGCTCCCCCCAGGATCTCCTGGGCTATGGTCGACTTGGGGTTGCGCAGCTGGCTCAGCACCTGGTCCCAGCTGAGACCGGACAGGGCGGCAACGTCCGAGTCCGCGGCCTCGCTGCCCACCGAGGCGTAGCGTCCGCCGTAGTCCAGGAAGGGATAGGCGCCACCGCCGAGGGTTGTGAAGGCGTCCAGCACCTTGGGCGGCAGCGACTGGAAGATGGCGTAGGGAGGTCCGTTGCCGCCGATGGAGACGTTGCTCTGGTGCTCGCGGGGCAGGAAGGAGATGTAGGAGCTCTTGTAGCTGGCACCGTGGGCGAAGGTGAAGGTGGGCACATTTGCAGGCGAGTCATAGACCGAGGAGCGGATCAGCTTCAGGTTGGAGAACTTACCGAAGTGGCTGAGCCCCACCACGAGTGACCAGCGCTCCAGGGCGCACAAGGGGCAGTACTCCCCTCCCACGAAGACGACCTGGGGCAGCCCGTTGGCGGTGAAGAGCGTGGGCTTGTAGGACGCGGGGATCTTGATCGGAGGGTTGTTGATGCTGCCGCCCTTGACCTCCTCCAGGTGGCCCCGGGGCACGCTTGTCAGAGCGCTGACCAACGAGGCCGGGGCCGGGGTCACGCTGGCGTCCTGGTGGAGCCCACCCAACTGCTCCACCAAGATGATGACGACGATGAAGGCGGCCACCACCGCCACC
>JBOHUL010000120.1:0-2533 GCA_050734425.1 Candidatus Dormibacteria bacterium
GTCTAGCCGTTCTTCCCAGGCGTCTGCCACATCCCCTGCCGGATGTGCCGCTGAGAGGGGCCTTTGCCCGGTGGCGGCGTGACCAGCTAGATCCGCTCGGAGATGCTCTGACCCTGGACGAAGAAGAGCAGGTAGTCGGGGCCCCCCGCCTTGGTGTCAGTGCCGCTCATGTTGAAGCCGCCGAAGGGGTGGACCCCCATCATGGCCCCCGTCGAGCGACGGTTGAGGTAGAGGTTGCCGACGTGGAAGCGCTCTCTCGCTACCTTGAGCCGCTCCGGATCCCGGCTGAAGTAGGAGCCTGAGAGGCCGTACTCGGTGGCGTTGGCAATCTCCAGGCCGTGGCCGAAGTCCCGAGCCCGGATGGCGGCCAGCACGGGACCGAAGATCTCCTCCTGGGCAATCCGGGCCCGGGGATCGACGTCCCCAAAGACCGTCGGCTGGATCATGTGGCCCTCGGCGTCGATCCGGCCTCCGCCCAGGAGCAGCCGGCCCTCGCGCTTGCCCAGCTCCAGGTAGTCGAGGATCTTCTCCTCCGCCTGGCCGTCGATCACCGGGCCCACCTCCACTCCGGGGTCGGTCGGATCGCCAACCTTGAGCTGGGCGGCGAGCTCCAGGACCCGGCCTACCACCTTCTCGTAGACCGGATCCACCAGGACCGCGCGGGAACCCGCAGAGCACTTTTGGCCCTGGTAGCCGAAGGCGGACTGGGCGATCTCCTGGGCGGCCAGTTCCAGGTCGGCGGTCTCGTCGACCACCACCGCGTTCTTCCCTCCCATCTCCAGCTGGACCCGCTTCAGCCAGCGCTGTCCGGGATGCACTACAGAGCCACGCTGGTAGATCCGCACTCCCACCTCTCGGGACCCGGTGAAGGCAATGAAACGCGTCAGCGGATGATCGACCAGTGCCTCCCCCACGACCTCCCCTTTGCCAGTCAGCAGATTGAGGACCCCGGGGGGCAGTCCCAGCGTGCACAGCAGCTCCACCAGCCAGGCGGCGCAGGTGCTGGAGGTCTCGGCAGGCTTGACCACGACACAGTTCCCCGAGACCAGGGCAGCCGTGGTCATTCCGGTCAGCAGCGCCAGGGGGAAGTTCCAGGGCGAGATCACCGCCCCCACCCCCAGGGGCAGGTAGCGGAACTGAGTCAGCTCCCCGGGCCAGGGGGCGAGCTGGTCCCGGCTCTGCAGCTGCAGCGCCAGGCGCGCGTACCACTCCATCAGATCCACCACCTCGGAGACCTCGCCATCGGCCTCGTCCCAGGCCTTGCCCACCTCGAACACCATCAGGGCGGCCAGCTCCAGGCGTCGCCGTCGCACTGCCTCGGCCGCCCGCAGCAACAGGGCCGCCCTCTCCTCCACCGGGGTCGCGGACCACTTGGGGAAGGCGCTCCAGCCGGCCTGGAGGGCACGCTCCACGTCCTCCACCCGGCCCAGGGCCTGGCGACCCACCACCTGCTGGGGGTGAGCCGGGTTGCAGGAGTTCAAGGTCTCCCCAGTGGTGACCCTCTCCCCGCCGATGAGCAGCGGGTACTCCCGCCCGAGCTGGGCTCGCACCAACTCCAGCGCTCCTCGGAAGCGCTCGCGGCTGGCGTCCAGGGAGAGATCGGTGTTGGGCTCGTTGCGAAAGGGCGCCAGCGCCATGGGGATCCTCCTTGTTGAGCTGAGCGGTGTGAGCCCCGCCTGCCCGGTCAGCGCCGGACGACGTTGCGGAGCAGGAAGACGACGTTGGCCGGCCGCTCGGCCAGGCGCCTCATGAAGAACGGGTACCAGTGGATGCCGTAGGAGGTGGCCACCAGCACGGTATAGCCGCGGCGCCAGAGGTCGCGCTGCAACTGGGGCCGGATGCCGTAGAGCATCTGGAACTCGAATCGATCGCGAGGTAGCTTCAGCCCGTCGGCGATGGTGATCGCACTCTCGACCATGCGTTGGTCGTGGGTGGCGATGGCGGTGTAGCCGCCGGACCCCAGCGCCCGCTCCATGAGCTCCATGTAGTTGCGGTCGACCTCGGCCTTGTCCGGATAGGCGACGGCCTCCGGCTCCAGGTAGGCACCCTTGACCAGGCGCAGGTTGGGCCTGAGTGGCAGCAGCGACGCCAGATCGGAGGCTGTCCGGCGCAGGCTGGCCTGCAGCACCGCACCCAGGTTCTGGAAGCCCTCCTGGAGCAGGCTGCGGTAGACCTCCAGGGTGGCGTCAACGTGGGACGAGTCCTCCATGTCGATGCGCATCCGCAGCCCGTGGCTCTGCGAGAGCTGCAGCAGCTTGCGCAGGTTGGCTTGGGCCAGCTCCTGAGAGTGGTCCAGACCCATCAAGGTCAGCTTGATGGAGACGTGGCAGCGGAGCTGCTCCTTGGCCACGCGGTTGACCAGCCCCTCGTAGTCCTGCTCGGCCAGCTCCGCCTCTTCTGCGTTCTGCACCGCCTCCCCCAAGAGGGTGGCGTTGCACCAGAAGCCCTGGTGGTTCAGCTTGCGGATCGCGTCGATGCACTCGTCGAGGCTCTCCCCCGCGACGAAGCGGGAGGCGCCCAGGCGCATGCCGTA
>JBOHUL010000121.1:0-26859 GCA_050734425.1 Candidatus Dormibacteria bacterium
CGGTCAGGCTGGCTGGCGCCCGGCTCTCTCCGCGCTTGCGGGCGCGCCGCTCCTCGGCCAGCCTGTCCTCCGCCGCAAGCTTGGTCTTGCCGTAGACGGAGATGACCCTCCGATGACCCTCCTGCCAGCCCAGGTCGAGCCGGCCTTCCCATAGGCCGTCCTGGCGTTTGGTCACCGAGCCCGTCCCTCGGGTCCGGCGCTTCCCGCTCGCCCGCGAGGTCGCCATCGGCCCATCCTACGCGATAGTTAGTAGGTTTGTCAGTAGACGCGCTCAGCCTGAGTTCGGCCGCAAGTTCTCGGCACTTGGGCGGCAGCGCTCTTATAAAGCCCAGGTCCTGGGTTCGAGTCCCAGCGGGCCGACTCGATCGGATCTCATATGGGTCCGCCAGCGACCGCCGAACCACGTCGCCGACCGTCTGTTAGTCACTCAGGTTAGGTAGTGGTCACTAAGGATGGGCCGGTCCGCGACGTGCTCAGGCAAGACGCGGCCGCCCCGCCGCTATCCGTCACCAACTCCGTCGTCGTCTTGTCCTCGGCCTAGTCTTTGGCCTGCCGTAGGCGCGCTGCGAGTGGACGATCGGGACGAATTTCGCTTGCCTTCCTGCGGCCGTCAGGAACCACTCCCCATCCTCCATGGCAAGTAGGCCACGCCGCTGCAGGCGCATGGCCGCCGCTATGGTTGCTTCGCGGATTCGGGGCCCCAGGCGCCTGGCGCCTTGAATGTAAGCGGCGCGATGGAGTACGTCTTCGGAGGTGGGCCCGCCAGATTGGGAACAGGCTGACACTACTGACCACTCGCACTTGTCATCCACCACTGCAGGCTTGCCGGTAGGTGCGACCTCGACCCGGCCAACTGGCGCTTCCTCCCCCGGGCGGGAACTGCCGGCTTCTTGAAGCCGGAGGTACGCGCTCTGGGTGGACGCGTCGTGCGGTCGGGCCGCCATGAGCTCGGCCCGGCCCGTCGGAGTGGGGGTGACAGTCAGTGGCTCTCTCGGAGGCGGAGGGCCGGGTGGCGAGAACCAGAGGTCAACGCGACTGAGCTGCTCCTCCCTGGTCTTTCGCCACGCGGAATAGGGGATGCGCAGCATTGTCCAGCCTGCCCTCTCCAGAATCTCCTCCCGTTCCAGATCCTCCAACTTGAGGTCGCCGTGCTCATCTGAATGCCAGCGCTCGCCGTCGCACTCGACCGCGAGGCGGACCTTGAGATTGTCCGGCCGGCTCACTACCAAATCGATCCAGAACCCGCAGGCCGGGTACTGGTTCTGGACCTCATAGCCACGGCGCACCAGAGCCTCGGTCACTTCCGCTTCGAACTCGCTGTCGACCTTCCCCACCCGGGTGACGCCGTGGAACACCCTTCCCCGACCTTGAACATCGGCGGCGTGCTGTAGCCAGTCGCTGAGAGGGGATGCACGCCCGCCAGCATAGGTGAAGGCGGTGATCGGCGCGGTATGAAAGATGTGCACCTCATGTCGCGGCCTCGTCCACATGACGTTGAGCATTCCCATCTCGTGAGGACGGTCAACCATCCGAGCGGAGAGTTGCTGCTGGCTCATGCCGTTCGCATCGTAGGAGAGGCTGTAGAGGATCACGTCACGTTCGTCGCCCTGAAAGCCGTCTGGATTCACGACCACGAGGTCGTGCCGGGTGCGGAGGTCCGCCTGCACCTCGTCGGCGACGAGGTCCTGAAGGTACCGCATCTGCTGCTCGTAGAGCGCGACGACCCCAATGGTCGCCCCCTCGTAATCAGGGGAGCGCAACATGGCCTCGAGTAGATCCATAAGCGCGCGGGCTTCGGGCCTGTTGACCTGGGAGTCGGACTCCTCAACCCTTCCTTCCCCAATCTGGTGAAGGGTGAAGGCAGCAGTGGTGGGCGAGCCAAATGCCTTCCGGCTCTCGTCGGTCATAATCCGCAGCCGATTCTGATAGAAGCGGAGGTTACTCGGCTCAATGATCGACGGCAAGCAGCGGAAGTGCTCGTCCAAGAAGACGGACTCTTCGGAGCGGCTGCCGGCCAGATCGAGCAGGGATTGCTTCGTCGGGTAGTACTGTCCGTCGGGGTCGTAGTCCGATACGCGGTGCTTTGTCCAGACGCCCCTGGCTACTGTGGCGGCGACGAAGGCGAAGCGCTGGGGCTGCATCTGCTGCAGGTCCCCGCAAATGACCAGCTTCTTCCCGCGATGCAGAATGGGCACGATGCTGGGGAGATCCACCTGAGAGGCCTCGTCGACGATGACTACATCAAAGAGCCCCTCACTGCAGGGAAAGAGACGAGCCACGTCGTCCGGAGCCATGACCCAGGCCGGGAGCGATTCGAGCAACATCTGGGCTCGCTCGACGTCGTGCTTGAGGTGGTCAAAGAGCGAATAGTTCTTGTAGCTACTCTGGTTGCGTCGAATCGTCTTGGCGAGTTCCTCGCGATTCTGCTTCTGTTGGCGGGTCTCGCTCGCCGTGCGATGTTCAGCGCTCACCCGGAGATAGCTCTCGGCGAGCTGAAAGACTTCGGATCTCGTCTCCCGAGCTTCGTCGCTCATCTCAGCGGTGTTGTGGGGAGCGGATCTGTTAGCCTTCCTCCAAGCTGAGCGTCGGCGAATTGACGCCGCGAGCTTGCCGAAGCCGCTGGCTCCTTCCGCCTCGCGATCCGCAAGGAGACGCTTCTCCTCCGCTTCGATCGCTTGGGCGAACGACGCCGCCGCCTCTCTGTATTCAATTTGAGCCTTTTCGTAGTCGCTACGGACAGTGGTCAGCACTTGATCCAACTCGCTTTGCGACCGACTCTTGGTGATGCGCGCCAAGCGGTCCAGCATGGGCTGCTTATTGCGGTGCAGGAGGGTCATGGGGAGGAGCGGGCTGCGGAGCTCCTTGAGCTTGTCGTCCACCACGGAGAGAGCCTTGTCCTTGGTGGAGGTCACGAGCACCGACCGACCGGTGGCCACGATGTGACAGACGAGGTTGGCGACGGTGAGTGACTTCCCGGTGCCGGGCGGTCCGTCTACCCGCAGCACCCTGGTGGACTGATCGTCCAACAGGATGGCGGCCCGGCGCTGGGCGCGGTTGGAGGGGAAAGGATAGTACACCTGCGCGGACTGCTCGCGCGCGCGGCTGATATCCACCTGTGCTTCTGCGCCGGCGCCGGCGAGGAGTGGTACCAGGGCGTTAGCCTCGGTGAGGGTTGCACCTTGGCTTATGGCATCCAGGTCGCTGGCCAGGAAGTAGCTGGCCCGTGGAGCGATGAGCACGCCCGCGCAGTCGATGATGCGTAGTCCACTCCCGCCGGGACCGGCTGGAGGTTCGCCTAAGCGACCGTCCAAGGCGCCTGCCAGCGCGACCTGGGGGAGTTCTCTTTGCACCACATCCAGGAACGCTCGAAGTCTCTCCGCGGTGAGGGGAAGTCCCGGTATTGCGCCGTGAATGTGGGCTACGGCCAAGTCCCTCGCGTCACTGACGTCATCACCGAGGAAGGGTATGGGGTTGAACTCGAGGGTCTCTTCCTCGGGCGAGAGCGCAAACCCGCGTCCTTCAGGACGGATGGTGATTGGCACGCTGAGAAGTGGCGCTCGGATAGCCTTGCCGTTCACGCTGCCAATTACGAATGGATACCCGTACAACGCCTCCCGTTCGTACGGGTTGAGCTGGATGGTGGCACTCATCTTGCCAACCAGCTGCTGGCAGGCGTGAGTTGCCCCGATGTGCAGATCACCGAAGCTGCCCATAAGCCGCTCTTGGGTCTCTGCCGGAGCTCCGATCCAGGCGAATTCCGGGCTCCTTCTGGCATTGGCCCGCGGCCAGGTCGACATAGCGGCTCCACCGGAGTGCTGGCGGCGAAGGTAATCTCCGTACGCGGCGCACATCGAGGAGAGGAGGCCGCGGCTCAGCCGTCCGAGATCTGCCACGGGCACCAATTATCCGGCGAACCGTCTGGCGGCGTGAGACGCGCTGCGGACTGTCTCAGGCCCGTCCTCGACAATCGGATGGCGTAGGGCAGGGTCGGAGTCAAGATCAGGTTGAGATCAGGGGGTCCTGCGCACGGGTCGTGTATCTACGCTGCTGCGGAGCCGCTTGAACCCGTGGCGGTGCAGATCCGAGAGTGAGGGTGACCTTGTGACGCACAAACAATTACGGCTGGGACTCGGTCAGCCTGGAGGTCTGGTGGACGCGGCCGGCCGAGCCCCTTAGCTCCACGGGACAGACCCTCTGCCACTCCCGCTGCATCCGAGGCCAGGTCTACTGGGCTCGGATCTCGGCCATCTGGACCAGGAGCAACCTGAGGAAGCAGAGCGGCACTTGGGAGCGAATGTGTTCCTCCTTCCGGTGAAACATCGGCTGCAGCTCAAGTTTCTACATGAGGTCGCGCCAACCCCGCTCCACTCGGAGCGGCCGGCCGGTGGCCCAGCGCAATCTCCTCGCTCAAGAGGAGCGTCTTGTCGCTGGTGCGGAGCACGTGCTTGCCTCAGTGGACCCTCCTCTCGATCGACGATTGCCCGGTTGAACGTCAGCCCTGCATCTGGCATCTGACTCCCGTAGCGCCCTAACCGGCTGCTGATGCGTAGTCGGCAGGCTTGGGCCTGCGCCCCGCGGTCTGGTCCAACGCCAGCAGAGCCTGCTCCGGTTCCTGGAGCGACCGACCCCGTCTCGGTCGTTAGCGCGCCACGTCCTCAGGATTGCCGCGGATCACATAGCGCTGCGCCGGCTTGCCCGGCCCACTTGGACCTACTTCCCATTTCCACGGCCCGTGAGCGTCAGCCGCGCAGACCTTCCCGTCAGGCGAAGTGGAGTTCGTAGGGGAGGCGGTCGAGGCCGAGTTAGGCCCCATCGTGGACCCGGACCTGGGCATACCGCTAAGCTGACATGCCTCGGGTCGAAGGCGGCGCTCAGTCAGGAGGTGTGCAGATGAACCAGCAATTCCCTGCCGGCACCCCGGCCGAAGTTATGCCCGCACCGCAACAGGTGCCCGCCACGGCCTGACCCTAGCGCCCTGTCGGCGGGCACCTCCCAATGGGAGGCGACCGCTTGACCGAGACAGATCTATCGCGATCCGACGCATTGTTCCAGCTTGGCTGGGACAGATCATGGGAAACTGAACTGCGAGCTTGCGCACCGGAGGGCGCCAGGCCCGCTCGCGCTTCCCGTGTGGAACCCAGCCGTTGCAGCGTCCTGGCGCCGGAGCGGCTTCAGGTCGAGACCGGCGGCCTGCAGGTGGTCGCCGGGGACTGGTTGGCGCTCGACCCGGCGCGTACGCCGGCCTCCCGGCTGCGAGCGCTGGCGATCGTGCCTCGGCGCACTTTCTTCGTCAGAGAGAGCGTGGGTCGCCAGACCGTACCCCAGCCGCTGGCGGCCAACATTGACGAGGCCCTGATCGTCTGCGGCCTCGACCAGGAGCTCCGGGCCGGTCGCCTGGAGCGCTACCTGGCCCTGGCCTGGCAGGGCGGGGCTCGGCCGGCCGTGATCCTGACCAAGGTCGACACCGTGTCCGCAGCGGAGTTGGAGGCGGCGCTCCGCGGGACAGGCGAACTCGCCCCCGGGGCGGAGGTCCTGGCAGTCAGCGCGGTCACGGGCCAGGGGGTCCCTGAGCTCGCCCAACTGCTTCTCACTCCGGGGCACACCGCGGCCCTGCTGGGTCCCTCAGGAGTCGGCAAGTCCTCTTTGATCAACGCGCTGATCGGCTCCGACCGGCTGGCCACAGGGGCCACCCGCCGCGACGGCAAGGGCCGCCACACCACCACGCACGGGGAGTTGGTCCTGGTACCGGGCGGGGGAGTGCTGCTGGATACCCCCGGGCTCCGCAGCCTTGGGCTCTGGGACGCTGGCGAGGGCCTGCAGCAGACGTTCGCCGACGTGGTCGAATTCGCGGCAGGGTGCCGCTTCAGCGACTGCGCCCACCAGAGCGAGCCCGGATGCGCCGTCAAGACGGCGGTGGCGGCCGGTACCCTCGACCCGGCCCGGGTTGTGCGATGGCGCAAGCTCGAGCGCGAGTTGGAGTCGCTTGCGGCGCGGCAGGGCGACCAGCAGGAACTTGCCGAGGCCAAGCGGCGGTGGCGGCAGCGCTCCCGCGGCGCCCGCGGCCGATCCCTCTAGGCCGCAGAGGCGGGCAGTCCGCGCGTCTGCGTTGATTGCCGCAGCGGGTACGGGCTCGTCTACCGAGGCCGACCAGAGCTGGCATCGCCCGTGAGACCGCCCCCCGACAGAAGCCCAGCGCCGGCCATCACACTTGACGAGTTGCGCCCCTAACCGCTGAGCCACCACCCGAGCCGGTACGGGACCGCTGGCTACGGCGCCATGCCCTTGGCCAGAGTCGCAGGTGCCGCCTGGAGCGTCGCCAAAAGCGCCAGGACACGGCTGCGGCGTTGGCCCGGCTTCGCCGTCGCACCGGCGCAGCGGTGATGGGCAGGTGTCAGGCCTGCTAGCCTCGAGCCGTGACCGACCTCGGGGGTGGCGCCGGATCGGACCCGTTCGACCTGGTGGTGATCGGGTCCGGGCCGGCGGGCGAGAAGGGCGCCGCCCAGGCCGCCTACCACGGCTATCGCGTAGCGGTGGTGGAGCGTCGGCCCCCGCCCCGCCCGGACACGGTCGCGGTCCTGGGCGGCATCCCGGTGAAGGCGCTCCGCGACACCGCCATGTACCTGAGCGGGTGGGCCCGACGCGACACCTACGGGGTGGGCATCACCCTGGCGCCCGACCTGGTGATGGACCGCCTCCGGGCCCGGACCGCCGACGTCGTCTCGACCATGGCCCAGGCCGCGAGCGAGAACCTGGAGCGGCATCGGGTGGAGCTGGTCCGGGGCGACGCCCGCCTGGGACCGGACAGGAGGGTACTGGTCCAGCTGGCAGACGGGGGCGATCGGGAACTCCGTGGCCGGGTGATCCTGCTCGCCACTGGCTCGCATCCTCACCACCCACCCGAGATCCCCTTCTCCGATCCGGACGTTCACGATTCGGAGACGGTGCTGGACATTGCCCGGCTGCCCGAGCGGATGCTGGTCGTGGGCGGTGGGCCGGTGGGGTCGGAGTACGCCTCCATCTTTGCCGCCCTGGGGGTGCAGATCACCCTGGTGGACCGCCATCCCGATTTGCTCCCAATGCTCGACGCGGAGCTGTCGCAGGCGCTGGCCCAGACGCTGACCTCGGCGGGAGTCCGGCTCTTGATGAAGGCCCAGGTGGAATCGGTGGGCCGCGACGACCAGGGGCCACTGGTGGTCGTCGACGGTGAGCCCTTCCACCCCCAGGTGGTGGTGCATGCGGTCGGACGGGTCGGCAATGTCGAGGGACTGGGCCTGGACCAGGCCGGGGTGGATGTCGGTCCGAGGGGTCGGATCCGGGTCGGTCCGGACTTCCAGACCAGCGCGCCCGGCATCTATGCCGCAGGTGACGTGATCGGGCCCCCGGGGCTGGCGTCGGTGGCGATGGAGCAAGCGCGCGTGGCAATCTGCCGGGCCTTCGGCATCCATTTCAAGGAGGCGGTCGACCCGGTCGTCCCCACGGGGATCTACACGCTGCCCGAGACCTCGATGGTGGGGCTGACCGAGGGGGCGGCCCTGGCCGCCGGCGAGGAGGTTGAGTGCGGCCGGACATTGTTCGCCAGCAACGCCCGGGCCCGAATCGCCGGCTCCACGGATGGCCTGCTGAAGCTCGTCTTCCGGGTCCAGGACCGGCGCCTGCTGGGCGCCCACATCCTGGGGGAGGAGGCCAACGAGCTCATCCACGTGGCCCAGGCGCTGATGCATCGGGGCGGCACCGTCGACGAGTTCATCGACACCACGTTCAACTTTCCGACCCGGGCCGACGCCTACAAGTACGCCGCCTACGACGGCCTGCAGCACCTAGACGAACGCCTGGCCCGGCGGGAGGCGCAGGGCACCCGATAGGGCGGAACGGGACCCGGGGCCGGGATGGCGCCCTTCGCCAGCTCCAGCCAGCTCGCCGCCTTCCTGGCGCGCCATCCCGCCAGAAGCGCGCGCTCGCAAAGGCACCTCCAAGTGACCTCGCCCGCGGGGTGGCCACGACGCTGCCTGGCAGACCTTGACGCCCAGCAGGTCCTGAGGACACCGCCTTGGTGGACCGGCAGCCCCAGCCGGGCCTCGACGGCGCTCCCCCGACGCCCCGTGGTCGGCCGCATCGCAGACGCTCCCCGGGAGAGTGTCCCTCCACGAGCTCAGGGCCGCGGACGGTCCGGGCTCCGACTCTTTGCTGGCCCTGAGAGTTGCGCTCGCGGACCAAGTCAGAGAGGCGGGCCAGCGACCTATCTGCGACGATGGGCAGCGGTCTGCCGGGGAGAACGGCGCGGGCGGGAGAGCCCGGGTGGCAGCGCCGATGGAGGACGCGGCTGAGATGTCCCTTGTCTCGATATTCGCCGAGGACCGCTTTCTGGACGACTTAGAGCGGCTTGCCCGCGAGGTGGGCTTCGGGATCCTCGCCCCCCGTGACGCGGTCCGGGATCTGGGCACGGAGGTGCAGGCGCGCTTGGAGCGGGAGCCCGACCTGGCGCTGCTGGCCAGCGAGAGCCGGGGCCAAGGCTGGATCCCCGAGCTGGACCGGCGAGGCCTGCGCTACTGGCTGGTGCAGGTGGGCTCGCCCCAGCGCCCCGGGATGGTGGCGCCCGCGCGCCAGCCCCACCGCCACCTGCTGGGCCTCAACGGCAGCACCACTGCCTACCTCGGCCAGCTCCTGGACGACTGGCGCGACCGGCCCCAAGTGCGGGTGGACTGCTTCACCTTCGCCTTCCGCCAGGGGCTGCCCCCCGAGGCCGACTGGGTCCTGGACACCCGCTTCCTGGACAGCCCCTACTGGGTCCCGGAGATGCGCGAGACCGTCGGCAGCGACCCCGCGGTGCGTCGCTACGTCATGAGCCAGCCGGGGGCCAAGGAACTCTTGACCCAGTTCCTGCCAATGCTGCTCCGACTGGTGCCTCTGTACCAGGCTCAGCGCCGCTCGGTGCTCCGGGTCGCGGTGGGCTGCACCGGGGGCCTGCACCGCTCCATGGCCATCGCCACCGAGCTGGTGGAGCGGATCCAGGATTCGGACGAGGCGACGGCGCGGTACCTGACTGAGCCGCCGCTGCACCTGCCCCAGGAGTTGGACTGAGCTAGCCCACCCCCAGAGCCGCCAGCAAGGGCGGTCCCGGTTGGGGCGCCGACGCCTCAACTGGGAGGGGCAGGACCGAGCGGACCAGGTCCTCATAGGCGCTGCGGACCTCGGGATACCTCAAGAAGAGGAGGTGGGCGTACTCCTGGACCACCGGCCGAGGCGGCCGCCGCAGCCTGAGGTGGACCTCGGAGGCGAGGTGGTTGGCCTTGCGCCCGTTGCAGCGCTTGCAGGCCACGACCTGGTTCTCCCAACTGCCGGGATTGCCTCCCCGCGAGACCGGGATGACATGGTCGATGGTGAGCTCGCTGGCCGGGAAGTGCACGCCGCAGTACTGGCAGGAGTGGTCGTCGCGGAGGAGCAGGTTGCGCCGGTTGGGCCGCAGCATCCGCCTGGGGACGATGATGTTGCGCAGCAGGCGGACCACGATCACCCCGTCGCCAAGGCGGCGCTGGGCCAGCTCCTCGACCACCATCCTGCGTACGCGCTCGTCCAGAAACGCGACCCGCTCTTTGGTGAGCAGGACCACCAGCCGCCTGCGGCTGATGACGTTGAGCGGCTGCAGCGAGGCGTTGAGAAGCAGGACCGGCATGGTGTCATTGTGAGCGCAACCGCGCTCCGCGCTCACCCTCCTCCCAGGCCCAGGGCCTGGCGCAGACCGTGGGCATGGCCCAGAAGCCCATGGTTGACGGTGAGCAGGATCAAGGCCAGGACCAGGGTCACGAGCAGGGCCACGGCGAAGTAGGCGGCGACCGAGGGGCCCGAGGTCGGCGGTGGCAGGCGGCGGCTCAACCGCGACCCCCCTCGGGCTCGGCTTCGAGGGGCAGGAGCTCGCATCTCCCGCCCAGGTCCAGCCCCAGGCGAACGAACTCCCAGCCCCTGGGACCGGCCCCGAGCCCCAGATCGGGAAGGTGGGGCAGGCTCCGCTGCAGCGAGGCTGGGTTTTGACCCTCCAGGGCCTCGAGTCGGCTCAGGAAGTGCTCCAGGGTCCCGCGGAGCGAGGCCCGGCGCAAGGCCACGACCGTGCCCCCTTCGGCCCGGGGCAGGACCCGCAGCAACTCGTCCAGGACCGGCTCGGGCGGCTCGACCAGGAACAGGGGCGCCTGCCGCAGCGCCTCCTGGACGACGTCTGGATGGGAGGAGTCGAGGACGGCCCAGCCGACGGGTACCCACCAGTCCGAGCCGGCGAAGCTGAGGAGCCGCGGTCCGGCCCCACCGTGTTCGAAACGCTGGGCCAGCGCCGCCAGCGCCGGTTCCGGCCAGCTGGCTGCCACCAGCAGGGTCGCCCCCCTCTCCACCTCCTGGCAGGCCCGTTCCAGCTGGCCCCAATCCAGAGGGGCGGGCTGCCGGGGGGCCCGTGCGGCGCTGAGGTAGATCCGGTCCGTGAGTGGGGGTGCGACGAAGTCCAGGGCCAGGTCGCCGACGTGCCCCTGGTCACTCAGCGCCCCCCGGCGCGAGCCCAGCAGCCGGCGCGCCATCTCGAGGGCGTCGGTCGCGGCCGCCTGGCCCACCGTTCTCCCCACCAGGGACCACTCCCCTGCCCGCAGGACCTCCAGAGGCGATCCGGGCCGGAGCCGGACCAGCTCGGCGCCGCGCTCGAGCGCCTCCCGCGCCAGCGCCGGCGCTCCGCTGAAGTCCAACACCGCCGGATTGGGGGACTCCTCCACTTCCTCGCGCACCAGGGCCCCCGCCGAGGGCGGCGGTGGCACCGCATCCGCGGAGCGGCCCTCCAGCCAGGGTGCGGGCTCGCTCTCAGTCGCCGGGGACGGGCTCGCCGAAGTTGCCTGGACCAGGGTCAGCTGGACCGACGCCACCCGCAGCAAGCTCCCCACCTCCAGCAGCGCCCTGCCCCCCGGCGGCAGTCTCCGCCCGTCGACCCAGGTGCCCCCGGTCCCGCCGAGGTCGTGCACCTCCAGGCCCTGGGGGACGCGGTCCAGCTCCAGGTGGCGGTTGTCGACCGCCCCCCCAGGGTCCAGGTGGCAGACGTCCACGTCCGGGACCACGCCTCCGGCAGCGGAGCGTCCCAAGAGGATGGGGTAGCGCTCCAGGGTCACGGTGGCCCCGTCGGCGGCCCGCAGCGCCAGCAACCCGGCGCGGTTCAAGGTCTCAGCGGCGGCGGGGGTTCACCCTGAGCTCCCCCGCCGTCGCAGCTCCTCGGTCAGCTGGGGCACGATCTGGAGCGCGTCGCCGACGATGCCGAGGTCGCAGAGCTTGAAGATCGGCGCCTCCCGGTCCCGGTTGATCGCGATGATGTGGCGTGCCCCCTTCATGCCCACCGTGTGTTGCATCGCCCCACTGATCCCGCAGGCGAGATATACGTCCGGCTTGACCGTCTTTCCGGTCTGGCCCACCTGCCGGGCGTAGGGCACCCAGCCGAGGTCCACCACCGCGCGGCTGGCGCCGACGGCGCCGTGGAGAAGCGCAGCCAGCTCCTCCAGGAGGGAGAAGTTCTCGGCCTGCTGCAGCCCCCGGCCGCCGCTGACGACCACCTTGGCGTCCTCCAGCTGGGGGCCCTGGGCCTCGACCGACACCGACTCCAGCCTTCGGGCACCGCGGGGGGCGTCCCGCGGGAGCTCGACCTCGACCACCTCGGCCGCCGCCGCCGACCCGACCGGCTGGGCCGCGACGGACTTGGGCCGAAGCAGGACACAGGGGCTGGCGCCGGAGAGCGCGGTCAGGACGTCCTGCGTCGCCCCGAAGATGGAACTGGCGGCGGCGAACCCCGACTCCCGGGCCACGACGTCGGTGGCGTTGGCCACCACCGTGAGCCCCAGGCGGGCGCTGAGCCGGCCACAGATGTCGCGGGCGTCGTAGGTGGCCCCCAGCAGGACCAGGTCGTAGCCACCCGCGGCGACCAGCTCGGCCAGAGCGCTGGCGGCCGGTTCGGCGACGAAGTCGCTGTAGGCCTGGTCACTACCGACGTGGACCCGGCTCACGCCGTATCGGCCCAGTTCCTGGGCGACGCCGTCCACCTCGGGCCCCAGCACCAGGGCCTCCACCTGGCCCAGCTCCCGGGCCTTGGTCAGGGCCTCCAGCGACACCTGCGCGACCGCCTCCCCACTGAGCTCGACGTAGACCAGGATCCGGGCCACCCTCAAATCACCTTGAGCTCGGCGAGATAGTCGGCTATGCGCTTGGCCCCCTGGCCCTCGTCGTCGACCACCTCGCCCGCCGTGCGCGCCGGCGCCTCCTGGACGCTGACCACCTGTTGCTGCACTGCACTTTGAGCTGCGACCTCGGCCTCAAGCCCGAGCGCCTCCCAGGAGAGCTGCTCCAACGGCTTGCTGCGGGAGCCGACTATCCCCTTGAGGGTGGGATACCGGGGCTCGTTGATGCCTCCGGTGACGCTCACCACCGCCGGCAGGTCCGCCTCCACCAGATCGTGGCCGGTGGCGGTCTGGCGTTGGATCCGGGCCTTGCCCCCCTCGACCTGGAGCTGCTTGGCGAAGGTCAGGCAGGGCCAGCCCAGCAGCTCGGCCAGGGCGGCGGGGAGGATCCCGGTGTAGCCGTCGGTGGACTCGGTGCAGGTCAGCAGCAGGTCGGGCCCCACCCGGCTCACGGCCCTGGCCAGGACCCGGGCGGTTTGGAGTGCGTCGGCCCCCGCCAGCCGCTCGTCCGTGACCAGCATCCCCTCGGCGGCGCCCATGGCCATCGCCTTGCGGATGACCTCGGCCGCCGATGGCGGCCCCATCGAGATGGCCACCACCTGCCCGTCGGCGGCCTCGGCCACCTGAAGCGCGGCCTCGATGCCGTAGGCGTCGCCCGGGTCCAGCACCAGCTCTCCCTGGTCGCGTACCAGGCGATGGGTGGCGGGATCGAGCCGACCGGCTCCGGACGGGTCGGGGATCTGCTTCACCAAAACGGCCACCTTCAAGGTGCAGTCTCCTCCGGCGCGAACTCAGGACGGCCAGGCCATCTTAGCGATGGCGCCTCGTTGCCCATCTAAATCCTGGCTCGGCGCCGTCTCAGCCCGGACGTATAATCGGCGAGCTCCGGCGGGGATGCCCGCGCACGGCATCGCCGGCGTCCCTAAGGCCCCGTGGTGTAGCTGGCCTAACACGCCACCCTGTCAAGGTGGAGATCGGCGGTTCGAATCCGCTCGGGGTCGCCATCTGGACGCACTCAGGAGACCGGGCACCGGCACTCCACCACGGTTGGACGCGGACGCCAGCGGCCCTTGGCGGCTCCGGCGGGGCGCCTCCCCCAAGGGGCGAACAACGTTGACGAACCCGTCCTGCACCACCGCAGGCAGGGTGGAGACGGCCCAGCCCGCGACGGCAGCGCGGGGACACGGCGCGAGCCAAGAGCCGGCCCCGGTGCCGCCGGAAGGCTGCCGTGAGCGACAGACCTGATACCGGAACTTCAAACGCGCGTCAACTGCCCGGGTTCTCAGGCCGGTAGTGTGCTTTGGCGTCGCACCAAATGATGGCAACCAATGCTTGCCCCATAACTCAGCAACGCAACTGGTGTTCCCTGCGAACGTGCGGGCATGCCCGGCCAGAACGACTCGGGTGACGCCCGGAGGAAGTGGACGATGAGCCGCCGCGCCGATGCCAAAGCCCTGGAATTTTCGTCAGAAGCTGGACCAATCCCAGCTTCCGCGGACGCTTCGAGGTGAGCCTGCAGGCCACCTCCGCGCCGCCAAGGGCGTCTGGCGGCCCCGTCTCACGAGCTCGCCTGCTCATCGAAACTGGACCGCTTCGTACCAAGCCGGTCTGGCTCTTGGCGGCCATAGTTCTCATATCGGTTGCCTGCGCATTGAAAGACGGGGAGATGGACCCAGCCGGCGTCTCAATCCTGCTCGTGGGGCTCATCGCGCTGGTGACCGTCGGTCGGGTTACCGACGGACCCCTGCCTGGGCGGTGGGTTTCCTCAATCCTGATCGTGGTTCTGTCGGACGCGGCGGCACTCACGGACATCAAGCTCTGGACCTCGTGGTTCGGCGGGCCGGGAGTGGCCCTCGGCCTCTCTCTCGTGACGGTGGGCGGTCTGGTGATCGTCAACAGCCGCCACCGCATCCCGGGACTGGTGGCCATGGTCATCGGAGACATCCTGCAGATACTCGCGCAGATACGCATCGGGAAGGCGGAGATCGACGTCTTCAACATCCTGCAGCAGGGATCGTGGGCCCTCCTCCACGGCGCCAATCCCTACCCAATCCACTACGTCTCCACCACACCCGGTCTGGCGCACCTGCCCTACCCCTATGGGCCTGGAGCCCTGCTGGCGACCTTCGCCGGGCGGCTGGTCGGCGACGTCCGGTTTGAGGAGATGCTCTGCATGGGCCTGCTGATCCTCGCCGTGACCATGATCGCCAGGCGCAATCTCGGGTCGGACGGCGCCTGGCTGCTCCTGGCGCTGATGCTCTGCTCCGAATTCGCCACATTCATGATCGTGCAAGCCTGGATCGAACTGGCGGGCGTCACTGCGGTCGCCCTGTGGTTGTGGTTGCGGACGTACCACCGCCGGGCGGCGACAGTCGTCCTCGGCCTGGGCGGATCCACCACCTTCATGATCTGGGGACCGCTTCTGGTCATCTTCTTTCGGAACGGACGGGCCCGAGCCGAGCTCATCGCCGCCGGTGCGATCGCGGTCCTGGTCTCGTTGCCACTCGCACTGTGGACGGGGCTGGGCGCGTTCGTCTGGGACGTTCTCCTGATACAGCTGAAGATCCCAGCGCGGGGGGACGCTCTGAACGTCGACGGGCTCTGGCTCCAAAATCACGGGACGGCGCTTCCTGGGGTCGTCGCCTGGGGAGTTCCCCTGCTGCTTGCGGCCGCGTTCCTCCTCAGCCGGCGCAAGCCCGACCTGCCCACCGGTTTGATTCAGGGAACGACGGTCCTGTTCGTCTTCTTGCTCCTGGCCAAGTTCGCGTTCTTCAACTACTACTTCATCGTGGTCTTCATGACGTTCGCGGCGCTGGCCATGGGCTGGGGCATCTCGAGCGGGAAGCATCTCCCAGGGCCACGGCCCCAGCCGGCCGAACCGGTCGGCGACGGCTTGGAGCCGGCCTGAGGCAAGCGCGGACCTGGGCCCCGGGACCGGCTAGCATCGGCCCCAGTGTCGATCCACCCCCAAGCCAAGGCCGGGTTCGCCCGGGGAGCCGCGGCCTACGAGCGGGGCCGGCCCACCTACCCACCCGCCGCCGTGGGCTGGCTCGCAGGTCGGCTGGGACTGGGGGCGGGCCGGGTGGTGCTCGACCTGGGCGCCGGCACTGGCAAGCTCACCCGCCAGCTGGTGCCCTTCGGCGCCAGGGTGATCGCCCTGGAGCCGGTCGCCGAGATGGCGGAGCAGCTGGAGCGGGCCGTGCCGGGGGTCGAGGTGCTGGCCGCCACTGCGGCCTCCACCTCACTCTCGTCCGGCCATGTCGACGCGGCCACGGCGGGGCAGGCGTTCCACTGGTTCTCCGATCCGGACTCGCTCAAGGAGATCCACCGGGTGCTCCGGCCCCGGGGCTGGCTGGGCCTTATCTGGAACGTCCGCGACGTCCGCTCGCCACTCTGGCGTGCGATCAACGAGCTGGTGGAACCCCTGCGCGAGGGCACCCCCGACCATGTCGACCGGGCCTGGCGCCAGCGCCTGGAGCAGAGTCTGCTGTTCTCCCCCCTGGAGTCCCGCGCCTTTGAGCACCACCAGCTGGGCGGCCCCGAGCAGCTGGTCGACCGCATTTTCTCCTTGAGCTACGTCGCCGCTCTCGCGGCCGAGGCCCAGGAGCGGCTGGGCCAGCAAATCCTCCGACTGGCCGACGAGTACCGGGGACTGCCCGGACAGCCGCTGGTCCTGCCCTACCGCTGTGAGGTCTTCGCCTGCAGGTCCTGTTGAGGTGTCCCCCACGCCCCCCCTCCAGCCCTGGCCCGGGACGTTCCTGGAGGCGCTCTGGGACCAAGAGGAGGTCTTGGTCAGCTCCCGCGGCGACGGGGTCGTGGGGACTGTGCCGATGTGGTTCGCCGTCATCCCCCCGGGGTTCGTCTACCTCCTGACCCCGGCGTTCACCAAGAAGGCGGAGCGCTGGCGCCTAGACCCCTGGGTGCGGTTGCGGGTGCGGGGCGGCGGACCCGTGGTCGAGGGGGAGGTCGAGGCGGTGGGCTGGAGCGAGGCCCAGAACGAGGTGGAGCGGCTCACGAGCCGGTTCCGCCTGGCCGGGGCGGCGACGCCCCAGGCGCTGCGCTGGATGCTCGAGGACGGGAGCCGCCGGCTGCTCCGCAGCGGCCGGCGGAAGGCACCGGGGCCCGGACCCCATTGACCGCACGGGCCCGAGCCTGGCCGCCTCAACCGCCCTGCTGCGCCGTCCCGGCAGGCTCCAAGTCCAGGACCCGCACCGCAGCCAGCAGGGCGCGGACCCCCACCGCGACCTGCCCCGGCTCGGTCCACTCCTCAGGGCAGTGGCTCCGGCCCTCCCTGGAGGGGACGAAGATCATCCCCACCGGGCAGAGGTTGGCCAGGTGGGCGGCGTCGTGGCTGGCCCCGGACTCCAGTTCCAGGAACGGCAGCCCCAGCCGCGAGGCCGCGCGCGCCACCACCGTCTGCATCTGCGGGGCGCAGGCGACCGGCGCCTGGGTCGAGACCCACTCCAGCTCCAGCCCCAGCGACCGCTCCTCGGTGACGCGACGGGCACCCGCCTCCAGCTGGCGCAAAGTGCTGGCGAGCCAGGCGGCCGAGGTGCTGCGCAGCTCGAGCGTGAGGGAGGCCGCCTCCGGGACCACGTTGGCGGCGCCGGGGACGACCGCCAGCTGGCCCACCGTGCCCACGCCCGCCGCCCCGCGCCGGCTTGCCCGAGCCAGCCGCTCCACCAGCAGCACCAGCTGGGCCGCCCCGGCGAGCGCGTCCCGGCGGTCGGACATGGAGGCGGTCCCGGCGTGGTCGGCACGACCGCTCACGACGATCCGGCCCCGGTGGATGCCGCAGATGCCGGTGACCAAGCCCAGGGGGTAGCCCGCCTGCTCCAGGCGTCGCCCCTGCTCAATGTGGAGCTCGAGATATCCCGCCAGCCTGAGTCCGCTCCAGAGCGCCTGGCTCAGCTCTTTGGGCCTGGCGCCGTGCTCCTCCAGGGCCTGGGCCAGGCTGCCGCCCCCGGCATCGCGCAGTCCCAGGTGGGCGGGGGTCAGCTGGCCCGACACCGCCCGGCTGCCGAGACAGCTGATGCCGAATTGGTTGGGCTCCTCACCGAGGAAGTCCACCACCAGCAGGGGATGAGCCAGGTCCGGGCTCAGCCGGGCCACCTCGATCGCCGCCAGGACGCCGACCATGCCATCGAAGCGCCCCCCACCCAGGACGGTGTCGCTGTGGGAGCCGAGCGCGATCCAAGGCAGGTCCGCCCGCCGCCCGGGGAGCTCGCCGAGGAGGTTGCCCGCCGGATCCTCCTGGACTCGCAGCCCCACCTCCGCCATGCGCTGCCGAATCCAGCTTCTGGAGCGCCGGTAGGGCTCGGAGAAGACGCGCCGGGTGTGACCCGGCTGCTCCGGCTCCCGGAACCGGGAAAGCTCCATGAGCTGCTGCCAGAGTCGGTCCCGGTCGGCAAGCGGAAGTTGGCTCACGGCGGCCCGCCGACCGTAGCAGGCGCAGCGGCGCTTGTGCTTCACCGGGAGCGGATGGCAGGATGGCGCGATGCCCACCCGCGACCAGGCCCTGGAGCTTCTCCACAGCCAAACCGAGGGGCTCAGCCTGCGGCGCCACGGCCTGGCCCTGGAAGCGGTGATGCTGCAGGCCGCCCGGAGGGCCGGAGCCCAGGACGAGGAGACCTGGGCCATCACCGGCCTCCTCCACGACTTCGATTACGAGGCCCACCCTGGGGAGCACCCTTACTGGGGCCGGCCGCTGCTGGAGGCCCAGGGCTATCCCCAAGAGGTGGTGCTGGCCATCCAGGGCCACGCCAGCTTCACCCGTGTCCCCCGGCAGACGGATATGGCCCGCTGGCTCTTCGCCCTGGACGAGCTGACCGGCTTCGTCATGGCGGTGGCCATGGTCCAGCCGGAGCGGCGGGTGGATTTGGTCAAGGCCTCCTCGGTGCGCAAGAAGCTCAAGGACCGGTCCTTCGCCCGGGGGGTGGTTCGGGAGGACATCGCCAAGGGGGTGGAGGAGCTGGGCGTGGGCCTGGAGGACCTGGTCGAGCTGATCAAGACAGCGCTGGGGCGCATCGCCTCCGAGCTCGGCCTCAAAGGGGGAACCTAGCCCCGCCTATACTCGGTCGCTGGCTCGGGGGGAGGTGGCTGAGTGGTCGAAAGCGCCCGCCTGCTAAGCGGGTGACGGGGGTAAACCTCGTCCGAGGGTTCGAATCCCTCCCTTCCCGGGTCCCGGGCCGCCAAGAGGCCGGATCCCTGCTTCGCCAAGGGAGGCGACGTCTGGTTTTGGGAGCGTGACAGGCTGATGCACGCTTGAGACCACCTTGGCTGCCCATTCACTGACATGGGCCGGTACCATGCGCTGGTGCCAGAGTCGGAGTTGACCCCGGCCCGCCTGACCCACAGCCTGGCGTCGCTGCCGCGGCGGTTGCGTGGCCGCTACCGCGAGACCGCAGCCGAGAGACCGGATGAGGACATCAAGCTGCGGGTGCTGACCGCCTTCGTCGCCACATTTGCCGGGGTCAGGCTGATCACCCACGGTATCCGGGGACAGTGGCTGCCCTTCGTCTCCAACATCACTCTGGGCGGCGGCAAGAAGGGAGGCTCGGGCCTCCACGTCCACCACATGGTCTTTGGGATCCTCGCCTTGACCGGCTGCGGCTACACCGCCCTGCTCCAGAGTGACCGGCGCTGGCGCCGGAGGGTGGCACCGTTCTACGGGGCCGGGGTGGCACTGACCTTCGACGAGTTCGCCCTCTGGCTGCACCTGGAGGACGACTACTGGAGCAAGCAGGGCCGGGACAGCGTCGACGCGGTGATCCTGCTCAGCGCCGCCTTCGGGCTGGCGACCGCCTCGCCCCTGTTCTGGCGGCGGGCTCTGAGCGAGGTCCGCGCCAGCGCTGTCCTCGGCAACGGGGGAGTCCGCCGTCCGGAGAGGGGCACCTCAACCGCCGGGGCGGGTCGCACTACGGGAGTGAGCCGAGATGCCTGATGACTACCTGACAGTCGATGAGGTGGCAGGTCGCCTCTCCCTGCCGCTGGAGATGATCCAGCGCCGGATCGAGTCGGGCGACATCCCCATCCACTGGATCGAGATCTCGGGCAAGTTGGAGATGCGCATCAGTGCCACCGAGATCGGCGTCGGTTCGAGCCCACCGGAGCAAACGCCGTTCCCCACCGCGACCGAGGCCGCCCCCGAGGACGAGGAGTCGGCCCAGGAGGACGTGGCACCCCCGAGCTGGGGCATCCGCGAGCCCGACTACTCACCCGAGGTCTGGTCGGCCGGTGACAGCCCTCAGCCCGAGGCGGACCCGGCAACGCCTGACCCGGGCTGGAGCCCGGCCCCCGAGGTGACGCCCGCGGTCGCGGACTGGAACGGCGACGACGCCGCCGACGCGCCCCCGGCCCCGAGTTGGTCCGCCGACGCCACCGCCGACGCGCCCCCCGCGCCCTCATGGGAGACGGTCCCGCAGGCGGAGGGGACCGACGCCGACCAGCCTCCGGAGGCCGCTCCCGCGCCTGCCGGGCCCGAGCCGCTCTGGCGGGCCGAGCCCACCACCTGGGAGGACGAGCCCCTGGAAGAGGCGACTCCTGCGGCTGCGGACCCAGAGGCCGAGCCGGTCCCCTCCAGCGGCACCGATGCCTACTTCCCCATGGACGAGGCCGAGCTGGGCCTGGAGCCGGCGCCGGAGGCGGGAGAGTCCTTCGCCACCTCGGAGGGAACGCTCCCAGATGCCGCGGCGGAGAGCGAGCTGGAGCCCGCCACCGCCGAGGCGCTCAACTTCGACGTCGAGACGGTCGCCGACGAGGACGCGATCGAGATTCCCGAGTTCCCCGGGGTCACCACCGAGAGCGAGTCCTTCGAGTCCGAGTTCGGGGAGACCGAGGCGGCCGCCCCTGCGGGCGATGTCCCGCCGCCGTCGGCCCTGGCCATGGCCCAGGGAGCGGACAGTTCGCTGGCCCTGAACTCGATCGACGCCCGGGAACTGGTCGCGGGTCTCTTCGAGCGTTGGGAGCGAGCCCTGGAGCAGCGGATCCAGGCGGAGCAGCGCCTGCGCTTCGAGACCGAGCTGGAGCGCCGCCTGCGGCAGATCCAGGATCTGCGCCAAGAGCTGGACCAGGCCCGCAAGTCCACCGCCCAGCAGCTGGCCGAGCGGGAGCAGGAGGTGATGGAGCTGCGGGCCCGGCTGCGGGACCAGGAGACCGCGACCAAGGGCAGGGGCCTCTTCCGCCGCTGATCCGACCGGGGGGCCGGGGCCCGACAGGCTGCTAGCTTTCCAGCTGATGGAGGCGGGCCCGGCGCGCGTTTGCGGGGGTGGGGACCGGCCAGGGCGCCCGCCGGCAGGCGGGGGCCACGAGTCGCTGCGGCACGATGGCTAGCGAGCGCGCTTCCGAGGAGATCAAGTCCAGACTCGACATCCTGGAGGTGATCGGGGAGCAGGTCCGGTTGGGCCGGGCGGGACGGGAGTGGCGCGGCCTCTGCCCGTTCCACACCGAGCACACCCCCTCCTTCTACGTCAATCCCGAGAAGCAGGTCTTCAACTGCCACGGCTGCCACGAAGGCGGCGACATCTTCCGCTTCGTGGAGTTGTCGGAGCACACCGACTTCCGCGGCGCCCTGGAGCTCCTGGCCCGGCGCGCCGGGGTCGACCTGGAGCGGGAGAGGCCGGCCACGCCGCAGGAACGCCGCCGCCGGCAACAGCGCGAGGCGCTCCTGCGGCTCAACCAGTTGGCCGAGGGCTTCTACCGCCACGTCCTGCGCCAGAGCCCCGCCGGCGAGCACGGCCGCCAGTTCCTCGAGAGCCGGGGGGTGAGCGCCGAGGAGCAGGAGCGATTCCGGCTGGGCTACGCCCCGCTTGGGACCACAGCCGACAACCTGGTCCGCTTCCTGCGGCGGCGCGGCGCGGAGCTGGGAGACCTCGCCGACTCGGGCCTGGCCCGGGGCCGGGGCGAGCGACTGCAGGACTTTTTCCGCCAGCGGCTGGTGATCCCGATCCGGGACGAGCAGGGCCGCTGCGTCGGCTTCGCCGGTCGCGCGGTGGCTGACGCCAGCCCCAAGTACCTCAACAGCCGCACCACCGCCCTCTACGACAAGTCACGGCTGCTCTTCGGTTTGGACCTGGCTCGGGAGGCGGTCTCCCGCACCCGCCAGGCGGTCCTGGTCGAGGGTTACTTCGACGTCATCGGCGCCCACCGGGCGGGGGTCGAGAACGCGGTCTCGACCTCGGGCACGGCCTTGACCGAGGCCCAGGTGAGGCTCCTGCGGCGCTTTGCCGGCGAGGTGGTCCTCTGCTTCGATGGGGACGCCGCCGGCCGCCGCGCCGCCGAGGCGGCGGTGGACCTGGTGACCAGGGCCGGGGTGGAGTGCCGGCTGCTGACCCTGCCCGCGGGCGAGGACCCGGACGATCTCTCGCGCAGCCGTCCTGAAGAGCTCGGCCGGCTCCTAAAGGCGGCGCCGCCGGCCTGGGAGGAGCTGGTCGACCGGGCCCTGGGGGACGCCTCGCCCCGATCCGGGGGCGCGGAGCAGGCGGCGCTGCGGCGGGCGCTCCTGGTCCTGAGGCGTATCCCCGAGGCCAGTATTCGCGCTCTATATGCAGGCAGGGTCGGCCGCCGCCTGGGGGTCGACTCGGAGCGGATCCTCCGAGATGTCGAGGGCACGGGCCGGAGTCGGAGCGGAAGTGAGGAGACGGCAGGTTTGGAGCCGACGCTTGGGGGGCAGGCTGCAATGGGCAACTCTGCCCATCTGCTGGGGATGCTCTGGCACAGCCCGCAATTGGTCACAGAACTGCAAGATCGATTTCAGATGCGACGGGAGGACTTCCCCGACCCCCAGATGGGGGAGCTCTTTCAGGCCATGGTCGAGGCGGCGCCGCAGCGGCTCAACCCCGAGAGCCTGGCCCCGGAACTGGGGGCGCAACTGAGGCAGTTGCCCCGGAGCGGATTCCCAGAGCTGGAGGCGGACGCCACCGCGGAACGCCGGGTCCAGTCGCTGGGGGATCACGTCCGTCAGATCCGGATCGAGACGTTGGAGAATAGGGAGTCCTCGCTGAAGCGGGCTCTGGTGGGTTTGGGCCACCACCGGGAGGGCGAGGCGCCGCAGCTGGTGGCGGAGCTGGAGCGGACCCAGCGCCGGATTCTGGCCCTGCGCCGCGGCGATGGGATGGAGGCATAGGTTTGGTCAAGACGATGAAGGCTCCGGCGGCCGCCCCGGCGGCACCGCGCACCGAGGACTTGGTGCGGGTGGCGGAGCAGCTCATCCTCAAGGGCAAGGAGCAGGGTTTCCTCGCCCCCAACGAGATCCTCGACCCCTTCCCTGACCTCGACGCCGACCCCGACCAGTTGGAGCGGCTGTTCCTCATCTTCCGGGAGATGGGCATCGCCGTCTCCGACAGCGACAAGGACTTCGAGACCGAGGAGTCCGATGACGAGCTCCTGGCCCCCGACGCCGACGCCGTCTCCCTCGACGACCCGGTGCGCATGTACCTCAAGGAGATCGGCCGGGTCTCGCTGCTGAAGGCCGAGGACGAGGTCTATTTGGCGAAGCTGATCGAGCAGGGCGACCAAGACGCCAAGCACCGCCTGACCGAGGCCAACCTGCGCCTGGTGGTCTCCATCGCCAAGAAGTACATCGGCCGGGGAATGTCCTTTTTGGACCTGATCCAGGAGGGCAACATGGGCCTGATCCGGGCGGTGGAGAAGTTCGACTACCACAAGGGCTACAAGTTCTCCACCTACGCCACCTGGTGGATTCGCCAGGCGATCACCCGGGCCATCGCCGACCAGGCCCGGACCATCCGCATCCCGGTCCACATGGTCGAGACCATCAACAAGCTGGTGCGGATCTCGCGGCGGCTGCTCCAGGAGCTGGGCCGGGAGCCCGGCGACCCCGAGATCGGCGAGGAGATGGGGATCACCCCGGAGCGGGTGCGGGAGATCGTCAAGGTGGCCCAGGACCCGGTCTCGCTGGAGACCCCGATCGGGGAGGAGGAGGACTCCCACCTGGGCGACTTCGTCCCCGACAGCGAGGCGGTGGCCCCCTCCGAGGCCGCGTCTCTAACCATGCTCCGTACCGAGGTCGAAGACATCCTCGACACCCTCACCCCCAGGGAGCGCCGGGTGCTGCAGCTGCGCTTCGGCCTCATCGACGGCCACCAGCGCACCCTGGAGGAGGTGGGCAAGCGCTTCGGGGTGACGCGGGAGCGGATTCGCCAGATCGAGGCCAAGGCCCTGCGCAAGCTGCGCCACCCCTCCCGGAGCATGAAGCTCAAGGACTACCTGGAGTAGCCAGGGGCCGCGGCCAGCGGGGCCGGGGCGGGCCAACTTCGCATGCGCTGTCGCAGCCGCGGGCGTGCTCCGGAGGGGACACCGGGCTGGTTCCCGGGCCAGCCTTCACCGATACCATCTGGGTGAACGAGGAGGGCAGTCCGGCCCCGGGCGGCGGCCGGTACCAGGCTTGGAGAGGAGTCGATGACAGCTGACATCGAGACCAAGGTCGTACCCGGGCCTGGGGGACGGGAGCTCTGCCTGGAGCTGGCCGGAGACCCGGCGGGGCCGACCATCCTGGTTCACGGAGGCACTCCCAACTCCCGCCACCTGAGCCCGGATTGGATCTCGGAGGCGGAGCGCCGGAACCTCCGCCTGGTGAGCTACGACCGGCCGGGATATGGCCGCTCCAGCCCGGACCCGGGCCACAGCGTCGCCGACGCCGCCGGTGACGTGCGGGCGATCGCCCAGGCCATCGGCTGCCGCCGGATGGCGACGTGGGGCTACTCCGGAGGCGGGCCCTACGCGCTCGCCTGCGCCGCTCTGCTGCCCGAGCTCACCGCAGCCGCCGCCACGGTCGGCTCCATCGCCCCCTATGGGGCGCCGGGCCTGGACTACCTCGCCGGAACCGGAGACCTCAACGCTGAGGACATCCGCCTCTACTTCTCGGACCCGGAGGCCGCGCGCACGAAGGCCGCCGCCGACCGGGAGGAGCTGCTCCATGCGACCGCCGAAGACGTCGCCGCGGGTCTGGCAACCCTGCTCTCCCCCGCTGATGCAGCCGTCCTCACTGGCGCGTTCGCGGAGTTCATGGTCCGTTGCTCCCAGGATGGATTGGCGCCGGGCGACCAGGGCTGGTGGGACGACGGTGTGGCCCATCTCTCCCCGTGGGGCTTCGAAATCGCCTCCATCCCGGTGCCGGTCAAGGTGTGGCACGGGGCGCAGGACCGTTTCGTCCCGTTCTCGCACGGCGAGTGGTTGGCGGCGCACGTTCCCGGAGCCGAGGCGGAACTGAGCCAGGTCGATGGACACCTGACGTTGCTGGTGTCCAAGGTGGGCGGCGTCATGGACTGGTTGCTGGAGCGGCTCTAGAGCGCCGCTCGCCCGCCCTCGGCTTGGGGGCGCGGCCATATCCCCAGCGGCTTTGGGCGCGAGCTGGACCCGCGGGGAAGGGGGCCGGCTCCTAAGGCCGGTCCACACGTGGGCGGCGACCACCTGCGCGGCGCAACTCAGCCGCCCCGCTCGCGGCCGAGGTGGAGATACCGGTCCAGGTGGGCAATCACCCGGCTGTTGAAGTCGATCCAGGCCGCGAGCTGGTGGATCCCATGTCCCTCCTCGGGGTAGATCACCAAGTCGCTGGGGGTGCCTGCCGCCAGGAGCGCCTGATGGAACTCCTCCGCCTGCCCCGGCGGCGTGCAACGGTCCTGCAGCCCGGCCGCGAGTAGGGTCGGGGTCTTGGAACTTTGGGCGAAGAAGACGGGGCTGCGCTCGAAGTAGGCGCCGCCAGGCTCATCGGGACTGGCCCTCAGGTACATCTCGTCGAACTCGGGGATGTTGCTCCCGAAGTGCTGGCTGTACCAGTCGGTCACGGGCGAGCCCGCCACCGCGGCCCTGAAGCGGGTGGTGCGGGTCGTGAGCCAGCAGCTCATGTAGCCACCGTGGCTGACCCCGTAGACCCCGAGCCGCTCGGGATCACTGAGGCCCCGTTCAACGAGATGGTCCAGACCCGAGAGGACGTCCTGGACCTCGGCCCCACCGTAATCGCCGAGCTCCATGGCCAGAAAGTCCTGGCCCCGCCCCGAGCTCCCCCTCGGGTTGGGCAGAAAGAGGGCCAACCCCTGGGCCTGGAACAGGGCCAGGTTGAGATGCGATCCACCCGGCCATTGGGGTCGCCAGCAGAAGGCGGGGCCGCCATGGATAACCAGGAGCGTCGGGTAGGGGGGCCTGCCCCGCCGCGGGGTGACCACAAAGCCGGAGAGATCGAGGCCGTCGGGGGCGTTCCAGTGCACCTCGGCCATCGATCCCAGCTGTGACTGCAGCCAGTCGGTGCCGGGGTTGGCCAGGCGCTTCAACGGGCGCAGCTCGCCTTTGAGGGCGTGGCCGATCTGGGGGGCGTCATCCCAGTGGCACCAGGTCAGCAGCAGCCCGCCCCCCGACATCACCGCCGCGGTGGGAGCGAACTGGTCCGAAGTGGTGCCAGGGCTCTCCAGGTGGAGCACCCGCTGCCCGCCAACCAGGTCCACTTCGCCAAAAACGGTCGCGGTGTCCCTGACGCCGCCGAAGCAGAGGTGTTGTTGATCTCGGAAGGCGATCCAGGTGACGTCCACACCCTCGACGTCGAGCCTCCGCGTCTCTCCCTCCTCGGAGACGACGATGACGTCGCCGGCGACCAGCCCGCGGTCGCTGGCGATCCCCTCTATCACCGCCATGCGTCTTCCGCCCGGCGCGGCGGCCGGAAGTGCCAGTTGGTACTTGGGCCGATAGAGCTCCAGGCTGGAACCATCGCTGGGGTCGATCAACCGCAGGCTGGACCGGGCCCAGGCCCCCTCGAACGGCTGGGGCGAGGTCACGGCCAGGATCCGCTCGCCGGCCAGACACGCCTCCCAGAGGTTGAGCCCTGAGGGAGAGGCCGGCCGGCTACACCCGGACTCGAGATCCACGGCAAAGGCGCGGCGCCAGCCGCCCAACTCCTCACCGCCCCGATGGACCTGGGGCCGCCAGCTCTCCTTCGGCCCAGCAGCCGGCTCGGCCCGAACCATGCCGGAACCCGTCAGGACTCCGGCGCTGGCACCGTCCTCCGCCGCCAGCACCAATAGGCGGAGACCGTCAGGGAACCACTCAATGTGCTCGGCCCCGTGGCGCTCAAGGGGAATCTCGATGGGTGCTGCCGCCCGGTCCAGGGACAGCACCCGCACCCGCGTGGCTCCCCCGCCGCCATCGCTCAGCAGGGCGACCCGGCTACCATCCGGGCTCCAGCGGCCCAGGCGCTCTCGAGCTCCCTCAGCATTCGTGCAGGCGCGCATCTCCCCGCTGGCCAGATCGAGCAGGTTCAGCCGGGTCGAGGAGACGGACTCCAGGTCGTAGCGGACCACTCCGGTCAGCAGTGCGCGGCGGCCGTCAGGGGCGCACTCCAGCTCCAAGGCGTTGGTGACCTGACCAACTCCCGGCCCCAGTGCGCTTCGGCAGAAGGCGGATGCGGCTTCCGGGCCCCCGGGGACAAGTTGCGAGGGTGTCAGCGTCCTCTCCTCAGCCGGGTTGTGATCCCTGATCCCGGCGAACTCCCCCAGGGTACGGGCTCAGTGGACCCAGACGGCGCCAGGGGCGCGCCACGCTGCCACCGTAAACTGCTCGGGGTACGATCCGGAGTAGCTCAACGGTAGAGCAGGCGGCTGTTAACCGCAAGGTTCACGGTTCGAATCCGTGCTCCGGAGCCACGTCTCTTCCGGGCCATAGCTATGGG
>JBOHUL010000122.1:0-5588 GCA_050734425.1 Candidatus Dormibacteria bacterium
CTCGGCCCCCAGGACCCGGCCTTGACCGTGGGGTCGTTGGCCATGACGCAGACACGGCGGCCCGCGACCATTCCCACGCCGGTGACCACGCCATCCGCGCCCATCTCCTCCGTGGCGCTGTTGGCCAAGAGGCCGTCCTCGACGAAGGGGCTCTGGGCGTCGAAGAGAAGCCGCAGGCGCTGGCGGACCTCGAGCTTGCGCTGCTCCTTGAGCCGGCTGCGGTAGCGCTCAGGGCCGCCCCGACGGGCCGCCTCCTGGCGTTGAGTCAGCTCCCGCCGCCTGGTCGGCTGGCCCCCTCCTTGGGCCGGCGAACGGTCCGCGGCAGCGCTCATCTGGCGCGAGTATATCCACCGCCCAGAACCGTTCCCCTTGGACGCCACGGTCCCTAGACTGGCCTCAGTGATCGAGGGCTCGATCCTCCCCGCCTGGCAGGGCAGGGCTGGCAGCGCCTGCGGCATGGATGAGGTGGGCCGGGGGGCACTTGCCGGGCCACTGGTGGCGGCCGCGGTGATCCTGCCCCATGGGTTCAGCCACCCCCTCTTGCGGGACAGCAAGCTCCTCAGCGAGAGCCAGCGGGAGGAGGTGGAGCCGTTCATTCGGCACGCGGCCCTGGCACTTCGGGTGGAGGCGGTGCCGGTCCCGGTCATCGACCGCAGGGGGGTGGGCTGGGCCAATCGCATCGCATTTGAGCGCCTGATCCGCCAGGTGACGGCGGAGGCCTATCTGGCCGACGGCAACCTCCGACTCCGGACCGGGCGCAGCTACCGCAGCGTCGTCGGCGGCGACCGCCTGGTCCCGGCGATCTCGGCCGCCTCGATCGTTGCCAAGGTCCACCGCGACCGGCTCATGCGCAAACTCCACCCCCGGTTTCCCCACTACGGCTGGGACGAGAACAAGGGCTACGGCACCCCCCACCACCTGCTGGCCCTGCAGCGACACGGACCCTGCCGCCACCACCGGCTCAGCTTCCTCCACCCCAGCGCTCCCGAACTCTTCGCCGACGCCCTGGCGTCGGTATAGCGGCGTCCCTCGCCAGCACTTCTTCACCAGTGGCCCGGGCGAGTTAGTGCTCGGCTGCACCGTCCTGTTCGCATGACACGACTCAGGGGGGGGCGCTTGCAGGGCTCCAGGGAACGCGACACGCCGACCCACGCCGACTTTGGCCAGCAGCCTGGGCAGCCGTCGACCGGCCCAGGGGCCCGGCGCTCCAGCTGCAACCATGCTTCCAGCCGCCTCTTCGCCGGGATGTCACCAACGAAACGACCGACCTCTGCCCGCGCGTGACCTGAGCTGCAAGCCTAGGGGACCAATGACGTGTCGCCTGGCGGTCAGCCGGGCCGCCCCGCTGGCTGCAGGCGACCACTCCCGCATCAGGGCGGAGCCGATCCTTGCGGTCTGAGCCGCGCCCCGGGTCTCTCCGATGGCATCGGACGCCGGTCATGACCCTCGGTGGTCGTGGTGCCTACGTCGGCACGGATTCTCTCAGTTGGCTGCCTTCGGCCCCGCCTGGCGAGGTAGGTTGTGGACTTGGCGGTCTGCCGAAAGTCACGCTGGAAGGTGATCAGGCCCCGACACCCGACCTCACCAGCCGCGGCGGCGCCAGGCCTCCATGTTCGGCACCTCGGTGCCAATCGAGGTGGGGTCGCCGTGGCCGGGAAAGACCACCGTCTCCGGCGGCAACCCCAGCAGCTCGCGGTCGATGCTGGCCATGATGGTGGCAAAGTCCCCGAGCGGCGGCACCGTGGCCCCCGGCCCGCCCGGGAAGAGGGTGTCACCGGTGAAGACGTAGCCCTGGTGATGGAAGCAGATGCTGCCCGGAGTGTGGCCCGGGGTGGAGAGCACGGTCAGCCGGCGCCGGCCGAACTCCACCACCTGGCCGTGCTCCAGGGTCCGAGCCGGCGGCGGCTTGGGGAACATGGCTAGGTCCAAGGCGTGGGCTCCGGTCCAGGCCCTGGGGAAGCGCTGCTGGACGTCTGCCAGGGCCTGCCAGTGGTCGGGGTGGCCGTGGGTCTCGAGGATGGCGACCAGGTCGACGTCGCTCAGAGCCTGGATTAGACGCGGGGCCTCGTTGGCGGCATCGATCAGGACCGCGGCACCGGTCTCGGGACAGGCCACGACGTAGGCGGCGTTGTCGATCGGCCCCACCCGCCTGACCCGGATCCGTAACCCAGCGTCGACGTCCCAGTCACCGCCACTGACAAGCGGGCTCAGCTGCTCTGCCACCTCCTGCCCAGGGTAGCAAGCACTCTCTCGCGACGGCTCAGCGCTGGGAGCCGCCCGCGGCCCCCACCGGTCTGAGCCCCCTACCCCCCGGGACTCCACTCGACTCCCTGACGCCTCGCCAGAAGCGGAAGCCGGGGCAGGAGGTCGCCATCGACGACCAAAGGCCAGCTGTAAGTGGCGGCCATGGCCCGGGCAGCCCGCCGGATCTCCTGCGCCACCCGGGGCTCCGCCGCGACCCGTCCCACCGCCTGGGCCAACTCCTGAGGATCGTCGGTCTCGATCACCAGGCTGTTGTGGAGGTGGCGGGCGTAGTCCTCCCCGGTCGCCCCCACCACCGCCACCCCCCCCGACGCCATGGCCTCGAGCCCGACCAGGCCGAAGGGCTCGAACCCGGAGTTGGCCAGGACCGCCAAGGAGGCGGCGTACAGCGGCGGGAGGAGCCGCTCGGGGAGAAAGCGGGCGACCTCCAGGACGTCGACCTCAGGCGTCTGGCGCAGCGCCGTCGCCAGCGACTCCAGATCGTCGATGGGCAGGTCCCAGCGGCTGACACGGAGACCGAGGCTGCGGGCCTCGGCCAGCACCTCGAGACGGTAGGCCTCGCCGCCACCCCGGACCACCAGCCGCACCGGGGCCGCGGCCCGTCTAAGCAGGGCCAGCGCCCGCACCGCCTGGAGCCAGCGCTTGTCGTGGTGGAAACGGCCGATCTTGAGCAGCACCTGCCGCGGCGCGGCGGCCTGGCGGAGGGCGGCCACCGTCTCCTCGGGGACCGGTTGCAAGTACTCCGAGGGCACGCCGTTGGGAATGACGACGGGATCGCCGCCAAAGCCGGCGACCAGTAGCCGCATGTGGCGGCTGATGGTGATTACCTCGGCGGCCTCCACCAGCCCCACCCAGTCGACGCGCTCGAAGCCGAACTGGTTGTTGGCGTTCCAGAGGAGGAGGCAGCGACCGCCCTGGCCTCGCTCCCTGAGCCTGGCGGCGGTGCTGACGGCCCAGCCGGCGGTCTGCCACTCCTCGAAGAGCAGGACGGGGATCCGGCCCTGCTCCAGCTGGGCCAGGACGAACTCCTGCAGCAGGACATCGGGGACCCTGGCCCCCAGGTAGCTGAGCTTGAGCCGCTCACCCGAGTACACCCCGTCTGGGAACTCGCCCGAGATCTCCTGGCCGACGCGGCGGAGCCGGACGCCGTCACGTGTCTCCGCCTCCGGCAGCCTTGGGTCTCCCACGAAGTAGAGCCAGGTGGGAATTGCCCTCTCTGCCAGCGCCCGCGTCATCTGGGTGACGCGGACCCCGAGGCCCCCCGCCTGGCTGTACTGGTCCGGACCCTCAAGCGCCACCACGGCAAAGGCGAGCTGCGGCGCGCCCTGCAACCCGGGCGCGCGCCCCTCGCCCTCCCCCACCTCCGCGGCCCCGGCCACCTCGGCCCCCACCCCGGCTAGGCCTCCCCGAGCCAGGCTCGCGGCGCCCCGCGGTAGAGGGAGTCCCTCTGGGTCGGGTCCAGCCCCAAGACCTGCTCTTGGTAGCGACCCGGGGAGAGCAGGGGGAAGTCACTGCCGAACAGCAGCCGGTCCGGTCCCAGCAGGGGTTGCAAAGCGCTCAGAACCCCGGAGCGGTAGAGGTAGGGGAGCGCCGCCGTGTCGAACCAGAGCTGGCGGCACAGAGCCGCCACCTCGGGCATGTGGGCATAGAAGGGCAGCCCGCCACCCAGGTGGGCGAGACACAGCTGGAGTTGGGGCAGCTCCGCCAGGGCCGGGGCCAGGAGCTCCCAGAGCCGCTCGGGCCGGGCCGTGCCCTTGCCGGGATAGGGGTGCCCCAGAGGCTCGGTGGCATGCAGGATCAAGGGCCAGCGCATCTCAGAGAGGCGACGCAGCAGCCCCGCCAGCCCACCCTCGAATCGGAGCTCGAATCCTTGAGCATCGGCATTGAGCTCCCCAAGTCCCCGAAGCCCCAGGTCGGCGCAGCGGCTCAGCTCCCCCTGCCAGCCGCTCCGGCCGGGGTTTACCAGTCCCAGGCCCAGGAGGCGTCCTTGGCTCCTCGCCGCCTCGTCCGCGACGTAGTCGTTGACCGAGCTCAAGAGACCTGGATCCCTGAAGGGCCAGCCGAAGACCAGGGCCCGGTCGAGCCCGGCCTGGTCCAGCGCCCGCACCACGTCTTCGCCGGAGGCGAAGGTGGCGGCCCGTTGGCAGGTGGCGAACCAGGGGTCCTCCCAGCTGGGGGCGGGCGGCTGGCGCAGCTCGGGCGGGAGCAGGTGACAGTGCACATCGGTGGTAGGCCCCGGGGCCCACCGGGCAGGGGGCTCCTCGGCCACTAGCTCCGAGCCCACAGTCGGCGGACGTCGAGGATGAGGTAGTCCTGGTTCTGCACTAGCACCGGCAGGTGCTGCGCTCGGTACCAGTCGACGTTGGTCCTGATGTCGTTGTAGTCCTCCCGCTCGAACTCGATGTAGGAGACATGGTAGGTACGGAGCAGGCGCCCCAAGTGGCAGCCACCCCGGGACGGGCAGCCGGCGTACATCGCCTGGACCGCCGCCAGCCGCCGCCGCAGCGGCTGACCGTAGCTCCAGAGCCAGCCGTAGTAGCCCAGAACCAGGGGCCGTCCCGCCAGCGCCGTCACCGGCTCGTTGGGCTGGCCCTCGGTGAGGAAGACCGCCCTGGGCGAGGTCTCCTGTCGCACCACCTGGGCCACCTGCTCCTCCTCGGGCCCCGCTATGGGGGCGGCGAGGCTCTGGCGGCCCTGTCCCGCCAGATTGCTCTGGCCTCCCAGGGCCATCCCCAGGCTGAGCATCCCGGAGAGGATCAGGGAGGTGAACAGCGCCCCACCTAGAATGCGCCAGAGGCCGCGGCCGAACAGATGGGTGATCACCCAGGCGACGGGGATGGCCGCACCCAGATACCAGTAGGCCAGGAGCTTGGTGTTGTCCCAGTTCCAGGGCTGAGTGACGACGAGGTTGGCGACCAGGAAGAGGATCCAGAAGGGGGCGCAGAACCGCAACAGCTCCAGGCGCCGGAGCCGCCGCCCCAGCCGCCCTTGTGTTAGGGCCAAGCCCAGGCAGCCCAGGGCCAGAAGACAGAAGACGCCTGTGTTGGCCAGCCAGAAGCCGGCGGTGCCACCCCAGACCCGGGCGTCGGCCAGGCTCTGGGCCAAAAAGACCAGGACCGTCGCCGGGTTGGCCCCAGACAGGTAGAGGGCGTCGCAGACGGCGCCGGCCCGGAACTGGGCCTGGGTACAGCTGACGGCTGCGTGCGCCAACCAGCCCACGTCCAGCTGGGGGAAGAGGTTGCTGCCCGCAGGGCTCACCAGCTGCCCGTGGGGACCCAGGACCACGAACAGCATCCGGGGCAGGCCCAGGAGCAAGAGCGGCAGCA
>JBOHUL010000123.1:0-6474 GCA_050734425.1 Candidatus Dormibacteria bacterium
CGCCGGGCGCGCCAGACAGGCGCCTGGGTCATCGACGACCAACTGCGCCAGCACTTCGAGGCGTTGGACCGCCAGATCACGGTGGGACTGCGGCGCCTGGCCTCGGAGGCGGCGGCGGGACACTTCACCGTCCGGACCGGCAACCTTCTACAGCTGACCCAGGAGCGGCTCGGCTACCTCCTCCGGCCACTTCTCTGACGGGAAGACCAGGTGCCTCAGGCCTGGTCGGAGGGAGCTCCGACTCGGACCCGCTACGCAGCGGCTGCGTTCCTCGCGGTGAGGGCGGCGCCTCTTGGCAGATCGGCGAGCTGCTCTGGGGTGCACGGCCCCAGGATTAGGAATCTGACGGCCGGGTGGGCCGGGGGAGGGCGACGCTCCGTAGGCTAAGGCGCAAGCTAGCCCGCCGGCCAGTCGGACCCGAGCCTAAGCGACCGGACGGGGTGCCGGGCCGCTGCTCCCCGCCGTCGCCGGGAGCGACTGGTCAGGAACCAGCCGTGCGGAGTGAGATGGGCTCGCCGACCCTTGGACGAGCAACCGCTGGGGTTCTGGCAGGGTCGAACGGCCCGCGCTCAAGCCTCGGGCGCGGTTGCGGCTCGCTGGCGGACCCCCGCGTGGGCCAGGGCACCGCTCACCAGGCTCTCCACCTCTGGGGGCACCTCATCGACCCGCTGGTAGAAGACCCAGATGCCCTGGCGCCGCGACCTGACCAGGCCTGCCATCTTCAGCTTGGCCATGTGGTGGGAGATGGTGGGCTGGCTCAGCCCGTAAGCTGCGGTGAAGTCGCAGATGCACACCGGGGCACTGGCCTTCCAAAGTGTGGCCAGCATCCCCAAGCGCGTGGAGTCGGAGAGTGCCCGCAGCAGCGCCGCCGTTGCTTGGCCCTGGCCCGGCTCGATTGCCGTGACCGCCTGGCAGCAGCCGCCACGATTGCGCCTTGGTGGAGCCCCGATCATGCCCGGATTGTAGCCAGAGATTGTTCATGACTCTCAATCAGGGCTGCCCCTCGGAAAGCGTGCGACGACCGGCGCCAAGCGCGGGATCAGGACCAGATCGGGCAGGTAGGGGTGAAGGCGCAGGGAGCAGAGGTAGTCGGGGGCCCTCCAGCACACCTTGAGCGCAGATCGCAAGGCCGAGCCGTAGCGCCTGGTCCGCGGGCCGAGCTTGCGCAGGGGCAGCCGCCGCGCCCCCCGAGCACCTTGACCGTGTACCTGTGCCCGTACCCGGTAGCCGGGCAGAAGGAGTTCGGGCAATCCCCCTTCTCCAACCGGCCCGCTCATCGGTATCTCGCCCTTAGCTCCACGAGAAGAGCCAGATCCAAGCCCTGGACAGCACGCCACAGCTCTGCCCATGCGTCCCGGCCTGGAGGAGCGGCGCACCCACGACTCCGTTCGCCCCGGCGCCGCTCCCAGGTTCGCCGCTCTCGCCGTGGCCAGTGGCACCGTGACGCGACGCATCTGCTCCCACCACCGGCACCAGGAGTTCCTGCGCTCTCTGCAAGCACTCGACGCCCGCTGTCCTCGTCGCCAACTGCACCTGGTGCTTGACAACTACCGCACTCACAAGCGTCCCGAGGTACGCGCCTGGCTCTCCGACCACGAGTGCTTCCACCTCCACTTCACCCCCACCAGCGCCACCTTGATGAACCAGGTGGAATGCTGGTTCTCAATCCTGCCCGGCACGTCATCCAGCGCGGTGTCTTCCGCAGCGTCCTGGCCCTGATGGATGCCATCCCACGCTTCCTGGACGGTAGGGGAGCCCAGCACCCGTTCGCCTGGCTCTAGACCCCAGAGCAGGTCCTGCACGATACTCGAAGAAAGGCAATTTCCCTGACGGCGCGCTGGCGCCGGTTTCCGGTCGGCCCGCCAGTTCTCGCGGCGCATCCGACTGCTGCGGCTCCGCCCGTGGACGGCCCGGACGTCCGATCGGGGCGGCTCCGCACCGATCTGGAAGACAGGGCCGCAGCCCGGGGTACCGAGGCACATTCTGGAACTGCACCCGACATCCCAAGTCGTGCCGGCCCCGTGGGGGAGCGTGCCGGATCGCGGTCTGCTACCGTGACCGCATGGGAGCAGCCGTGATCGCCCTGATCGTGATCGTAGTGGCGCTACTGATCTTGGCTCGCGCCGCAGTCCGCGTGGTCCAGCAAGGGCAGCGCGGAGTGGTCAAGCGCCTGGGCCGCTTCCACATCACCCACGGCCCCGGGCTGGTGTTCATGCTTCCCATCTTGGACAGCATGATTCGGGTTGACATGCGCGAGGTACCGCGCCGTGGCGACAAGCAGGACGTGATCACCAAGGACAACGTGGCGGTGGGGGTGAGCGCCACCATCTTCCACCAGGTGATCGACGTCAACAAGGCCCTGTTCGAGGTCCAGGACTACCTGATCGCCATCGACCAGATCGGGCGCACCGCCCTGCGCGCGGTCTTCGGCACTATGACCTTGGACGAGGCCCTCTCGGAGCGGCAGCGGATCAACGCCGACCTCGCCGCCCACATCGCCGACGCCACCGAGAAATGGGGAGTGCGCGTCAACCGGATCGAGGTCCTGGACATCCTTCCCCCGACCAACATCCTGCGGGCGATGGAGGAGCAGAAGGAGGCGGACCAGCACAAGCGCTCGGTGATCCTGCAGTCCGAGGGTGAAAAGCAGGCGGCCATCAACCAGGCGGAGGGGGAGGCGCAGGCCAACATCACGAGGGCCACGGCCCAGCGCCAGGCGACGGTCCTAGCCGCCGAGGGGCGCAAGCAAGCTCAGATCCTGGAGGCCCAGGGAAACCAGGAGGCCCAGAAGCTGGACGCCCTGGGCGAGGCCGCCGCCATCGGGGCGGTCTTCGACGCCATTCACGAGGGCAAGGCGACCTCGGATGTGCTCGCCTTCTGGCAGCTGAAGAACCTCGCCAAGCTGGCCGACAGCTCTAACTCTAAGCTGGTCGTCCCGGCCGACTTTGCTGGGCTTATGGGTGCCGCCAAGGCGCTGCAGCTGGCGACCGACTCGGACTCCAGCAGCGTCCCCGCGGCCCGCGGCCAGCCGGCCGACGGGCTCGCGACTGCCGCTCCCCACCCCCCGTCGCGGTCCATTGTGGGACGGCGCGGTGGGACTCGCTAGGCGCTGGGCTTGGCGGACCGTGCCCCCTGCTGACTGAGACAGCCTCATGATCAACGGGATCGAGGGCATGGTGGGCGAGGAGGCGGTGGTCTCGGTAGCCATCCCGGGTAGGATCCACTTGGGCGCGGTCCGCGCCCGAGGCGAGGAGTGGCCCGCCCTTAGCGCGATTGGCGAGCCCATCGCCAAGGACGTAATCGTCTTGGTCTTGGAGGTGAAGGACGGCCACTTGGTCGTCGCACCCAGCTAGGGGTTGGCACGCTCCCTCGGTCTAGCGGTAAGTTCGGCCGGGTTTCGGGACGCCACAGTCGTCAGGGGAGTTCCCGGGGACCGAGGTGGGCGGTCGGCCCAAGACCACGGTTGCGCTGCTCGGGCCGACCGGGGCAGCTCCCAGCACGGAGCCCCGTCCCGCCGGGCGCGTCGGCTGCAGAGTGCCCGCCTGGCCCAGCAGGCATGTTGCTAACCGCTGGCGACCAGGGCGGCGACCACGCCCGGTTTCGCGAACGGAAGCGTATGTCCCTCGCCCGCCACCACGACCAGCCTCAGCTCCGGATGTAGTCGCAGAGCCGACCGAGCGTTGGCCAGCGGCAGCTGGCGGTCACAACTCCCCCAGACCACCATCGTCCGGTCCGCGACCCGCTCCAAGCCGGGGAGCAGGAGCGACTCGGGGTGCAATATCAGGGGCCGCGCGAGTCTTGCAAGCAGCGCTAACTCCGAGCCCGGGCCGAAGCGCAGAGCTACCCCTCGCCGGTAGGCCTCCATGGGGGACGGCCACGGAGCCAGTCTGCCGCCCCCACGGACCCTCTCGGGGCGACGCCTAAGCATCCGAATCCGCCGAGCCCGGTCGGCGGCCACCAGCAGGTCAGCCGCTCCCGGAAGCAGCAGCACGTTCCACCGCAACGGGGTGCGTCGTTCCAGTCCCAGGGGGCTCAGCAGCACGAGCCGCCGGACTCGCTCGGGGTATGCCGTCGCAAAGGCCCCTGCCGCCAGGCCGCCCACGGAGTGGCCAACCAAGATAAAGCTCTCCAGCCCGAGCTGATCAGCGACCGTGGCCATCGCCCGAACCCAGACCTCGCGGGGGTGACCGCTGAAGCCAATCGGGTCGCTCAGCCCAGTCCCCGGTCGGTCGATCGCCAACACGCGGTGTCGGGTCGCCAGCCGCTTGATCAACCGTCCGTATTCCCCCGCTGACGCTGCCAGCCCCGGGGCCAGGAGCACGGCATCCTCGCCCTGACCCGCCTCCAGAACGTGGACCCGGCCGACTTCAGTTTGGAAGTACCGGTGCCGAGCCGACAGACCAAGCTCAGCCATCCAGCCGTCCAGATGGGACTCCAGCTCGCCCAGGGGCGGGTGAGCCACCCACGCGCTCCGGGCCCACTCCACTAAGTCGGCGTAGCCTAAGGCCCCCAGGCCGACCAGCCCAAGCCCTGCTGGGAGTAGGTCAACGGCGGATCGCTTGGCTGGCCGGATGGAACTAACCATAAGGTCCTCGAGACGTCCTCGAGCCGGGGCCAACCGTTGCTGGACCAGGCAGACGTCGCTTCCAAAGCGGCCGAGGGAGGGGGCTCGGACACGCGAACGGTCGTAGGCATCCGCGATCTCCAGACCGTGGGCGCGACGTTCGCCGCGTCCCATGGCGAGCGTGTCAGAGCCTCCAGACCCCAGCTGAGAGGGTCACGCGCCATACCGACGTGAACCGCCGCCGGTACGGAAGGGACCCCTTCCGGACGTGGCTGGCACTGCGAGCGGATTCGCGGAGCTTGCCTGTCCTCAGCGTAGGGAGGCTAGCGCCGACCTCCACCCACTTGGGACGTCAAGCTGCAGGCGGTAACTGGGTTCGGCCCCCCCAGGGCTGGCGGAGCGACGACGCAACTGCCCTGATCGTCGCGGCCCTTCAGCCAGAACATCCACACCAGTTCGTTTGCTGGATTGCTCCGGGTGGACAGCTGGACCCCTCCAGCGGCATTCGCCTCCCCAAGAGTCTCCAGCGTGGCGGCGAGGACGTGAGTCTGATGAGCCCTGAGGTCGGCGATGCCCCGGAGCGATCGGCGCGCCTCGGCTTGGCTCACCGCGGGACCGGGTCCACCGACGGCTACGGCCGGACCGTATCCGACTGCTTCTGTGACGTGCCAGCCGCCCGTGGACCACCTCGCCGAGACCGTGTAGCAGCCTGCCTGCGGGAACACCACGTAGGAGGGGTACTGCATCCAAATACCGGATGTGCCTACGCCGGTCTGTGATCCCGACAGCTTGGGATGCGTCGAGGTTGGGCCCGAGAACGAGAACCAGACTGGAGCGCCGGTGACCAGATTGTGGCCGCTCAGTGTGATCGGGCCGGTGTGCCTAGAGTTGATCACCCATAGTGCCTTCACGGGCCACCCCTGGGCGGCGGCAGAATCGTTCTCGAGCGAGATAGTGGCCGCGTCCATCATGCCGACGGCGTACACGGGCCCGGCACCGATGCCGTCGGCGAACACCGAACTCAGATGTCGAGGCACCGCTGCCGTGGCAGGCACGGATCTCGGTCCCGTGCAGAAGCTGGGTATGGGAGCTAGGTTGGTGGGAGTGGCCTCCAGCCCGACTTTGAACGGCGTCGGCGTGGGCAGAGCATTCCGCGGCGCCGGAGGTGACGCCGAGCATCCGACCAGGGCGCCCGCGAGGCCGAGCCCTGCCAGGGAGCCCATAAGAACGCGCATGGCGTTTCTGACTTTAGCGCAGCTCTGGTCGCCCGGCTCGTAAGTCTCAGCCCAGCTAGGTACACCGAGGCTCTGAGGTCCCGAAGGATTCCCTTTGTAACCGCTCCAGCCAAAATGTGGGGCGTTGGAGACCCCTGCCCTGCTGATCGAGGTGACTGAGTAACACTTCAGTTACCCGTTGGTCCCGCTGGTAGCAGTGACCGACCCCACTGCGGCGGTATAGGTTCAGCTGGACCCGGGCTTTTGAGTCGGGAGGCGGCTAAACCGTTCTGGCGGCTATGAGATCCCGAGTCGTCAGACGGCGCCAGGAGCGCTTGGTCGGCGCAGGCGGACGGCGGTCAGATGTGACGCGCTGGCGACTAGAAGGACCACTCCCGCGAGCAAAAGCACTCCGAAGTAGATCCGGGTCGCCGGAGACGGCCATGCTGCATATAGGTGGGGGATCACGTAGTGGGCTGTGATCGCGAGATACCCCAACGCGTACGCCACCAGAAACTGATCACGGGCGCTGGTCTTGCGGTGGAAGTGCCAAAGAACGATGAGGGCAGCCGGATCCAGGACCCACCCCACGAGTTCTATGGCCAGGAAGCCGCCGATGGCGCCGGCACCTCCCCAGAGCACGAATACCAGGGCCCTCCCGAGAGCCGCAGTGAACTGCATGGGCCAACTCCATTA
>JBOHUL010000124.1:0-6787 GCA_050734425.1 Candidatus Dormibacteria bacterium
CGCGCGATTCCTTTGCCAGCCTCCTCGCCATGGCTCGCCAGATGCGCGATGTCGACCCCGATGCCGCCGCCCCCGACGACCGCGACCCGTCCCTCCAGGGCTCCCTTGGCGAAAGCCTCGGGGTAGCTGAGGATCCGAGGGGTGCCGGAAATGGGAATGTCCACCGGACGAGGCCGGACCCCGGTGGCGACCACCAGGCCGTCGTAGCCCGCTAAGAGCACCTGGTCCGCGGCCCCGATCTGGCGCCGGAGGTGGACCCGGACCCCGAGGCGGCTCAGCTCGGCGCCGAAGTAGGCGACCGTAGACCCAAAATCGGCCTTGCCGGGGACCCGGCGCGCCAGCAGGAACTGCCCCCCCAAGGAGGACGAAGCCTCGAACAGCTCCACCCGGTGGCCCAGGAGGGCCAGATCCCGGGCCGCCTCCAGCCCGGCGGGGCCAGCCCCCACCACCGCCAGCCGCAGCCGCGGCATCCCCGGGGAGGCGGCGGGTCCTGAGACCGTCGGGCTTTCGGGTTCCGACTCATGGCCGGCCCTCGGGTTGACCATACAGGACACCGCCCGGTCATCCAGGGAGCGATCGATGCAGGCTTGGTTGCAGGCGATGCAGACGTTGACCGCCCGACCGGACCGCGCCTTCTCCATCAACTCGGGATCGGCGAGGAACGGGCGCGCCATCGAGACGAAGTCAATGCCGGTTGCGGCCAGTATCCGCTCCGCCTCCAGGAGCCGGTTGATCCGGGTGCCGGCCATCACCGGCACTTCCCCCACCGCCCGCTTGACCCGGGCCGCCACCCCGGTCCAGGCCCCGGGCGGGACCAGCGCCTGGACCGTCGGAACCGGGGATTCGTGCCAGCCGATACCCACGTTCAGGGCGTCGGCGCCGGCTCGCGCCAGTTCTTGGGCGAAGTCGAGGGACTCCCGCCTGGGAGTTCCACCCGGCATCAGGTCCCAGCCGGTGAAGCGGAAGATGACCGGGAAGTCGCTGCCCACGGCCTGGCGCACCCTGGCCAGGACCTCAAGGCCGAAGCGGCGCCGCCGCGGCGGATCCCCGCCGAAGTCATCGGTGCGGAGGTTGGTCAAAGGCGAGAGGAACTGGTCGACGAGGTAGCCCTCAGAGCCCATGACCTCGACTGCGTCGAAGCCAAGGCGCCTGGCCCAGCCCGCCCCCCGAGAGAAGTCCTCCAGTGTCCCCTCCACCTCCTTTGGCGACAGGGCCCGCGGCTCGCAGCGGGAGTAGCGGCTGTACACCGCAGACGGGGCCACCGGTTGGAGGCCGAAGGCCTGCGGTGAGGCGTATCTGCCGGCGTGGAAGAGCTGGAGCGCGATCAGCCCTCCCTGGCGGTGGACCTCGGCCGCCGCCTCGGCGAAGAGACGTCGATCCTCGTCGGCGTCGAGGCGGCCGTAGTTGCGGCCGCCGGCGCCCTCCCGGCTGACCGCCGCCCCCCCGGTCACCATCAGTCCGGCGCCGGCCCGGGCCCGCGCGCCATAGAAGGCGGCCATGGCCGCCCCGCCGCCCTGACGGCTCTCGAAGCCCAGGTGCATGGCCCCCATCACCACCCGATGGGGAAGGCGCAGGCTCCCCAGGGCGCCTGGCCGCAGCAGCAGCCTCAGCCGAGACGGAGTGGCCTCAGGCTCCACCGGCCAGGGGCGGCTGCAGATCCTCGAGGAAGGGTGGCGCCACGACCGACAGGCCTCCATCCACCACCAGGGTCTGGCCGGTGATGTAGCTGGACTCCGGACCGAGTAAGAAGGCGACCGCGTCCGCCATCTCCTGCACCGTCCCCTGCCGTCGCAGCGGGACCTTGGAGAGCACCTTGGCCATGGGCGCCATCCCGGGGACGTCGTAGAAGTACTTGGAGGACTCCGACTCGATGATGCCGCCGCTGACGCAGTTGACGTTGATCCCGAGGGGGGCGAACTCCATGGCCATGTAGCGCACCCAGGCCTCGATCGCCGCCTTCGCCGACCCCAGGTTGGCGTAGGTGGGGTAGGCGCGCTGGCTGCCGTAGCTGGAGAGGGCCACGATCCGGCCACCTCGATCCATCAGCTCCACCGCCCGCTGAGCCCCCAGCACCAAAGGCCGGACGTTCATGGCGTAGGAGCGGTCCAGGTGGTGTTGCTTCAGGTCTCGCAGGTTCTTGAAGGAGCTGGCGGCGGCGTTGTTGACGAAGTAGTCGAGGCGGCCGAAGTCGGAGGCGGCCGCCCGGAAGAGCTTGTCGATCTCCTCCGGCTGCTCCATGTCGGCCTGGACCGCCACCGCCCGGCCGCCCTTGACCGCCAGCTGGGAGAGAAGCGACTCGGCCGCACCCGCATCCTTCTTGTAGTTGACCAGGATCGAGGCCCCCTCCTGGGCCAGGCACAAGGCCAGGGCCCGGCCGATGCCCCGAGAGGCGCCGGTGATCAGCGCCACCCGCCCCTGGTGCCGCCTCCTCCCCGGCCTGGGCACGGTGGGGCTCACCCGGCCGGCGCCAAGAGCGCCCGCGCGATCACCGTCTTCTGGATCTCATTGGTCCCCTCCTCAAAGCGCTGGGCCCGGGCATCCCGGTAGACCCGCTCGATCGGGTTGGGCTCCCAGTAGCCGATTCCCCCGTGGACCTGGAGCGCCCGGTCGGTGGTGCGGGTCAGCATATCGACGGCGTTGAGCTTGGCCATCGACGAGAGGGTCCGCGAACCGAGATCGCCCGCTTCCCAGCGGCGCGCGGCGTGGAGCGTGAGCTGGCGGGCCGCCTCGATCTCGGTCGCGTTCTCAGCCAGGGCGAAGGAGATCGCCTGGCGCTCGACCAGGAGCTTGCCGAAGGTGCGGCGCACCCGGGCGTGGGCCAGGGCCAGCTCCTGAGCCCGCTGCGCCAGCCCGACGCAAGTCATCGCCACCGCGATCCGACTCGGGGTGAGGAACCCACCCAGGGCAACCTCCAGCCCCTGCCCCTCCCGCCCCAGGCGGTTGGCCAGCGGGACCGGGGTCCTGGAGAAGTGGATCCGGGCGTGGTCGGTGCCCCTCACGCCCATGGTCTGAGGCATCTCCTCCACCGTCGCGCCCTCGGAGTGCCGGTCGACCATCAGGGCCACGGTGCCGTCGGCACCCTTGGTCCCCTCCACTCGGGCGAAGAGGAGCCAGTAGTCGCAGCTGACTCCGAAGGTGATCAGGTGCTTTTCGCCGCTGAGGTAGTAGCGGTCGCCCTCGCGCACCACAGTGCTGCGGATGTCGGCCCCGGTCCCGGCCGTGGGCTCGGTCAAGGTGAAGGCCACCCGCATCTCGCCACTGACCTGGGGCAGAACGAACACCCGCCGCTGCTCGTCGGTGGCGAACTGGTCCATGGCACGCCAGATGCCGTTGCAGACGTGGACGATCATCCGGATCGAGGCGTGGGACATCGAGAAGCGCTCCAGCAGCTCCAGGTACCTGGGGAAGGGCACCCCGCGGCCGCCGTACTCCTCCGGCGCGGCCAGGCGCAGATACCCCCGCTGGCGCAGGTCCTGCCAGAGCTCGGGGGGGACCTGGCCGCGGCGCTCGATCTCCTGGCTGAGTTCCTCGGCCGGACCCCTGACGTAGGCCTCGACCTCCTCGCGCAACGCGGTCAACCGGGCCTCGTCCAGGGTCACTGCACGCGTTCCAGGTACTTGCCGCTGCGGGTGTCGACCTTGACCGTGTCGCCCACCGATACGAAGAGCGGGACGTCCACCACGAGCCCGGTGGCCAAAGTCGCCGGCTTGCTGGCCCCGGTGGCGGTGTCCCCTTTGAAGCCGGGGTCGGTCTGGGTCACCTCCAGCTCCACTGTGATCGGCAGCTCAACCCCGACCACCCTGCCGTCGTACTGGAGCACCGCCAGGTGGCCGGACTCCACGACGAATCGACTGGCCTCGGCGAACTGGTCCTGGTCCAGGGGGTACTGCTCGAAGGTGGAACTGTCCATGACCACGAAGTGCTCGCCGTCCCGGTATAGGTACTGGACGTCCGCCTTCTCGATCCGGGCCCGGGGGAAGCGCTCCTCGGGCCGGAAGGTCTCCTCGGTGACCGCCCCGGTCGCCAGGTTGCGTAGCCTGGTGCGGACCACGGCCGTGCCCCTCCCCAGCTTGACGTGCTCGAAGCTGAGCACCTCCCAGAGCTGGCCCTGGCGCTCGACGGTGGTCCCCGGCCTGAGCTCGACCGCGTTGATCATTGAACCGACTCCTCCGCCACACCCGCGTCGCGCCGCCCGGAATCCCCGCCCGGGGCCTAGTGATGATGCCAGAGCTTGGCCGGGGTCGCCACAGGTCCCGGGCAGAGGCCCCGGAGCCTGGGGGCCGCCAAGCTGCGACGCGGCTGTCAGAAATTGCAGCGGGAACGCGATCCGATCCTCGCTGAGATGGAACTACGTTCCCCATATGGCTGCTCAGTTGGCGCCCAGCCTGAAAGCCCAGGCCCCCCGGGGCCGTCTCCCCAGCTCGCTGGTGATCGCATCCCTCTCCCGAGCCCTCGACCTGGCAGAGGGCGAGCCCATGGGCCACGCGATCCGCTGCTGCTGGCTGGGGATGCAGGTGGCGCGCTGGCTCGAGCTCCGTCCCGACGAGCGCCAGGACCTCTTCTACGCCATCCTGCTCAAGGACGTCGGCTGCTCCGCCAACGCCTACAGCGTCACCCATTGGTTCCAGGCCGACGACCTCACTACCAAGGCCGAGCTCAAGGTCACGGACTGGAGCAGCAACTGGCGCTCGATGCTCTTCGCCATCCGCCAGACCGCGCCGGCGGCACCGATCACGCGCCGCATGGCCCAGCTGGTCTCGCTGGGAAGCCGGGGGCCCGGGCTGGCCAACGAGCTGGTGGAGGTGCGCTGCACCAGGGGCGCGGAGCTGGTACGCGAGCTGGGGTGGGCCGACCCCGCCGCGGAGGCGGTGCTGAGCCTGGACGAGCACTGGAACGGCTCCGGCCGGCCCCAGGGGCTGCGCCAGGACGAGATCCCCCTGCTGGCGCGGATCGCCCTGCTCAGCCAAACGGTGGAGATCTTCTGGCGCCGGGGCGGGGGCCGGGCCGCCGAGACCGTGCTGCGGCAGCGGCGGGGCAAGTGGTTCGACCCGGTCCTGGTGGACCTGGTCCTGGCTCACGCCGGCAACGCCAAGCTCTGGCAGCAGCTGGCGGAGGTCACCGACCCCGAACACGTGAGCTCCCTCGACCCCGAGCCCCGCTACATCCCCGCCCAGACCGTGGACGAGGTCATCCGCATCGCCGAGGTCTTCGCCGCCGTCGTCGACGCCAAGTCGCCCTGGACCACGACCCACTCCGCCCGCGCCGCAGCCATCGCCCGGCTGATGGCCGAGCAGCTGGGCTTCAGCCCCGAGGAACAGGACCGGGTCGGCCTGGCCGGACTGCTCCACGACCTCGGCAAGCTCGCCGTCAGCAACGCCATCCTGGACAAGGCCGGGCCGCTGACTCCCGAGGAGACCGAGGAGATGCAGCGCCATCCCGCCATCACCCACCAGATCCTCGCCCCGATCTGGCCCCTGGACGACGTTGCCGAGATGGCCGCCGCCCACCACGAGCGGCTGGATGGGAGCGGCTACCACCGCCAGCTACGGGGCTGGGAGATGCCCAGGGGCGCCGCCATCCTGGCGGTGGCCGACGTCTACGAGGCCCTCACCGCCCACCGCCCCTATCGCCGGGGCATGGAGGCCGAGGAGGCGGTGGCCGTGCTGCGCCACGACCAGGGGAGCCGCCTCGGCGGCGAACCGGTGGAGGCGCTGGCGCAGATGGTCGCGGCCCGTGGGCACGGGTCGGGGCTACCCGACCCCGCCCCCTCTACATGAAGTAGAGGATCAGCCCAGCGCCGGCGACCAGGTAAGGCCCGTAGGGGAGCGCGTCGCGCATGCCCACCCTCCTGGTCAACAGCAGCAGGATGGTGACCACCCCTCCGATGATGGTCCCCGCGATCAAGGCCCAGAGGGTATAGAGGGCGCCGAAGTTCAGGCTCATCCCGGTCATGGCCCCGATCACCATGCCCAGCTTTACGTCGCCCCAGCCGAAGCCCTGGCCGTGGTGGAAGAGCTCGCTGGCGAGAGCGAATGGCCCCAGCAGGACCGCTCCCACCAGGATCCCGAAGAGGGCCTGGACCACCGAGAGGTCGGGGCTGAAGTGAGACAGGGCCAGAGCCAGCACGATCGCCGGCAGGGTGACCACGTCCAGCACCAGCCGGTGCTTGGCGTCGAATCCCAGGATCTGAAGCAGGATCAGAATCCAGAGGCTGTGGACCAGGAGCCCAGCCCCCATCCCCTGGCGCAGGGCGAACATGCCGAAGCCGATGAAGCCGAGCAGGGGCAGCAGCACCCGCTCCAGCAGTCCCGGGCCTAGGTTGGCCGGAGGCTCACGGTCCGACTTGAGGGCTCCCTCTAGCGCCAGGCAGAGCTGGCCCATGAGCCCACCCCCAATCGCGCCGAGGACCGCCCAGCCCAGCGACTCCAGCGGGGTCATCGAGTCCCCCTCCCGGTTGGCCGCGGTCCTCTCAACGGCGTCATCCCAGTCCTGCGGCCGCGATCTGGGCGTTGTGCTGGGCCAGGGTCACGCTGTACTCAACCTTACCGTTCGGAAGGGCCAGAAAGTACAGATAGTCGCTGCTGGTGGGATGCAGCACGGCCTCGACCGCGGCCACCCCCGGGCTGTCGATCGGGCCCGGAGGCAGTCCCGGGTGGAGGTAGGTGTTGTAGAGAGAAGCGAAGCTGGTGTTGACCTGGGTGCTGTCGTCCCCCGCCAGCGACTGGGCGTAGAGGACGGTGACATCGCTCTCCAGGTCCATCCCCTGGTGGAGGCGGTTGAAGAAGAC
>JBOHUL010000125.1:0-38283 GCA_050734425.1 Candidatus Dormibacteria bacterium
GGCGCTCGACGTTCTCCAGGGCCTTGCCTTTGGGCCGGAGCGGCCGCGCGATCCGCTCCTCGTGGCCGGTGCGGACATTGACCAGGTGCACGTCCCCCTGGAGCTGGCCGCCGAGCACCCGGAATAGGGAGATCTTGCCAAACGGGTCGGCCACGGTCTTGAAGACGTACAGGGTGGGGGGCCCGGAGCCGTCAGAGGACCCACCCAGTTGCTCGACGCAACTGACCAGGGCGTCCAGCACCAGAGCCGCCCCCTGGGCCCGGGCCGCCGCCGTCACCAGGACGGGGGTCAGGGTGCCCGCCGCGGTCGCCCGCCGCAGCGCCCCGAGCAACTCCTCCGGCGCCGGCTCCTGGCCGTCGAGGTATCGCTCCAAGAGCTGGTCATCGGTCTCCGCCACCGCCTCCACCAGTTCCTGTCGCCGGCCGGCCACCTCGGCAGCCAGCTCGTGCGGGCACTCCCCCTCCTTGCACCCCCCTCGGCCGTCGAAGAGCCACACCTTGCTTGAGAGCAGGTCGACGGCGCCCCGGAAGTCGTGTTCAGCCCCGATCGGGACCTGAACCGCGATCGGCTTGGGACTGAGCCGGCGCTGCAGCGCCGCATAGGTCGCGGCGAAGTCAGCGTGCTCCTTGTCCAACTTCGAGATGACGATCAGTCGGGGCAGGTGTCTCTCGGCCAGATGGTCCCAGCCGCTCTCGGCGCCCACCGGCAGCTCGCCGCCCGAGCCGGCCCCGACCACGAGCACGGCGGCGTCGGCGATCGAGAGCGCCTCCAAGACCTCGCCCTCGAAGTCTTGGAATCCGGGGGTGTCGACCAGGGTCACGTCCCGGTCCAGCCAGCGCAGCGGCGCCAGCGCCAACTGGACCGAGATGTGCCGCCGCTGCTCCTCGGGCTCGTAGTCCAGGAGGCTCGTCCCCTGGTCGGTCGAACCCAGCCGGGCCGACGCCCCAGAGGCGAACAAGAGCGACTCCGCCAGGGTGGTCTTGCCGTCGTGGCTGTGACCCAGGATGGCGACGTTCAACCCGGGCCCCCGCTCGCCCACTGCCATACCAGGGCAGATTCTAGGCGGCCAGCCGGCGTCACTTCGGCTGCGGCAAACTGCCTCGGTGTCCGCCCCCCAAGGACGACCGCCGGTGACCCGGCTGCTGCCGCCGTACCCAGGGCCGGGGCCCCTTGGCCCGACGACGGAGCTCTGGCTCGAGATCGGCGCGGGCCGCGAGGCCGAGGCCATGGCACACGCCCTACGCCAACGTGGCTGCCAGGTCCGGTTGGGGGGGCTGGGGGACCTGACGGTCGGGGGACGGCTGGGAGCGCTGGAGGGGGTCGCCAGATCCCTGTCCTCTGCCGCGGCGCTGGGTCGGGCGGCGGCGACCCTGTCACGGACCCTCGGCCACCTCTCGCGCCCCCCCCCGCCTTTGAGACTCGGGCGCACGAGCTGGCGCTTCGGCCGTCGCACCTACCTTCTGGGAGTGGTCAACGTGACCCCCGACTCCTTTAGTGGGGATGGCGTGGGCGACTCACCCGAGGCTGCTCTGGAGAGAGCCCAGAGTCTGGTGGCGGAGGGCGCCGACGCCCTCGACGTGGGAGGTGAGAGCACCCGCCCTGGGCACCAGCCCGTGCCCGCGGCGGACGAGTTGAAGCGGGTGGTCCCGGCGGTGCGCCTGATCTCCTCCCGGCTCCAGGTGCCGGTCCTCGTCGACACCTCCAAAGCCGAGGTGGCCCGGGCCGCGCTCGCAGCGGGCGCGGTTGGGATCAACGATGTCTGGGGCCTGGCGCGAGACCCGGAGATGGCCCGAGTGGCCTCGGGGTCGGGCGCCGCCCTGATCTGCATGCACAACCAGCGGGGCACCGAGTATCGGGATCTGCTGGCGGAGGTTCAGGACCAGCTCACGGCGGCCGTTGACCGCGCCAGCCAGGCCGGCCTCCCCCCGAGCCAGGTGGTGCTCGATCCCGGAATCGGGTTCGGCAAGGGGCCCCGCCAGAACTTCGAGGTGCTCCGGCGACTGGCGGAGCTGCGAGTTCTGGGACACGCCATCTTGGTGGGCACCTCGCGCAAGTCGCTGGTCGCGGCCGCCTTGGGGGAACGCCCGGTAGGAGACAGGCTGCTGGGTACGGCCGCCACTGTGGCCTGGGCCATCGCGGCGGGGGCCGACGTGGTCCGGGTCCACGACGTCGCCGAGATGCGCGACGTGGCCCGCGTCACGGATGTGCTGGCCCGGCGGGCCGCTCTGCGCCCGGGCTCGCGGCGGTGAGCCGCTGATGCGGGCGGTCCTGGCCCTCGGCAGCAATCTCCCCCCCAGGCCGCAGTGGCTTGCTCTCGGAAGGGCGTGCCTACAGGAAGCGGGGCTGGAACTTCTGGACAGCGGCCCCCAATGGCACACCAGGCCCCTTGACACCTTCGCCCAGCCGGCGTTCCTCAACCAGCTGCTCCTGGTGGAGGGGGCGCTCACCGGCCGGGAGTGGCTGGAGCTGACTCGATCGGTGGAGGAGCGGGCAGGACGGCGGCGGACGTTGCGCGGCGGTCCCCGGACCCTGGACCTTGACGTGATCCTGATCGAGGGCGAGACCTGGTCTGAGCCGGACTGGGTGGTGCCCCATCCGGCGCTGCTCAAGCGGCCCTACCTGCTGCTGGGCTCGGCGCTGCTGGCCCCCAACTGGGCCGTGGTCCCCGGCGGCCCACCGCTACGGGAGGCGGCGCGTGGGCTCCTGCACGGGAGCTGGGGGCTCTCGGAAGTGGGCCGGAGCGGGCCGGGGACCGGTTAGAGGGGCAGCCGGTCCGCCAGCGCCGGGGTCGCCTGCAGGGTGGTGCCAATGACCCTGCAGATGGGGAGCAGCTCCGGCGGCTGGCTCAGCTCCAAGTACCACGCCTGCTCGGCGTGAAAGCGGTCCACAAAGACGTCACCGTCGCGGACGTTCAGGCCCACCCGCACCGTCCGACCCTCCTGATCGGGCACCGCCCTAGCGAGGAGGCCGTCCACGGTGGCGATCCACGACGGGACCTCGTCCAGGTTGTGGAGCCGGTATTCACCATCGCCCAGGTCGAACTCGGCCACGATCTCGACGAAGGGACGAGGCACCCGGCCCTGGTGGGAGCAGGACTCGTCCGCCTCGTGGTAGAGCTCGCAGTCGGCCCCGGGGCCGTACGTGCCGACGTAGGTCAGGAGCGCGTCCCAGTGGAAGTGGACCGTCGCCGCATAGCGATGGGGGGACTCGCTGGCGGGGAGGCGCACCTGGGCGTGGAAGGTGCGCTCGCCGGTGCTTGGCTCATGCTCATGACCCACCTCGTGAACCACCAGCGGAACCTGCTCCAGACCGTCCAGCAGCGCCGCCGCCAACTCCTCGTAGGTGGGAAAGTAGCCCCGCTCGACCCGGTCGCCGGCGCGGCCTGCCTCATTCGTCATGCCCGCCCTCGGGTCCTGGCCCGTCGCCTGGCCGCGTCGGCCAGGGTCAGCAACACCCCTCCCCCCAAGCGCAGCCGCTTGGACCTGGCTCCCGCATAGTGAGCCTCCACACCTCCGAAACCCCGCTTGAACTGCGCCAGCCCATGCCAGGGGTGCCGGGGATCGTCGGTCTCGGGAATCCCCCAGAGATCGTACCCGCGACAGCCCCGGCCGCGGGCCCACAGCATCGCCTGCCAGTGCAGCAAATGGTTGGGCATCAGCTCGCGGTGGCGGCCGGTGGCCCCTCCGTACAGGTAGATCGCCTGGTCGCCGAAGATCGCCACCAGGATCGCCGCCACCACCGTGTCCCCGACCCGCGCGGCGAAGACCCGCGCCTGCTCGCCCAGCTGCTCCAGCACCACCGCCAGATGGCTCTGGCTGGGGAGGTGGATCCGCTGCCGGAGCTCGGTGGCGCGGACGCAGGCCGCCAGCTCGGCAAGGCCCGCCGCACCGTCGACCAGCACCCCGCGGCGCTGCGCCAGCCGGACGTTGTAGCGGCACTTGGGGTGGAAGGAGGCCAGGATCGCGTCCGGCTCCGGGGCCAGATCCACCGTCAGCGTCGCCCTGGGCTGCCGCGGCTCTGCCGGGGACCAGGCCAGCCAGGGATGGTCGGGGGGCAGCTCCGCGGCGGCCCACGGGACCTCGATCTCCAGCAGGCGGGCCCCGGTCCTCCGTCCCAGGGCCAGGAGCTGCTCCAGCACCAGCCCGAAGGCCACGAGGTCGTCGGGCGGCGACACCGGGCCCCGGGGGACATAGATCCGGCTCAATCCCGGAAGGACCGTGTCGCCCACCTGGGCCGAGACCGGGAGCGGCCCCGCGGCGGTTGGCACCTGCAGCCGGTACACCCGCCAGCCGGCCCGGGCCTGGACCTCAGCCCAGCCCCAGGACTGGAGCAGGTTGGCCCCGGGCCACTTCCTGAGCTGGGCGTCCCAGCTGGCCGGTTGGGGGCGTGGCATCAGCTCGGCATTCTGGCAGCGCCCCCGGTCGCGAGTTGCGGCCAGCTCACGGACTGAGGCTTGACCTATGCTAGTATCGCGGCCAGCGCAAGTGGGGAGGGCTATCTCGAACTCGCTTTGAGAACGCCTGATTGGAGCTGCTCGGCATCATGCAAAATCAAGGGACCCTAAGGCCTAGCACAGTCGCCGAGTTGCTTCAGACCATGCAGCAGGAGAGGGCGACCGGCACCCTCTCGCTGGCCAACAACGGCAGCCAGTGTTCGCTCCACTTCCTCTTCGGCCACCTCTTCCACGCCAGCGGCGGGTCCGGCGAGGGCGAGCCGGCCGTGATCGACGCTCTCGGCTGGGACGACGGTCAGTACAACTTCAACCCCAGGGCCAAGCTGCCTCCCGAGGAGACGGTCAACAGCTCAACCGAGGATCTGCTGGCACAGTGGCGCCGTAGCCGCGAGGCCCGGTCCCGGGCGCCCGAGGTCAAGGTCAACGTGACCGCCCACCGGGCCATCCCGGCCCCCGCCAAGCCGGCACCCGAAGAGGAGTCTGAGGGTGACGACGTGGACTGGCTGGATACGGTCGCCGCGGCGGAGATCGACGCCGAGGTGGAGGAGCCAGCCGAGATCCCGGCCTTCCAGGCGCCCAGGGCACCACTGCCGACCCCCGGTCGGGCGGAGGCGCCCTTGCGGGTGCCGCGGCGGGCCACGCCCCAACCGGCCGCGGCTTCGGCGCAGGCCAATCGCCCGGGCGGCGGCAACGTCTTGGGCGTGGGCCGGGCTGTCCTGGCGACGGGGGGTTGGTCCCCCGGCGAGCAGCTGAGCGGGAGTGTCCCCAGACAAAGCGCCCAGGGAGCCGCTAAGGCTCCGGCCCCGGCGGGGAGCCGGCCCAGCGCCGCCGGAGCGCGGCCGGTACCCGGAGCGACGCCCCACCAGTTGTCGCTGCTGATCCCGCTGCCGGCGGGTTCGATTCTCCACGGCGGGCTAAAGGCGAGCTTCCTGAACTTCCCCATGCTCTTGCGGACCCTTTCACAGGACGGCTTCTCGGGATACATCAGCATCACCGGGGAGAAGGAGGGCCAGAGCGTCGGCCACATCATGTTCCGCGATGGAGCGATCGTCCAGGCGCAGCAGCGTGGTGGTGGCGGCTACCGCCGCCACAAGGTGGCGCTCCAGGAGCTCGTGCGGACCGTCGCCGCCGGGGACGGACTGATCGACGCAGTCGAGGTGCCCTCCCAGTTGGTGGAGTCGGTGAGCGGGCTGGTGGTGGGGGCGACCCGCTTCTACCACCTCCCCTCGCGGATCGTGGACTTCGAGGCCCTGGTCGGCTACCTGGAGGAGCAAGCCCTAAACGGAGGCATCCTAGTCTCCTCCGGGAAGGACTCGGTCGCAGTGGTCGTGCTCAGCGAGGGCCGGGCCAAGGGCAGCTACAGCTCCGACAGCCGAGAGTTGAGCGAGGGAGCCGAGGCCGCCGCCAACGCGTGCGCCGACCGTGAAGCCTGCATCGACGTGGTCAGCTCGCCGGCGGCACCGCTGTCGCCCATCGACCTGGCGGAGATCGCCTGAGTTCCAGAGCCCAGCCGTCCCAGGGGCGGGGCCCCCTCCTCCGGCAGCCGGCTCGCGTGCTGCTACCGATTCTGGCTCTGTCCGCCTCGCTCTTGGCGGCAGGCTGCGGGCCGACTTCGCCGCCACAGCTGACCGACGTCTCCCCCGCCCCCAGCCAGGGCGCCGTCCACACCAACGACCCCCTGGTGGTCACCTTCAACACGGCCATGGATCAGCGCTCGGTGGAGAACCGCCTCTACGTCCGGACCAGGAAGAACCGCCTCCCGCCCGACTGCCTCATCGCCGCCGCCGCCGCCGGCCGCCCCACTGGCTGCCACTTCGTCTGGCGCAGCCCCAAGGTGATGACCCTCGTCCACCCCGGCCACCCCTGGAAGACCCTCACCACCTACCGGGTCGCCATCCGGGGGGGGATCCGGGCCAGCGACGGGTCAACCAACCCCCTCTCCCACTCCTGGGAGTTCTCCACCGAGGGTGGTCCCGAGGTCTCGTCCACCTCGCCCGGCAACGGCGGCACCGTCGGCCCTGACCAGCCCATCTCGATCAACTTCAGCCGGGAGATGAACCCGGTCACGGTGCGGCGGGCCATCACGCTGAGCCCGGCCCCCGTCGGCGGCTACCAGCTGGCCCAGAGCACCACGGTCCCCGGGCGCTTCCTCATCGAACCATACCGGCCCCTGACCCCCGGGGTGGCGGGCACCCTCGGGATCTCCCGGTACGCACTGGACACCGACGGCAACCACATCAAGCGTGCGACGCGCATCCACTTCACCGTGGGCCCCCTGGGCAGTACCACCACCGTGGTCTTCCCGGCCGGCCCCACCCCCGGGGCCTACAGCGAGGTGCTGGCGGCGTCACCGGAGGCCAATTCAGGAGACCCACCCGGGCTGCGGGTGCTGGCGACCGCGCCCGCCGGCAGCCACTACCTGGACAGCTGGCCCTCGCCGGATGGCGCCCGTCTCGCGCTGGAGCTGACCGGGGGCCAGTCGATCCAGGTTGTCGACCTGGCCTCCGGGAAGTCGACCACCGTCCTCGGCAGCGTGAGCGCCAGCACGGCAGCCTGGAGCCCCGACGGCCAGCGTCTGGCGTTCGTGGTCGGCGGAGCCCTGCGGGTCTTCACCGTCGCCTCCGCCACCACCGTGACCCTGGCCAGCTCCCCCACCCTGCGCGGTCCCCTCTCGTGGCGGCCCGATGGACAGGTGGTAGCGGCGGTGGCGACGCCGAGCACCGGTGCCAGCCGGGTGGCGCTGCTCAGCCCCGGGCTCCGCGCGATCACCTTCCTGCCGGCGGCCGCGGCGGCCAGCGACGCCGAGGACGATCCGGTCTGGGGACCGCAGGGCAGCACGCTCGCCTTCTCCATGGCCGGCCCCGCCGCTGCCGCCCTCTGGATCTACCGCCCTGTCGACACCGGCTCCCCGGTCAGCCTGGTCGCGAGCCGGGTGGGTCGGCCCATCGCCTTCCTGAGCCTGGACACGGTCTTGGTCCAGACCCCCTCGGGGGAGTTGGAGTCCGTCTCCACCACAACCCGCACGGCCTCGGTCATCGTGGCCGCGCTGGGGGGCAACCGGCCGCTGGCAGCGGCGGCGGCCGTACCCGCCCGCCAAGTCGCGTTCAGCGTCAAAGCCCACGGCTTCGTCCAGATCTACTTGGCCAACGACGACGGCACCGGGTTGGAACCGCTCACCGACTTCTCGTCCCGGCAGCCGCTAGACGCCGGGCCGCCGCAGTTCGTGGGCGGCTGAGCCAAGTAGTTCTGGCCCTCAGGCCTCCTCCCCGGCGGCGGTGGCCAGCCCCGCCGGCAGACCGTACTCCGGCAGCAGCAGATCCACCGTCCACTCCCAGGTGAAGTTCTGGGCCCGGCGCCGGGCGGCCTCGCGCATCGCCCGGTCCGCCGCCGGCGAGGCGTCGAGGACTCGGGCGATGGCGTCGGCATAGCAGGCGGGGTCGTGGCCCTCCACCAGGTACCCGGTCCGGCCGTCGGTTATGACCTCCCGAAGGCCGCCCACCGAGGCGGCAACCACCGGGGTGCCACAAGCCTGGGCCTCCAGCGCCACCAACCCGAAGGACTCCGTGTGCGAGGGCACCACGACGACGTCGGCCAGGCAGTAGAGGAGGGCCAGGCGGTCCTGGGGCCGCGCCCCGAGGAAGCACACCCGGTCTCGCAGCCCCAGTGCGAGTGCGCGCTCCTCCAGCTCATGGCGCTGGTCCACACGGGCTCCGTCACTGCTGACGTCCCCCACGTATAGCAGCCGCAGCCGGTCCCGAGAGTCGCTCCGGCGCACCAGTTCGGCGAAAGCGTCGAGAACCGTGTCCGGCCCCTTGAGCGGCTCCAGCCGGCCGGCGAAGAGCACCACCCGTCGACCCTCCAGCTTCAACCGCCGCCGAAGCCGCGAGGGATCCCGGGGCTGGAAGCGGACCACGTCGACTCCGGGGGGGGCCACCATCACCTGGCCCGCCGACGCCCCGTAGAGGCGGCGCAGGCCGTGGGCCTCGCCTCCGGTGTTGGCCACCAGCCGGGCGCCGGCCGTGACCGCCCGCCGCTCGGCCAGCAGCCGCTGGGGGCCGTCACCATCGAAGCCGTACTCACCCTTGACCGCAGCCAGGGTGTGAGCCGTGTGGAGCCAGGGAAGGTGCAGCTGCCGCGCCAGTGCAGCGCCTACGTCGACCGTGAGCCAGTAGTGGCTGTGGATTGCCAGATAGCGCCGCCCCGACCGGACCATGAACCGCCGCACCCCCTCCAGGTAGGCGTCCCGGGTCTGGGCCAGCTGGGGCTTCGGCAGCCTTCGCGCGGGGCCGGCGTCGATATAGATCACCCGGCTCCTCGGCCCCATCACCTGCTCGGCTTGGGTGTCGGGATCTGTGCGGCGGACGAAGACGTCGGTGTAGACGCCGCGGGCGCCGAGCTCCTCGCAGACCGAACGGACATAGACATTCAGCCCGCCGTTCTCCCGCTGCCCAAGGCGGGCCAGGGGTGAGGCGTGGAGGCTGAGGAAGGCGATGGTCTCCATCTGACCGGAGCCGAGCGCCGGGCTGGGGCCGGTCATCCCGCCCACGTCCCGGCGTCACGGGGAGCGGCCAGCCGCAGCCGCCAGAGCGGTCGATCCTCCGCCCCCAGGTGGTACTTGTAGGGCTCGTTGCCGCGCAGAAAGTCGGCGACCAAGCACCCCTCGGCGATGGCTGCGCGGATTCCCTCGGCGACGCAGATCAGGCCGGGTGAGAGCGCCCCCAGCTCGGGCAGATAGCCCGAGTTGTACAGGTTCCAGGTCCGGTCCACCGTGAAGCCCAAAGTAGTTGCCGCCAGCTGACCCTGGATCTCGAGGAATTGCAGCCGGAGCCAGCCACGCTGATCCAGCCGCCGGCAGACTGCGCGGATGAAACCCGCCACCTCGTCGGTGAGGAACTGCACCTTGTGCGCACCGCTGGCCTTCAGCAGGGGGAAGAAGTGATCCAGGGCTGGCTCGAGACCCATTTCGTCATGGGAGATCAGCCGCCAGCCCGGCCGCTCCTGGCTCAGGCGACGAAGCTTGCGCCGCAGTTCGTGGCGGTCTCGTTTGCCGAGACTGGCGGCGACGAAGTCGTCGAAGCTGGACGGCAACTCCACCCGGGGGCTCACCTCCTCCTGCGCCAGCTCGGACTTGAGCTCAGCCGCCTCGGCGGCCTGGCGCAGTGCCTCCAGGGTCGGAGCGCCGCCCGGAAGGTAGTGCAGGTCCAACTCGGCCGGCCGCTCACCCCCGGAGTCGTGGAAGAGCGCCTCCAACACCGCCGCCGCCACCTCCAGCTCCAGCCCATCCAGAGTTAGGTACCCGAGGTGGTCAGAGAGGTCCGTCCCGCCGCCAAGGGCCCAGACCCCCGGACGAGCCTCCGACTCCTCCAGTGGGACCACCGCCACAGGCCGGTCTCCTTGCGAGACGACCAAGCAGTGGAGCCGGTGCCCAGGGGCGAAGGACTGCCACCAGGTCCACTGCCAGTCCCACGAGAGGAAGGGGTTGATCTGAGACACACGTGCCTCGATCTCACGCCATGTCGGCTCCAGCCGCCCCAGCCCCTCAGTGGTGCTGACCTCCTCGACCCGGAGGCCGCGACCGCCGGGATTCAGCTGTTTTGGCGCCCCCGAGGGCGCCGGACATGAGGCGCTGATGCTTGCTCCACCAGAAATCCGACCCGCTTGCGTCCGCGGGCGACAGCCGAGACCGACGAGTTGACTCTACCATCGCTTCTTGGGGGCGACTTTCCCAGGAGGGCCGAAGCCGGGTTGAGCACACCTGAGAGAGCGGGGGTCCAGATCTGGGCCACCGCCACAGGGGGTGGGCACTGGCGAGCCTCGCAGGCGCTGGCCCAAGCCTTGCGGCTCCGCTCACGAGGCATGGTCTCGGTCGCCATCGACGACCCCCTGCGACTACCCATTGGCGGCGGCGCGCGCGCCCTGGCCCGCTCCTACGGGACCCTGGTGCGGACTTCGCCGTCTCTGTGGGGCCTGGTCTTCCGCGGCTTCAGTCGCCCCGCCGCCGTCACTGCCATGCACCACTACCTCTGGGGGCAGCTGGGCCCGGCCATCGACCGGCGCACGCGCGAGCGGGGCGCGGCCGTGGTGGTGGTCTGCCATCCCCTCCTGGGGCAGACGGTGAGCCGGGCAGCGAGGAGCGGTGATGGAAACCCCCGCCTGGTCACGGTCATGACCGACCTGGTTGGGGGCCACCCGTCGTGGCTTGCCGCCCGCCCGGACGCGCTCATAACCGCTACCCCCGAGGCGACCCGCTGGAGCGTCGAGCGTGGACTTGCGCCGCACTTGGTCTGGGAGACAGGGCTCCCGATCGACCCCGACCTGGCGGCCGGCCCGCTGGACCTGGCCCGCCGGCGCGATCTCCGTCTCGCCCTGGGCCTGGAGGAGCGCCCTCCCGTGATTCTCGTCGGCGGGGGGGCGGAGGGAGCCGGACCGATCGGGCGCCTGCTCCGGTGGGTGGACCGAGGACGGCCGCAGCTGCAGCTGGTGGTTGCCTGCGGCCATAACCGCCGACTCCAGCAGCGGCTGCGCCGGAAGCCGCTGTCCGTGCCCACGCTCGTGCTGGGGTACCAGCGCTCCCTCACTCCCTGGATCCGCGCCGCCGATGTCTACCTGGGCAAGGCGGGTCCCAGCACTCTGGCCGAAGCTGCCGCGGCCGGCCTCGCCATCCTGGTCGCCGGCGAGCTTCCCGGTCAGGAGTCGGAGAACGGGCGGGCCCTCGCCCGCCACGGGGCGGCGGTCGAGGTCCGTGGGCGTCGCGCCCTGCTGAGGCTCCTGGCACGCCTCTGCCGCCCGGAGGATCCCCTGCTCCCGGAGTTGCGTCGGGGGGCCCGTGCCTGGTCACGGCCCAGCGCCGCCTGGGACGCCGCGGGGGTTGTGCTCAGTCTGCTCCCGAGCCCTTCGCCAGACTGGGTGAGCCCGCCTCCGCAAGGAAGCGCAGCCGCCGGAGGGCCCTTCCCCCGACCCGGTGGTTGACACTCTCGAGGATGGCGGCCGACTCGATCTGGAGCTGATGGGCGATGGCCGGGTGGGCACAGGCGACCACGATCGCTGACCCCTCTACCGCTATCACCCTAGCGTGGGGCCGAATGTACTCGCCACAGGCGGCGGCAAACGCCGACTGGACCTGGGCCTGGCGCACCTGCTTGGTCCCCCCGAGGCGGCGCAGGGCTCGCGGCAGTATCTCGGATATCCCCTCCATCACCCGGCCCGCGCGGGTTGGAGCCGAGCCGGCGCCACCCTGCCCTGGTCAACCTGAAGCACCTGGGCCAGGTCGCCGCCCACGCGCGGGTCCTCGGTGGCGGTGACTACCGTCTGCTCCACCGCCCCCTCGTCGGTAATCATCCGCCACAGCCGGCCGCGGCGGTCCTGGTCCAGCTCCGAGAGAACGTCGTCCAGGAGCAGGAGCGGCGCCTCGCCGCCAGAACTCCGGTGCTGGCCCACCTCCGCCACCTTCAGGGCCAGGACGCAGCTGCGTTGCTGGCCCTGGGAGGCAAACTGCCGCGCGGGACGGCCCCGCAGAAGGACCTCGAAATCATCCCGGTGGGGACCTACCAGGCAGTGCCCCCGTAGGATCTCCTCTCTGGCGGACGCCGCCAGCGCCCGCCAGAGGCAGCCTTTGAGATCCTCCTCACGTTCCGCCACCGCCCCCCTCAACCCGGGGCGGTAGCTGAGGGTGAGATCCTCCCCCGGCTCGCCGATCTCCGCCATGGCCTGGGCGGCCGCGGGCTGGATCGAATCGAGGTAGCGGGCCCTGGCCCCGATCAGGACCGCCCCGTGCTCCACCAGGGCCCGGTCCCAGGGAGCCAACTCGCTCGCCACCGCGGCCCCCTCTCGGACCCGACGCAACTGCACGCTTCGCTGTTCCACGGTGCGCCGGTATCTCACGGCGGACTCGGCGTAGCCGGGGACGAGCTGACTCAGGACCACGTCCAACATCCGCCGCCTGGACTCGGCCCCGCCCTTGATCAAGAACAGGTCCTCGGGCCAGAACAGGACCACCCGGAACCGGCCCAGCAGCTCTCGGCTCCCCACCCGTTCACCGCCCACCCGCAGCCGTCGGCCCCAGCGCCCGCTCCGCGGGGAGACCTCCGCCTTGATCTCCAGCGACACCTCGCCCTGGCGGTCGGTCAGGCTGGCCGCTACCCCCATCCTGGTCTCGCCCCAGGACGCGCACTCCGCCAGGGTCGCCGAGCGCGGTGACGTGGTCAGGGCCAGCGTGGCCACCGCTTCCACCAGGCTGGTCTTGCCCTGGCCGTTGCGCCCCAGAACCAGGTTGACTCCCGGCCGCAGCTCGACCGCGGCCTCGCGGTAGATCCGAAACGCCAGCAGGCGCAGACGGGACAGGTACACCGCTCAGGATCGGATTGAGGTCAGATCGCCACCCTGACCGGCATGATCACGTACCGATAGCTGTCGTCGCCGGGAGCGCGCACCATGCCCGGCTGCAGCGGCCCGTTCAGAACCAACTCCACCTCGGGCGAGTCCAACAGGTTGAGGACGTCGGCGACATAGCGGGCGTTGAACGCGATGCCCATAGAGTCTCCCTCCACCGTGGCCCCCATCTCGGCCACGTTGTCGCCGACCTCGTTGGTGTTGGCCGAGAGCACGAGCTGATCCGGCTCGCAGCGGATCTTGAGCACATTGGCGGCATCACGAGCGAAGAGAGACACCACCCTGGTCGTGCGCCTCAGCTCCTCGGTGGCGGCGCGCACCCTGGTCTGAGAGCTGGTCGGGATCACCTTCACGTAGCTGGGATAGACTCCGTCGATCAGGCGGGCGGTCAGCTCGTAGCCGGGCAGCTGGAACTTCACCTGGGCCCTTGACCCGGAGATGGTCAGGCTGACGCTGGCCGGGCTGGCCGCGATCGGCCGCAGCAGCCGGGCCAGCTCCGCCAGCGCTCGGGCCGGGACTATGACCCCGATCCGCTCAGGGCCCCCCCCGCCTTCGGCGGCGCGCACCACCTTGATCGCCAGGCGATGTCCGTCGGTGGCGACCATGGTCACCTCAGGCCCCACAATCTCGGTCAGGACCCCGGTGTAGACCGGCCTTCCCTCGTCGGAGCTGGCCGCGATCACGGTCTGGTCGATGGCCGCCAGCAGGGTCTGGGGCTCGAGTTCAAGCGTGTCTCCATCGGCCACCTCGGGAACAGGCGGGAACTCGCTCGCGTCGACCCCCTTGACATGGGCATCGAAGCGGCCGCTCTTCAGGCTCACGGTCTGGTGGACGGCGTCGAGGTCCCAGTGGAGCGGCTCCTCCGGGAGCGCCCCGACAAATTCAGCAAGCACCCGTGCCGGCACCGTGACCGCCCCCGCCACCTCCACCGAGGCGGCCAGCGTGTGATGAATCGTCAGGTCGAGATTGGTCGCGGTCAACTCCATGGAGCCGTCCTTAACCGAAACCAGGATGTTGTTCAGGATCGGCAGAGTCACCCGGCTGGAGACGGCTCGGCCCACCGCGGCCAGCCCCGCCCCTAGCTGCTGGGGTGAGATGGTGCACTTCACTGTGGATGCCTCCGTGGTTTCAAAGGCTGAGCGGTGACGCTTTCCACACCGGGTCTCGCCTCGTGGGTTGTAGTTATAAGTCCGTAGTCATAGTAGGGCAGTGCTTGCCGTGGAAATCGACTTCCGGCGAAGTCGGCCAGAGGTTGGATATCCGGTGCGAAAGTCGAGCCGCCCAGGGTCCGGAGCCTGGTCCAAGGGGTGGACAGCCGCTTAGCCACAGGCCGGACCCGGATTTCGACCGGGACACTGGAAAAGGTGTGCGTCGTGGCTAACGAGAGCGCAGGAGTTCGCGAAGACGGGCCAGGTCCTCCGCCACCCGCGCGTCCTCCTTGGCCTCGTTGGCGATCTTCTCGTAAGAGTGGAGCACGGTCGTGTGGTCACGCCCGGAGAACATCTGTCCAATCGCCGGCAGGCTCATGGCGATCTCCTCACGGATGAGGTACATGGCCACCTGCCTCGGGAAGACGATGTGCTTGTCACGCCGCTTGCCCCGCATCTCGTCGGTCGAGATGCCGTAGTAGTCGGCGACGACCTGCTGGACGAACTCAACTGACAGCGGCTTGGAGTTGGCCGACGGGAGGATGTCGCGGAGGATCTCCGAGACCTCCGGCAGCGAGGGGCTCTGGCCGCCCGAGATCGAAGCGTGGGCCAGCACCCGGATCAAGGCTCCCTCCAGCTCTCGGATGTTCTTCTGGATCTTGAACGCGATGAAGGAGAGGACCTCCTCGCTGAGCGGGCTCTCTCCCGGGGCCAACTTGCTGCGCAGAATCGCCATGCGGGTCTCGAAGTCAGGTGGCTGGACGTCGGCCATCAGACCTCCTTCGAAGCGGGTCCGGAGCCTGTCCTCGAGCGTGGGGATCTCCCTCGGGGGGCGGTCGCTGCTGATGACGATCTGACGGTTCTCCTCTTGGAGCGCGTTGAAGGTGTGGAAGAACTCCTCCTGGGTGCGGTCCTTCCCCGCCAGGAACTGGATGTCGTCGATCAGGAGCACGTCCACCGTCCGGTAGCGGGCCCGGAACTGAGCCATGCGGTTCTCTTGGATCGAGGTGATCACCTGGTTCACGAAGCTCTCGGAGCTGACGTACGCGACCCGCAGCCCGTGGTTCTGCCAGACGGCGTGGCCCACCGCGTGCATGAGGTGGGTCTTGCCCAAGCCCACCCCTCCATAGAGGAAAAGCGGGTTGTAGGCCCGGCTTGGGGAATCCGCCACCGCGCGGCAGGCAGCGTAGGCAAAGCGGGAGTTGTTGCCGTCGACGAAGGCGCTGAATGTGTAGCGCTGATTCAGTCCAGGGACCTTGACTGGGCGCTCCTCACCGGTTGAGGTCGCCAGCTTGGCGTCACTTTCGAGGGTCGGGCGCGGGCCATCGGCGGCGATCTGCACCGCGAAGTCGATCTGCACCTCACAGTTGAGAATGGCGGAGAGGGTCTCCCGGATCACCGCTGCGTAGCGCTCGCTGACCCAGTCCCGGGCCAGCGGGGTGGGCACCCCGATCACGGCCCGCGGCTGGTCAGGATCGAAGTCCACGAGGCGGGCGTTCTTCAGCCAGGCCTCGTACCCGGGACGGCTGACCTGGAAGCGGAGTTCCTCTTGGGCCGCCGACCAGAGCTGGTCGGTGGAGATGCTCAAAGTCCGTGCCGCCGAGAATGGGGGGCGCACTGAATGAAGCTCAATTCACACCTTCTGCACAGGAGTGGAAAACCCACCTGAGGGGTAGTTTCGCCCTGTGGAGAAGTTCTACTCGGAACGGGTCTGGCCCACCCCTGCGGTCGCTCCCGGATGGTAACACCGCCCCCGACTCCACGCAATGGTGCAATGCAGCGTTCGCGACGTGGCAGCGAACGTGTTGGAAGAGCGAGTGCATCGGTGCATCTGTTTGCCTCTGCCGGCAGGCTCAAAAGACCATCTCTTGCTCAGCTTTTGGCGACTTCAGGCGAGTGTGCGGCGGCGGTGGAAGCGGACACGCGTTCGCGCACGGTGGAGAGTCATGCGGCTCGTCCGCACGGTGGGCGCGCGCAGGCGGTCAGGGGGGCCCGGCGGTGGCTCACCGCCGAATCCCCCCGGGGTCGGAGCGGGCCCGGGGTGGGAGGCTGGAGATCGAGGCCTGAGGCCGAGTCAGTTGGCTGGCTCTGATATCCTCAGCCCGGCTTGCCGCGGGAGCCGCCCCCCGGCTCCGGGGGGATTCGGCGGGGTGGCGCCGGACGGGCCCCGGGCGAGTCTGCCGAGGAATAAGAGATCAAGAGAACCTACCAGCCCAAGAAGCGCTACCGGAGGAAGGTGCACGGATTCCGTGCCCGAATGGCCACCCCTGGGGGGGTCCGCGTCCTCAAGCGCCGACGCCGCAAGGGGCGCTGGCGCTTGACTCCCGCGCGGGTGCGGTGAAGTCGAAGCACCGGCTCCGCCGCACTGCCGAGTTCCGAGCAGTGCGAGGCGAGCGCCAGGGTGCCGGCGACGATCGACTGGGAGTGCAGGTGCGCGCCAACTGCCTGGGGTACCCGCGCGTGGGCATCGTCGTCCCGCGGCGGCTGGGCGGAGCGGTGGTGCGCAACCGGATTCGGCGGCGGCTGCGGGCCGATGCACGACAGGCTCTGCCCGACCTCGGCGGCTTCGATGTCGTACTGCTGCCCCGACGTTCGGCCCTGGGCTCAACGGCGCCGGAGCTCTGGCAGTCGCTGACCAGGGTCCTGCAGCGCGCCCGAGTTTCCTGGTGAGAAAGGCCTCGCTCTGGTTCATCGTGGGCTACCAGATGCTGCTCAGCCCCGTGTTCGGCCTGATCTCGGCCTGCCGCTACGAGCCGAGTTGCTCCCACTACACCTACCAGGCGATCCAGCTGTACGGTGTCCGCCGCGGTTGGTGGATGGGCATTCGCCGGGTCCTCCGTTGCAACCCGTTCCACACCGGCGGCTATGATCCGGTTCCCCTGCCAGAGGCGTTGGCCCATGGGGACTGAACTCCTCACCTTCCACAACCCGGCCTGGCCGCCCCCCACCAATACCTTCGAGCAGATCTTCTTCTACCTCCTGCTCACCCCCATGGCTGTGGTCCTGCAATTCCTCGACCATGTCTTCCGGGGGTTCAGTCCCACCGACCTGATTGGTGCGTTCGGCGTTGCCGTCGTGGTGCTGACCCTGATCATCCGGGGCTGTCTCTTCCCGTTGTTCCGCTGGCAGATCCGCACCCAGTGGAAGGTGCAGGCCAACCAGCGCAGGATGGGGCCAGAACTGCGCGAGCTCCAGGCCAAGTACAAGAAGGACCGGCCCCGGCTGCAGCAGGAGACCATGGCGCTCTACAAGCGCCACCAGATCAACCCGCTGAGCCAGCTGTCTGGGTGCTTGCCGCTGCTGATCCAGATGCCCTTCATCTACGCGCTGTTCGGCTCGATCAACAAGTTGAGCCACACGCTGCACGGGCAGACGGGATTCCTCTGGATTCCCAACCTGGAGGACACCGCGCTCAAGGCGGGGCTGCTGAGCCATCCGACCCTGGTCATCGTGCCCATCCTGGCCGGGATTTTCACGTTCGCCCAGTCGAAGATGATGGTCCAGCCCGCTCGGCCGGACATGACCGACCAGGAGCGGCAGATGTACAAGGTCATGTCCCAGACCACCTACATCATGCCGATCGTGATCGCATTCTTCGCGCTCAACTTCAACCAGGGCATCGGGCTCTACTGGATCACCCAGAGCGCGGTGATGGTGGCCCAGATCTTCTTCATGATGGGTTGGGGCGGGCTCAAAGTTCCCCCCTGGTTCCCCGGAGCCGGATGGCATCCGCGGAACTCGCCGCTGGGCGACATCCCCGGCGCGCCGGCCCCCGCCTACAGCAATGGCCGGGGCACGGCGACCAGCAACGGTCGCGGTGCGGCCACCGGCAACGGCCAGCGGCCGGCCCCGAAGTCAGCGGCACGCCGGCAGCGCCGTCGGGAGCGAGGGCGACGAAGATGAGGCGCGATGGAGACTGACTCGGGACCAGTCGAGGGCGAGGGGGAGACCGTGGCCGAGGCGACGGCCGAGGCCTGCCGCAGCGGTGGGCTGAACCCCGACGAGGTGATGGTCGAGGTGATCTCCCAGGGAGGCAGGGCGCTCGCCGGAGAGCGCATCACCGGGGTCCGGGCCCGGGTGCGGGTCCGCCTCCTCCCGGAGGTCGGGCGCCGGGGCCGGCGAAATCTCGAGCACCTGCTGCGCCTGATGGACATCGATGCCGAAGTCCGTCCACAGCCCACGAGCCCGGGTCTCGGGGCGGAGACGTCCTATCCGGTAATCCTTGAGGTCGAGGGCATGGATCTGGGGGTCCTGATCGGGTGGCGTGGGGAGTCGCTGAGGGCGCTCCAGACGGTGCTCAACCTGACCCTGGGCGACGGGTCCAGCCAGGCCCAGGCGACGAGGGTGATCGTCGACGTGGCCGGCTATCGCCAACGGCGAGAGCACGCCGTTGCCCAGTTGGCCTTGCGTCTGGCGGCGGGGGTCGTCCGCAGCGGTCGACCGGCGACCCTCGAGCCCATGCCGCCTTATGAGCGTCGGGCCGTCCACCTGGCGCTCGCTGGCGACCCCAGCGTGGCGACCCAGAGCGTGGGAGTGGACGCCGAGAGACGGGTAGTCATCAGCCCCGCGGGAGAACTGCAGCGCTGAAGGCGCGGTTCCGCCGATTCGTCTGCTGCGGCCTCGTCGCCGGCGGCGGGACGCTGGCGTTGGCTGGCTGCGGCGACGCGACCGCACTCATCCACCAGCAGCCTCGCCATCTGGTGCTGAGCCTGTCGCAGTTGCCATACTCCGGCTTCGTGGTCGAGAAGGGAACTGGGAATACGGGTCCCATTAGCAAAAGTCAGGCGGCAGGGGGGAGTGCCTCCCGCCTGCGCAGGCAACGACGTGAGGGACGCGTGGCCGGGTTTGTCGCCACCTTCGTCCGCGAGGTCAGTCCCCAGCAGGTGGTGGGCCCGGTGGTCATCGCCAGCTCCGCCACCACATACGCCTCAGCCAGGGGCGCCTCCAGCGGCCTGCAGGACCGGGGCTCGGAGCTCCAGGACCAAGGATGGCAGTCGGTGTCGACAGGGCGTTTGGGGCAGGAGGTGCGCGCATTCACCGCCATCCGATCCTTGGACCAGACCAGCTACGAGTCGTTCGTTGTGGAGTGGCGTCAGGACAACGTGGACAACGAGATCCGAATTGCCGGCAACGCCGCCACCCTGGACCTGAACTACGCTCTCACCCTGGCCCGGCTGCAGCAGCGCACGGAGCAGGGCTAGGGGTGGGCGAACCAACCGCATGGCAGACCCACCGCCTGGACAATGGCGCCCAGCTGCTGCTCGCCCCGCTGGCGGGCCGGGCCTCGGTGGCGGTATCGCTCCTAATCCGTGTCGGATCGCGCTGGGAGAGCACTCGCCTCGCCGGCATCTCCCACTTCCTGGAGCACATGGTCTTCAAGGGGACCGAGCGTTTCCCCACCAGCCGGGACGTCTCCCAGTCGATTGAGGGCGTTGGCGGCGTGCTCAACGCCAGCACTGACAAGGAGCTGACCAGCTACTGGGCCCGGGTCCCGGAGCGCCATCTGGAGCTGGCGCTGGGGCTCCTGCTCGACATGGTCCTCTGCCCCAGGCTCCTGAGCCAGGACAGCGAGCGAGAGCGGAACGTCGTCCTGGAAGAGCTGCGCATGTACCGGGACCAGCCCAGCGACCTCGTCCACATGCTCTTCGACTCCCTCCTCTACGGCAGCCACCCGCTTGCGCGCGATCCTGTCGGCACCCAGGCCTCGCTGGAACGGATCGGGGCCGGGGAGCTGGGTGCCTATCGCGCCTCCCACTATCTGCCCGAGCGCATGGTGGTGGTTGTAGCGGGTGCCTTTGCACCACAGCGGGCACTGGCCGCCGTGCGCCGCTCATTTGCCGAGCGGGGATGGGATCGAGGCTCGTCGCCAGGGGGCCCAGGCCAGCCAAAGAGGCAAGCCCCCGCTCCGCCCCGGGCACCGGCCGCAGTCAGGGTCCGCCGCCGGGCCGGAGAGCAGGTTCACCTGCTCGTGGGCGTGCGCTGTCACTCGTACCTCTCCCCCGACCGCTGGGCCCTGGACGTGCTCAGCACCATCCTTGGTGAGGGGATGAGCAGCCGGCTCTTTCTCGAGATTCGAGAGAAAGAGGGTCTGGCCTATGACATCCACTCCTTCGCCGCCCGTTACCGTGACTCTGGGGGATTCGGAATCTATCTGGCGACAAGGCCCGATCAGACGGAGCAGGCCCTCGCTGGCGCGCTGCGCCAGGTGAGGCGGCTGCTTCAGGAGACGATCGGACCCGAAGACCTGAGCCGGGCTAGGAACCAGATCGAGGGTCACCTGGCACTGCAGCTTGAGGGCACCGGGGCCTTGTCCGAGTTCCTGGGCCACCAGGCCGCGCTGATGGACTCGGTGATGTCCCCTTCGGAGGTGATCCGGGCCGTGCGTGGGGTGAGCTCGGAGGCGGTGCGGGATGCCGCCCAGACCCTCTTCGCCCAGGGCGGCTGGCGGGTGGCCGCGGTCGGGCCGCGGGTGGACGCGGCGGGCTTGGAGGCCGCCATCGGTCGTGAGCTTGAGCGCTGATGCGCTGCTGTGATTGAGAGGAGTTGACGTGGAGAGAACCTTGGTTCTGGTGAAACCCGACGGGGTCCAGCGTGGCTTGGTCGGCGAAGTCGTAGGTCGCTTGGAGAGAAGGGGACTACACCTAGTCGGGCTCAAGCTCGCTGCTGTAGATCGGGTGCTGGCCCAACGACACTATGCCGAGCACCAGGGCCGGCCGTTCTTCGACGCCCTGATCGATCTCATCACCGCGTCGCCGGTTGTGGCCATGGTCTGGGAGGGTCCCAACGCGGTGGCGATGGTCCGGTCGATGATGGGACCCACCAATCCGGCGTCGGCTCCGCCGGGGACCATTCGCGGCGATTTCGCCATAGATATCGGGCAAAACGTGATCCACGGCTCCGACAGCCCGCCCCGCGCGGAGCAGGAGATCGACCTGTTCTTCGGTGCGGAGGAGTTGCTGAGCTGGGATCGGGAAGGGAGTCGCTGGATCTATCCCTGAGCGGGATTTGGGCTGGGGTTCAGGCGCCGTCGCTGGGACGCTTGCCCGGCACGCCCCCGAGCTCGTCGAAGGGCCAGAAGCGAGCGATGGCGATCGCCTTGATCCCGCTGCTGGGCTCCCACCCAAACGTGCGCGAATCCTCGGAAAAGTTGCGATTGTCTCCCATCACGAAGTAATGCTTCGCAGGTATCTTCTGCCACCTCCCCGTGGTCGGCAGCAGCGGCGAGAAGGTGCCGGCGGCGGTGCAGCACTCCACCTCATCTTGCCAGATGCCGTTGATGTAGGGCTCGCGCAGCTCGGTGCCGCCGGTCGTCGAGTCGGGCTTGGTCTCACTGATGTAGACGTGCCCCACGTGATGGCTGTCGGGGGCGATTCGAATCCACTCTCCGGGCAGGCCAATGACGCGCTTAATGAAGTCGTCGCTGGAGGAGATCGGTGGTTTGATGATGACGATGTCGCCACGCGAAGGCTCGCCGAAGAACAGCGAGACTTTCTCCGCTAACAGCAGGTTGTTGTTCTGCAACCCGGGGAACATGCTGGTGCCCTCGACATGCACCGGGAGGATGGCGAACGCGATCACCAGATAGATGACAACGGCGAGGACGACGACCTCCAGCAGGTCTCGCAGCAGCGATCGTCGGCGCCCGCGCCCCTCCTCGATCCGGTCCCCTCCTGGCTCGGGGGCCGTCTCGGGGTCGATTGGCACGACGGCAGTATAGGATCGGGCCGGGGCTCTCCTGAACTAGAGCGAGATGCCCATCCGCTCGAGGATGCCGTTCAGCTCTTCTGAGGAGAAGAACTCGATCACGATCCTGCCTCGGCCGCTCGGGATCTGGGACACCCGGACCCGGGTGCTGAGATGGCGGGCCACTGCCTCCTCCACCGCGGCCAGGGCCGGGTCCGCCGGAGGGTGGCGCCTGCGCCCCTTGCCTCCGCGCTGACCGCGACCATTGCTGACCTGCTCCGCGACCAATTGCTCCGTCTGGCGGACCGAAAGACTTTGGGCGACAACCCGCTGGAGCAGGCCCTCCTGGCCGGCCTGATCGGGTAGGCCGAGCAGCGCCCGCCCGTGCGCCGGTGCGATCTGTCCCGCCTGGATCGCCAGCTGCACCGCGGGGGCCGCCTGCAGCAGGCGCATGGTGTTGGTCACCGCAGAGCGGCTCCTTCCCACCCGCTGGGCAACCTGCTCCTGGGTCAGCCCGAATACGTCGCAGAGGCGGCTGAAGGCCCGGGCCTCTTCCAACGCGGCCAGGTCGGCCCGCTGCAGGTTCTCCACCAGCGCCAGCTCCAGCTTCTCGCGGTCGGGTCCCACCGGGCGGACGACTGCGGGGATCCGGCCCAGGCCTGCCATCTGGGCGGCGCGGAGGCGCCGCTCGCCCGCCACCAGGCGGAAGCGGGGGCCGTGGGCTTCGACCACCAGGGGCTGGAGCACTCCGTATGCCTGAATCGACTCGGCCAGGGCCCGGAGCGCGACCTCGTCGAAGGCCGAGCGGGGCTGCTCGGGATTGGGGTCGATCAGAGCCACCGGAACCTCCCGCGCACCACCTCCGCCGGAGAGCGGGCTGAAGTCCGAGGGGCCGGTCGGAATCAGCTGCTCCAGTCCTCTCCCAAGGCCACGACGCTTGCTCATGCCGCCACCGGGGCGGTGCGGGCCAGCAATTCCTCAGCGAGGGCTCGGTAGGCAGTCGCGGCCCTGCCGCTGGGCTCGTAAACGGTGATGGGCACACCATGGCTGGGCGCCTCGCTGAGGCGCACCGAGCGGGGTATGACGGTATCGAAGGTCTGCTCGCTGAACCTCCGCCTGACCTCCGAGACCACCTGGGCGCTGAGGAGCGTCCGGGGGTCGAAGAGCGTCAAAACGATGCCGGCCAGGCTCAGGGAGGGATTTAGGCTCTGGCGCACCATGGCATGGGTCTGGGTCAGGAGCGAGAGGCCCTCCAGGGCGTAGTACTCGCATTGAAGGGGGATCAAGAGTGAGTCGGCGGCCACCAGGCAGTTGACCGTCAGCAGGCCCAGCGACGGCGGCGTGTCCAGGAGGACGTAGTCGAACTGATCGATGCCATCCAAAGCTAGGCGCAATCGCGACTCGCGCAGCGGAAGTTCCGCCAGTTCCAGCTCCGAACCGGCCAGGGCCACATTGGACGGGACCAGGGTCAGCCCGGGAACGTCGGCGACGGGCAGAGCCACTTCGAGCAGTGGCCGGCCCAAGACCACCACGTCGTAGATCGACTGGTCCAGCTCACTCGGTCGCACCCCCAGCCCCGAGGTGGCGTTCCCCTGGGGGTCGCAGTCGACCAGCAGCACCCGGAGTTCCCGCTCGGTCAGGGCGGCGCCCAGGCTCAGGGCGGTGGTGGTCTTGCCAACCCCGCCCTTCTGGTTGCAGACGGCGATCACGTGGGGGCGGGACATGGTCGGGAGTATAGGAGCGCCACTCGGTTCCACGTGAAACCGTTAAGTCCGTTCAGGGGGTGGGTTTGGGGGCGTTTGAATTGGGATCAGCTCTCCCGGGCCGAACCAGCGCCCCACGCCATCCGAACGGAGCTCCACCCGGCCTGCCCCGAAGACGCGCCAGCCCTCGGGCTGGGCGAGGATGGCCGTTCGTTCAGCGATGCCCAGGAGCCGGCACCCGGGAGGCACCCGACGCAGCATCCGCGGCCGCATCAGCCGCATCAGGGGCGAGTCCCAGTGAACTCCGAAGACGTCCTCAGGGAAGAGCCCCAGGCCGCCGCTGTAGCGGAAGCGGCCACGGGAGCTGCCGCGTTGCCGAGGACTTCCGACGACCATGGCCCCGGCGCTGCAGCCCCCATAGCTGGCGCCACGGGCCAAGGAACTGACGACGGCGTCCCAGAGCGGGGTGGCTTCGAGAGTCCGGGCCAGATATTCCGGGTCGCCGCCCGAGAAGAACACCAGACTGCAGCGCCCCGCCGCCTGCGCGAACTCGCTCCGGAAGGCGTCATCACGGTCGCGAACCCGCAGCACCGTGACCGGCACGCCCATCTCCCGGTAGTGGGCGGCGCCCAGCTGATTCCAACGCTCGAATGTCCCCTCGCCTTCGGGGGCGCTCGCCGTGGCCAGCACCGCCACCGTGCCGTCCCCGGAGGCTCCGGCCAGGGCCGCCCGCTCGGCGTCGGCAACCCAGGACTCAAACTCACCCGACCCAAGCAGCAGGCAGCGCACGCTACCTCTCTCCCACCCCTGGGATCTGGCCGAGCCGCTGGTTGCGCGCTATTCCGACTTCGGCTTGGCTGGCCTGGCTGCCGCCGGTCGGGCCACCCGGTCCTTGAGCGCCTTCAGCGCCAGCGAGGTGTGGCCGTTGTGGCCATCGGCTCTGGCGCTGATCTCGAGGAAGGGTTGGATCAGGTCCAGCGGGAGGGGAAAGACCACCACGGTGTTCTGCTCGGTGCCGATCTCCGACAGCGTCTGCAGATACCGCAACTGCAACGTGGCCGGCTCCTGGGCGATCACCGCGGCGGCGTCGGTGAGTTGCTGAGCCGCCTGGAACTCGCCCTCAGCGCGGATGATCTTGGCCCGCTTCTCCCGCTCAGCCTCCGCCTGCATGGCCATTGCCCGCTGCATGGACTGGGGCAGGTCTACGTCCTTCACCTCCACCGCGGTCACCTTTACCCCCCAGGGCTCGGTCTGCTCGTCGATCACGTTCTGCAACTCCGCGTTGACCTTGTCCCGCTGGCTCAACAGTTCGTCGAGCGTGGACTGACCCAGGATCGAGCGCAGGGTCGTCTGCGCGGCGGTGGAGATGCTGCCCCGATAGTCGTTGACCTTGACGTAGGCATCTCGGGCGTCGACGACCCGGAAGAACACGACCGCCGTGACCCGCACAGTGACGTTATCCCGCGTGATGATGTCCTGCGCTGGCACCTGGTGGACGTTGATTCGAAGGTCGATCTTGAGGAGACGGTCGATGCCGAAGGGGATGATCAGCCTTGGGCCTGGCCCCTTCACGTCGATGAGGCGGCCAAGCCGGAACACGACTCCACGTTCGTACTCATTGATCACTCGAAAGCCAGTGGAAAACATGGTCAACGCGACCACGACCACGACTATCAGAACCACGATCCCTGCGGTACCCATCTAGGTCACCCTCCGTGATCCACCGACGGCAGCGCTTGAGCTGCGATCCGCTCCCGGTCCGGCCGCCGCCGACCCCAGCGGCAGAGGTTCGACGATCAGGGTAAGCCCATCCTGGGCCAGTATCTCCACCTCAGTTCCGGCTTCGATCACACCCCCCCCACGTGCCTCGGCCCGCCAAAGCTCGCCCTCGACCGCGGCGATCCCCTTGGGGTCGGCGCGCTGACGCATCACGGCGGTGAGCCCCAGTAGCTCGTGGGTGTTGGAGGCGAAGGGCAGGAGGCGAACTCGCAGCGCCCTCCGGCTCAAGGTGATCCAGATGCCACCCGCGACTACGGGCACCGCGAGTTCGGTGGCCAGGCTGACATCGCTGCGCGCCGGAACACCGGCGTAGAGAACCAGTCCTCCAGCGATCGCGAGCAGGATCGCCGCCACCCCGAGCACGCCGTGGCTGTGGAACGAAGTGTCCGTCACCAGAAGTGCCGTCGCCATCGCCACCAGGAGCAGCCCCAGCCAGTCGAAGGGCTGGTTGACCAATCCGATCACTGCCAGGATCCCCGCGGCCACGCCGACTCCGCCGAAGACCAGGCTGCCCGGGTGGACCGCCTCGAGCCCCAGCCCCAAGAGCGCCACGAGCAGCAGCGTGAACGTCAGCTCTGGAGTCGCAACCAGCCCGACCCATCCAGAGATACTGGTGGCGGGCTGCTGCCCCGCGCCCTGCAGCGTGCGCGCAGCCACGGGGAGCTGCACTGCCAGGAATCCCACCGTGGCTAGCAGAATCGCGCCCATGACCGGCTCACGACGCATGCCTGTCCGATCATACCCCGGATCTGAGAAACGGCCCGGCCCCGAGCGGTATCTCGATAATTGCCCCGATGGTGGCACCGAGGCTGCGGCTTCGCTGAGCGTCGGAGATCCAGTGGCCCTCGGGGTCGAGGTGGTTCCGGATGACGCCCGCGAACGCTGGGACAGCTTCGTCAGCGACCAGGAGACTGGCAACCTGCTTCAGTCCTGGGGCTGGGGCGAGCTGCGGCGCCGATTGGGTTGGGAGGTGCTCCGGCTGGCCGTGCCTGCGGACGGGGGCCAGGGCTGGAAAGGGGTGGTACAGGTCATGCGCCAGCGTCTCGGGCGCGCCGGCCTCAGCTGGGGCTATGCCCCCCAGGGACCGGTCCTGGCGTCCCTGGAGGACGTTCCGACCGCCAGGTCCCTGCTCCAGGGGGCCGGGGCCTGGCTGCGCCAGTCCCGAGCGTTGCAGCTCAAGTGTGACCCTGAGTGGCCGGTCGACTCGGGTTCCGCCAACCGTCTCCGCCGAGAGTTGGGGCTGCGCTCGGCCCACTTCGACATCCAGCACCGCCAAACGTGGCTCGTGGATCTGAGCGGGGGAGCGGATGCGACGCAGGCACGCATCCCCGCAACCACCCGCTACAGCGTGCGTGTCTCCCAGCGCGAAGGGGTGGAGGTGAGCTCCGCCCAGGGCGACGAGGCGGTCAGCAAGTTCTACGACCTGCACCTGGACACGGTGGGCCGCAAAGGACTGCACACCCGACCCCTCTCCTACTACCAGGCGGCCGCCTCCGAGCTGGGCGCGACCATCTTCATCGCCTCTCAGAAGGAGCGCCCCCTCGCAGGCGGCTTCACGATCGCCTTCGGACGCCGACTTGTGCATCTATTTGGGGGCACCAGTCCGGCGGTACCGCGTGCCCGCGCCAGCTACGCGCTGCAGTGGGCGATGATGCAGTGGGGGGTGGAGAAGGGCTGTTCGGTCTACGACATGTGGGGCATCCCGAGACGATTCGACCCGTCCAACGGGGCGCACGGCTACGGCACCTTCAAGACCCAATGGGGCGGCCGGCTGGCGAGCCACCAGGGTCTGCTGATCGCGCCCCTTTGGGGCCCACTCGACCGCGGGATTCACGGAATCGAGGCGCTGGCGCTACGTCGCCGACCCCTGCTGAGATAGCCGCCTCCTAGAATCGCTGCATGCTCTATCTGGGGCGTCCGCAGCACCACCGCTGGGTGACGACCGTGTACGCCGCGCCGCGGGAGATCTTCGCCATCGCCGAGCAGGTGACCGCCCTACCGCCCTTCAGCTTCACGGTGGTGGACGCCGAGACCGCGGAAGTCGCCCAGGTGTTGGCCAACGGGCTCTTTGGCCAGTGGAGCAAGGTCAAACACCCCAAGACCAAGCTCACGATCCACTGTAGGCCCATGGGCCAGGGCACTGAGATGACCATCACCGCCCAGGGACAGCGCAGTGCCACGATCCGGGCAGTCAACCTGATCCGGATCCTCACCCGGGGTGAGCGGGACGCCGCCACCGTCTATCGTCATCGAACCGTTCCCCCAGGTCCTTGCACCCTGGTTCAAAGCTGGGCTGGGACCCGCTACCCGCTCTTCCTGGGGCCGGACTTCGGTGCGGGGCGGGGCCGACCGGTCCTGACCGCCACCCCCCTTGAGGCCCTGGACCAGGTCGGGCGCTGGGTCAAGGTGCGCGCCGGGAGCGGGGACGACTCGCAGGTGGGCTGGATCGAGGCGGACCAGCTGGTCCCCGACTCCCCGCCGGCGCGACGGACCGCCTAGTCCCCCGGGGCTTCCGGGCCGTCGGCGTGGTGGGCCAGGTCGTGCCATGCGCCGGACAGGATCAGTGAGTTGGCCGCCTCGGGCCCCTCCCCGCCGGCGGAATAGAACTTGAGCCGGGGCATGTTGGTCAGGACGGGTTCCAAGATGGCCCACGCCGCCTCTGTCTCATCCTGGCGGATGAAGAGGGTGTGGTCGCCAAGGAAAGCGTCGTGGAGCAGCCGCTCGTAGGCTTCGGCGGGCTCGGTTCTGAAGGAGCGGCCGTAGGAGAAGTCCATCCGCACCGGCTGCTCCACCACCGCCGCTCCCGGAGCCTTGGCCATGAAGGAGAAGGAGATGCCCTCTTCGGGCTGGATCCGGATCGTCACCCGGTTGGGCGACAAGTGCTCGATCCCGGTGCCCGCGAACAGGTGGAGGGGAACGTCGCGGCAGAACAGCATGATCTCTGTGCGACGCGTGCAGAGCGCCTTGCCACACCGCAAATAGAAGGGGACTCCCGCCCACTCCCAGGAGTCCACCGCCAAGCGCATGGCAACGTAGGTCTCGGTGGTGGAGTCCGGCGGGATTCCCTCCAACTCGCGGTACCCGGGCATGGTCGCCCCCTTGATCGACCCCCGGGTGTACTGGCCCCGGACAACCTCCTCGGGCCGCACCGGCCGGATTGAGTGCAGCACCTTGACCTTCTCGTCCCTCAAGGCTTCAGGATCGAAGGAACTGGGGGCAGACATGCAGGTCAGGGCCAAGAGCTGCAGCAGGTGGTTCTGGAAGATGTCGCGGATGGCCCCCGTCTCCTCATACATGTGGCCCCGGTTCTCGACGCCGATGTCCTCGGCCACCGTGAGCTGGACGTGGTCGACCACATCCCGGTTCCAGATCCGCTCTACCAACGTGTTTCCGAAGCGAAAAACCAGGAGGTTCTGCACCGTCTCCTTGCCCAGGTAGTGGTCGATGCGAAAGATGTGCTCCTCGGAGACTTGGCGGTGAAGCGCGGCGTTGAGCTCGGTCGCCGACTTGAGGTCATGGCCGAAGGGCTTCTCCACGATCACCGAAGCGCCTCGGGTCAGCCCCACCACCTTGAGCTCCTGGAGGATGGTCACGAAGGCGGAGGGGGGCACCGCCAGGTAGATCAGCCGACGCGGTTGATGCAGGCCCTGCGCCAGCCGCTCGCCGCTGCCGACCTGGTCGTGCGGGGCGCTGGCATAGTGGAGCCGGCGGGCGAAGTCATCGAACCGTGGTGCGTCGAACCCAGACCGAGCGAACTCCTGAATCGACTCTCGGGCCACATCCCGGAATCCGTGATCGCCAAGCCGTCCCGTCGCGGTCCCCATGATGATCCCGTGCCGGGGCAGCAGACCCTGGAGGCTGAGTTCGTAGAGGGCCGGTAGGAGCTTGCGTCGAGCCAGGTCTCCAGTGGCTCCGAAGATGAGGAGATCCTGGTCTGGAGGGACCCGAAGAGGGCTCGTGGGCACGATGGGGAGTCTACGAAGCGGCCTTGGGATCTGCGCCGGGCAAGTGCAGACAGCCAGCCTATACTCGGCCGGGTGTCACGCTCAGAGGGAGCCGGTGTCGAGGGGTCAGCTGCGGCGGACGACGACGGGGGTCTGCCACCCAGGACCACGCAGGAGCTCGTCGCGGGCCTACCGCGGCTCGGGTCTGAGTCGGTCGCCGAGCTGGTGGCCCGCATGGGCCATGGGCGAGGCCGAGACGAGATCGAACGTCAGTTGGTGGAGGGGACCCTCTGGCTCGTCTCCGAGCTGGCCCAGTCGGGGGCGTCGGCTGAGGTGCCGGCCGAGGACCTCTTCCAGGAGGGAAGCGCTGCCCTGGTGACGCTCGTCCATGGCCTCGATCCGGCCCGGCTCCTGTCGGGGGAGGAGGTACTGGAGCAGATCAGGGCCACGGTCGGTCGGGTGATGGTGGCCCTGGTGGCCGCCGATCGCGAGTCGAGAGAAGAGGACCGTCGCTGGGCGCAGGAAGCCGAGCGCCTGTCCCAGGTGGAGGCCGGCCTCCGCCGCAGCCTGGGCGCGAACCCGACGGATCACCAGCTGTCCCGGAGTCTGGGCTGGCCCGTCGGGCGGGTGGCGCAGTTGCGGCAGGCGCTGGCCGAGGCTCGGGCGCAAAGCGACGAGCAGTTCATGGAGATCGTAGGGGAGGCCGCGTCAGAGTGAGTCGGGCGACCAAGGCGGTGCCTCTGGAGCGGGTCCATCGCGAGCTGGGGGGGCAGATGGTGCCGTTTGGTGGCTACACGATGCCCCTGCGTTACAGCTCCATCCGGGCGGAGCACCTAGGGGTCAGGCATACCGCCGGCCTCTTTGACGTCTCTCACATGGGCGAGGTCAGGGTCAGGGGACTGGGTGCGCTGGACTACCTCCAGCACCTCGTCACCAACGACGTTTCCCGGATGACTCCTGGGCGGGCGCTCTACACGGTGATGTGCAATTCCGAGGGCGGAATCGTCGACGACCTACTGGTGTACCGCGACGAGCAGGACTACATGTGCGTGATCAACGCCTCGCGCCACGACCCGGACCTCGCTTGGATGGAGGCCAGCCGTGGGGGCCGGGACGTGGAGGTCGTCGACATCTCGGACGCGACCGCCCTGCTGGCGGTTCAGGGACCCACCGCCTTCGAGATCGTTCAATCGCTCGTCACCGGCGAGGACCTCGGCGGCATCGGCTACTACCACCACCGCCGGGGCACGGTCGCCTCGATTCCCGCCCGGATCTCACGCACCGGATACACCGGGGAGGATGGGTTCGAGCTCTACGCGTCGTCGGTGGACGCGGAGCCGCTCTGGTCCGCGCTGATGGCTGCGGGCGAACCCCACGGCCTGGTGCCGGCCGGCCTGGGTGCCCGCGACACCCTGCGCTTGGAGGCGGGGCTGCGACTCTACGGCAACGACATAGACGAGACCACCGACCCGCTCAGCGCCGGCCTGGGGTGGGTGGTGAAGATGGGTAAGGGGGAGTTCCAGGGTCGGGAGGCGCTGGGGCGCATGGGGAGTCTCCCGGGACGTTCCTTCATCGGTCTCAAGCTCGGAGCCCGCGAGATCCCGCGACCGGGGCAGCCGATCTACCGAGGAGAAGTGGAGGTAGGCGGCGTGACGAGTGGCAGCTTCGGTTTCGCCCTGGATGCAGGGTTGGCCCTGGGCTACGTCCGGCGAGACTGCGGCGCTCCCGGCACCGAGTTGCGGGTCCGACTGCACCGCGAGCCCGACCGTTGGGCGGTCGCGCCGGTTGTGCCGCTACCTTTCTATCGCAGGGGGGAGAGTTGAGCCTGCGCGCTGTGCCGCAACTGGAGGAGAGCCGGTGCCCGACTTGAGCGAATATCGCTTCACCAAAACCCATGAATGGGTCCGGCAGGAGGAGGGCGGGGAGGCGGTCGTGGGCATCACCGACCACGCCCAGTCCCAACTGGGGGACGTGATCTTCCTTGAGCTACCCGAGGTGGGCGTCAAGCTCACCCAGGGAGGCAGGCTGGGAGGCGTGGAATCGGTGAAGGCGGCAAGTGACGTCTACTCGCCCGTGGCGGGCGAGGTGGTGGCGGTGAACGAGGCTGTCGCCGGCGCTCCCGAACTCGTCAACCGGGACGCCCAGGGCAAGGGTTGGTTGGTCCGAGTGCGCGTGGACGGAGATCTCCCGGGCGACCTCCTGGAGGCCGCCCAGTACGATTCCTTCGCCCAGGCGGATTCGCACTAGCAGCGCCGCGCGGGCAGGAACCCTCACCCCGTCATGGCCTACCTTCCGAACTCGAACCTTGAGCGTGCGGAGATGCTCGCCGCCCTGGGTTTGGCCTCCATTGACGAGCTGTTTCGCGACGTCCCCCAGCGTCTGCGGCAGCCGCGCCTCGAGTTACCTCCGCCGCTGGCAGAGGCCGATCTGATCGAGGAGCTCCGCCGCCTGGCCGGACTCGACCGGCCGCTGTCGCAGTGGGACTGCTTCCTCGGAGCTGGGATCTACTCCCGCTTCATCCCAGCGATAGTCCCGGCGACCGTCGGGCGCCCCGAGTTCTACACCGCCTACACCCCCTACCAGGCCGAGGGCAGCCAGGGATACCTGCAGACCATCTTCGAGTTCCAGTCCCTGGTGGCGGAGCTCTTCGACCTCGATGTCGCCAACGCCTCGATGTACGACGGCGCCACCGCCACCGCCGAGGGCGCGTTGCTGGCGGTGCTGCACACCGGGAGACGGCGGGTGCTGGCCGCCACGACCCTGCACCCCGAGGTGCTCCAGGTGTTGGAGACCTACACCTCGGGGCGGGGCGCGGAGCTGGAGCGGCTGCCGTTGCTAGAGGGGGTGGTGGACCTCGAGGCCGTCGAGGCGGCACTGGCGCTCGGCGAGGCGGCGGTGGTGGTGGTGGCCCAGCCCAACTTCCTGGGGGCGGTGGAGCCGCTGGTGGAGCTGGGGGAGCTGGCTCACCGCCACGGGGCGCTGCTGCTGGTGGTGGCGGATCCCATAGCGGCGGCGGTCCTGGAGCCGCCGGGGGCCGCCGGGGCGGACTTGGTGGCTGGCGACGGCCAGCAGCTGGGCATACCGCCGCAGCTGGGCGGCCCCACCGTGGGGCTTCTGGCCTGCCGCCAGGAGTTGGTGCGGAGGATGCCGGGACGGCTGGTGGGGCTGACCACGGACGCGCGCGGGGAGCGAGCCTTCTGCCTAACCCTGCAAACGCGTGAGCAGCACATCCGCAGGGAGCGGGCCACCTCCAACATCTGTACCAACCACGCCCTGATGGCCCTCGCGGCCACCGTCTACCTGGCCAAGATGGGCGAGGCCGGACTCCGGGGGGTGGCGGAAATCTCCTACCGCCGCGCCCACTGGCTGGCGCAGAGGCTGGATGCGCTTCCAGGCTTCTCTCTCAGGTTCCCCCAGACCCAGTTCCTCTGGGAGTTCACCCTGGAGACCCCCGTGGACGCCAGCTCGCTGGTCCAAGCGCTGAGCGGCGAGGGGATCCTGGCCGGGCTCCCCCTGGGCGGGTTCGACCCCGGGCTGCGCCAGTGCCTCCTCGTCTGCGTCACCGAGATGACTCCACCTCCCGCTCTGGAGCGTCTGGTCCAGGCACTGGCCCGGGTGCCGGCGGCCGCCGAGGCCACCGCCGGGGCGCCGGTTTGAGCTTCGAGGTGAAGCCGGCCTGGGCCGGCGCGGAGCCACTCCTGTTTGAACTCGAGGCCGAGGGCGGCTCGGGGCCCCTGCTGCCCGCGTCAGGCGTGGACGGACCCACCCTCGCGGACGCGCTGCCGGAGGAGCTGCAGCGTCGCCGCAAGGCGCGGATCCCGGCGGTCAACGAGCCCGAGCTGGCCCGCCACTTCGGGCGGCTGGGCCGACGCAACCACAACCTGCAGCAGGGGCCCTATCCCCTCGGCTCCTGCACCATGAAGTACAACCCGGCGCTGAACGAGCAGGCGGCGGCTCTGGAGGGGTTCGCCAACATCCACCCCCTGCAGCCGGAGGCCTCGATCCAGGGGGCGCTGAAACTGATGTGGGAGCTCGAGGGCCTGCTGCGCCAGATCACCGGGATGGCGGCGGTCTCGCTCCAGCCGGCGGCCGGCGCCCACGGCGAGTGGACCGGCCTGAGGATGATCCAGGCCCACCACCTGCGCCTGGAGGATCACGGCCGGACTCAGGTGATCATCCCCGACAGCGCCCACGGGACCAACCCGGCCAGCGCCGCCCAGTGTGGGCTGGAGGTGGTCGTGGTGCGAAGCGCCGCCGACGGGACAGTCGACCTAGACGACTTCAGGGCCAAGCTGGGGCCGCGGGTGGCGGCGGTGATGCTGACCAACCCCAACACCCTGGGGATCTTCGAGCGCCGGATCGGGGAGATGGCGGAGTTGGCCCACCGCGCCGGAGCCCTTCTGTACTACGACGGCGCCAATCTGAACGCCCTGGTGGGGATCGCCCGTCCCGGCGACATGGGCTTCGACGTGGTCCACCTCAACCTGCACAAGACCTTCTCCACGCCTCACGGCGGCGGTGGACCGGGCGCAGGCCCGGTCGGCGTCGTGGATGCGCTGAGGGACTTTCTCCCGGTGCCGCGGGTGGCCCGGGATGAGACGGGGTTTCACTGGGACTACGACGCGCCCCACAGCATCGGCAAGGTGCGCTCCTTCTACGGCAACTTCGGCATGCTGGTCCGGGCCTACGCCTACATCCGCGCGTATGGCGACGAAATCTCCCAGGTGGCCCGAGATGCCGTCCTGGGGGCCCGCTACCTGCGCCACCGGCTGCAACCGTGGCTCCCGGTCGCCATCGACGCCGACTCGTTCCACGAATTCGTCGCCACCCCCAGGCGCGCGCCCGAGCCCTACTCCGGCCTGCGGGCGCTCGACATCGCCAAGCGCATGATCGACTACGGCGCCTATCCCCCCACCGTCTACTTCCCCATGACTGTTCCTGAGGCGATGATGTTCGAGCCCACCGAGACTGAGTCCAAGCGCTCGTTGGACCTGCTGGCGGACACGGTGGCGGCGATCATGGAGGAGGGCGGGCGGCGTCCCGAAATCCTCGAGGGGGCTCCGCACGATGCCCCGGTGGCCCGGGTCGACGAGGTCCAGGCGGCGCGCCACCCGGTGCTGCGCTGGCGGCCCGAGGCGGGGTAGTCGTGCGGGCTGACCAGGGCGGGCGCAGCGCGCTGCTCAGGCTGCTCCTGGAGAGGTCCTTCCAGGTCGGCGATTTCGTGCTCTCCAGCGGGCGCCACAGCCCCTACTACTTCGACGGGCGACAGGTAACCCTGGATCCCGAGGGGGCCCTGCTGACGGGGCGTGCGCTGCTCCCCTTCGCCCGCGAGGATCGGATCACCAAGATCGGCGGTCCCACCCTGGGGGCGGACCCGATGGTGACGGCGGTGGCCCTCTGCAGCGCCCTGGACGCCGGCCCCGGGGTCTCGGCCTTCATCATCCGAAAGGAGCCCAAGGAGCATGGGGCCGGGGGATGGTGTGCGGGGCCGGCCCCGGCGGTGGGCGAGCGGGTGGCCCTTGTGGACGACGCGCTCACCTCGGGCGGATCCCTGCTCCAGGCGGCCGAGCGCGTCGCCGCCTCCGGGGCCAGGATTGTGGGGATCTATGTCCTCCTCGATCGGGAGGAGGGTGGACGGGAGAACGTCGAGGCCGCTGGCTATCAGGTGCGCGCCGTCTTCCGTCGCGGCGACCTGCTGACCCGGGATGGCCGGGCTCGTCCGGTCCCGGTCTGAGATGCTCCTCAGCCGAGTCCGGCTGGCCAGGGTCGCCTTTGGCCGCCGCCGCGCCGGGCGAAGTGCCGTGGGCCTCGCCCTATTGCTGGCCGGCGTTGTGGCCCTGGCTGGATGCGGCTCTTCGGAGGCGACTGAGGCCCAGGCGATCGCCGCGCTGGGTACGGGGATGCCGGTCCGGGGCCAGACCCAGCCTCTCGCCAACGGCCTGGTGACCAGCTCGCCCGACGGGGGCTTCTACACCGACCCCACCTACCTCCACTTCCAATACCTGCGGCGGGTTCCGCTGGGCGACCTGATCCCCCTGCTGTCCGGCTCGGAGGCCCAGGACGCTCGCTCCCTGGAGGGGCTGGGATCGGCCCTGGAGGTGGTGGTGACCGCTACCAACCCGGGGGCCTCCACCACTGCCGTGGATCTCACCCAGACGGTGCTGGAGTCGCGGATCACGGCCAGGCTCGACCCGAGTGGGCTGGCCACCTCCATCCAGAAGACCTACTACAATCCCATCCGCCCGATCGCGGTCCTCTCCAGCAACCGGCTCGACGTCTGTTCTGCGGACGTGAACCCCGGCGCCATGGTCTGGATGATTGCCGTGTTCCCGCCCGTCAACCGGGGTGTCCGGGTGGCGCTGGTGGATTCGGAGTTCGTCAAGCCCACGATCCATGGCTTCTACCTGCCCATCGGAGCGGGGGCTCTGCCTCACCGGGTGCCGCGGACCCTCTATGCCCAGGACGTTGACCACTGCATCCAGATCCTGAACGAGAGCTGAGCCTCCGCCGTCAGCAGCTGATCGCCTCGCTCGCTCAGCGGTCGGTTCCGGAGCCCGTCCTGGCGGCACTGGCCCAGGTGCCCCGGGAGCTCTTCCTGCCTCCACGCTACCGGCATCTGGCCTACGAGGACCGGGCCGTTGAGATCGGTCTCGGTCAGTCCTGCTCCCAGCCCTGGGTTGTGGCTCTGGTGATCGAGGCCCTGGCGCTCGAGCCCGGGTCCTCGGTGCTGGAGGTGGGCGTCGGCAGCGGCTATCTGGCGGCGGTCCTCCGCGGTGCGGGAGCCGCCAAGGTGGTGGGGTTGGAGCTGCTGCCTTATCTGGCGGCCCGCGCCCGGTCCAATCTCAATAGGGCCGGGATCGAGGGGGTGGTGGTGCTGGCCCGAGACGGGGCTCAGGGGGCGACCCCATGGGCGCCTTACGATGCGGTCGTTGTCTCGGCCGCGGCCGATGCGGTGCCGGAGCCAGTGCGGGGACAGCTCAAGCAGGGAGGCAGGCTGGTGATCCCGTTGCGGGAGCGGGCGGGGGAGCGTCTCTGGTGCCTGACCCGGGAAGCGGACGGCTGGAGCCGCCGGGATCTGGGGGAGTGCCGCTTCGTCCCCCTCCGGGGCGCGACGGCTGGCGGTGCACCGCCATGAGCCAGTCGTCCCGGCGGAGTGCCGCGGCGCCGGACTTGGTGCCTGGTCCGGCGCCAGGGCGGCCCTGGGCGCGACCCCTGGGCGGCGAGCTCCAGGAGTTGGTGCTGCGGAGTCGGCTGCTACAGGACAACCACCTGGGAGATCCCTGGGTCAGGCCGCTCTGGGTTCTCCTGCCCCCCGCCTACGCCAAGGAGACGGAGCGCCGCTTCCCGGTCGTCTACCTGCTCCAGGGCATGGGGGGGCAGCTCGACTTCTGGAAAGCACGCAACATGCTCCGGCCGACTGCGGTGGAGCTCTTCGACGAGCTCCTCAGCGACCCGGAGATGCCCCCCTGCCTCCTGGTCTTCGTCGACTGCTGGACCAGCCTCGGCGGCAGCCAGTTCCTGGACTCGCCCGGAACCGGCGCCTACCACAGCTACCTCTGCCAGGAGGTGATCCCGGCGGTGGACCGCAGGTTCCGCACCCTGGCCGACCGCGAGCACCGGGCGGTGGCGGGCAAGTCCAGTGGAGGCTACGGGGCCCTGATCAGCGCCCTGCTCCGTCCCGATCTCTTCGGGGCCCTGGCCAGCCACGCCGGCGATGCCCTCTTCGAGTACTGCTACCTGCCGGAGTTCCCGGAGGCGGTCCGCTGCCTCCGCGACCAATACCAGGGCTCGTGGGAGCGGTTCTGGGCCGACTTCCGCGGCCGCCCAGCCCTCTCCCGGCCCGGGGACGAGGTCTTGGTCAACGCCTGGTGCATGGCCGCCTGCTACTCGGCCCGCCCCGACGGGACCCCGGAGCTACCCTTCGACCCGGTCACGGGGGTGCTCCGAGAGGCGGCCTGGCGGCGCTGGCTCGCACACGACCCGGTGCGGATGATCCCCGAGCGCATCGACGCCATCCGCTCCTTGCTGGGCGTCTACCTGGAGGGGGGGCGCCGCGACGAGTTCCACCTCGATGTCGGCGCCGGTGCCCTGGCGGCCGCCTTCCGGGCCCAGGGCCAAAAGCGGGTGCGCCTGGAGCTGTTCGAGGCCGGACACGGCCGCATCGAGTACCGCTACCCGATCGGGGTCCGCTATCTGGCGGAGGTCATGTCCCGCTAGCGACCGCTCCGCGCGTCAGTCAGTAGGTGTGGAAACCCCGGCCCGACTTGCGGCCCAGGTGGCCCGCCTCGACCAGCCGCTCCAACAGGGGATTGGGGGCGTAGCGGCGGTCGTGGAGCCCTTGGTACATCACCTGACAAATGCCCAGGACCACATCCAGACCGATGAAGTCCGCCAGCTCCAGGGGGCCCATGGGGTGGCGCAGCCCCAGCTTGGCCACGGCGTCGATGTCGGCGGCGGAGCCCACCCCCTCCTGGAGGGCCTGGATGGCCTCGTTGATGAAGGGGATGAGGATTCGGTTGCCGATGAAGCCGGGCGTGTCGGCGGAGACGACGGGCGTCTTGCCCAGGCGGCGGGACAGGTCCTCCACCTCGGCGAAGGTGCTGTCCGAGGTCGCGACCCCGCGGATGAGCTCGACCAGCTTCATCACCGGGACCGGGCTGTAGAAGTGCATCCCCATGAAGCGGTCCGGATGCGAGCTGGCGGCGGCCAGGCGGGTGATGGGGATGGATGAGGTGTTGCTAGTCAGCACGGTCTCGGGCCGGCACACCCGATCCAGTCGCTGCCAGAGGGCGAGCTTGGCCCCAAGCTCCTCGGTGATGGCCTCCACCACCACGTCGGCGGCCTCCGCCGCCTCGGGCCCCTTGACCGGCTCCAGCCGCTCCACGGCCGGGGTCGCTGCCCCAGCGTCGAGCTTTCCCGCCGCCTCCGCCCGTCGCAGCCGCTCCTCGATCTGCTGCCGGGCGGCCACGGTGGCGCCGTCGCGGGAGTCATAGAGCAGCACCCGCAGGCCGCTCTGGGCCGCAGTCTGCGCGATCCCGCCGCCCATCAGGCCGGCGCCAGCCACGAAGAGGACGGGAGACTCGGGCAGGGTCATGGCGCTACCTCAGCGGAGGGGGTCGGGCCGGTGAGACCGGGCAGGGCCGCCTGGCCCTCGAAGGGACGGGGTCCCCGGCGCCGCCGGCGGC
>JBOHUL010000126.1:0-21522 GCA_050734425.1 Candidatus Dormibacteria bacterium
GGTGGCGGTACCTGGATTTGAACCAGGGACACCTCGGTTATGAGCCGAGCGCTCTACCCCTGAGCTATACCGCCGTGCTCCGTGGCTTCGAGTGGGTGAGCGTTGCGGCGCCAAGATTCGAACTTGGGACCTTCGGGTTATGAGCCCGACGAGCTGCCACTGCTCCACGCCGCCGGGCGATTGTACTCCGCTCTCTGCGAAAGGTCAAATGCCACAACGTCGCGTACGCACTGGACCGCCGCGCCACCGAGGAGCTCAGCCGGCAGGCGCGTCCGGGGCGGGAACCAGGAACGACCGGGCGAGCCCGAGTGCGGTCTGGCCCGCTGTCTCCACGCCGTCCTCGAGGGTGGCGGGCCCGGCCGCCCGCACCGGCGTCTCCACGGCAAAGGCCTGCTCCCCGGGCCCTACCAGACCCTGGCTTCGAGCCAGCTCCGACTGGGAGGCGGCGCTGCCGGCGGTGGCCAACTCCTGGCCCTGCGCCTGCACCTGGCGCCGCAGGCTCGCCGCCTGCTGCTGCAGCCGGTCCATCTGCGCCTGGAGGAGGTTGTCGGTGCCGAGACCGCGATACAGGCTGAGGGCGATCCAGAAGCCCGCGACCGCAACGATGAGGAGGACCAGATGGCGGCGGCCGAACGAGTGGTTGCGGCGGTATAGGCGCCAGCGGATGCGCCATTCCCGGATCAGCCCGTCTCCAGGCCAGGCACCGCCCGCTCGCTGTTGGTTAGACGTGAAGTGAGTGAAAGGGGCAGTTGGCGGCCGGGGGGGCCGCGTCCGCAGGAGTATACGGCCGCGGAAGTGGGCAGCGGGGACCGGCGAACTCGGTCAGGCGAACTCGCCCCCACGGGCTGAACCAGCTCCCTGCGACCCACCGTCAGTGACCTTGATCCGAGCTCGCTCCAGGTCCGCCTGGCGGAGCGATTGGCGTCTGTGTTCGACCTGGCGGCGAAGCGCCCCTTCCGCATCCACCTGGTGCGTCCGCGCCAGCGCCACTGCGGCGTAGAGCAACCTCCCGGCCAGCTCCTCGGCCAGCGCTTGGCTGTCGGCTGCGCCCAGTAGCGCCAGGGCCGCCTGCAGCTCCTGGTTCGCCTGCTCCCTGGAGGGCGGATCGGGCTGGCGCCGGAGCACCGCCTGGGCCAGCGCCAGAGCCGGTAGCGCGGGAGGAATGCCGTCCAGAGGCGACTCCCGCTCCGGCTTCTCCTGGCGCTTCAGCTCCTCCCAGTTCCGGCGCACCTGGTCGATGCCCGACACCTCGAGGTCGCCGAAGACATGCGGGTGCCGACCCACCATCTTGGCGGTGGCCCGCTCCGCGATGTCGCCGATCCCGAACCCCTCCGCCTCGCCGGCGATCGCCGCGTGCATCGCGACCTCCACCAGCAGATCCCCCAGCTCCTCGGCCACCCCGGCCAGGCGACCCTGCTCCACCGCCTCCATGGTCTCGTAGGTCTCCTCCAAGAGGTAGGGCAGCAGGCTCAGGTGGGTCTGCGCCCGATCCCAGGGACAGCCACCCGGGGCTCGCAAGCGCTCCATGACCTCGAAGAGCCCCCGCAGCCGGAGCAGGTCCTCGTCGGTCACCCCCCGCTCGCCTCCCCCTGGGGGCCGCTTTCGGCCCGGTGCCGCAGGAGCTGGCGCAGGAGCGCCAGGACTAGGTCGGGCCACCCCGCCCCCACTCTGGCGGTGTCGAGCCGAAAACGAGTGCCGCCCGCCGCCACGGTCCCCAGAGGGGCGGCCGCGGCCAGCTCGGCCAGCGGCAGCCGGTGGCCGGGCTCGAAGCTCACCACCACGTCGGCTCCGTCGGTGTCGATGGCCTTAGCCCCCAGCGCCGCCGCCAGCAGCCGGGCCCGGAGCAGCAGGACCAGGTTCTCCAGAGCCGGGGGCCGCGGGCCGAAGCGCTGACGCAGGTTGCGGGCGGTGTCGTCCAGCTCCCGCTCGCTGGTCGCCCCCGCCAGCTGCTGGTAGACCCGCAGCCGGAGCCGCTCATCGGCGACGTAGTCCGGGGGCAGGAGCGCCCGGAAGGGCAGTTGCACCGCCACCTGGGCCGGTGATTCGGCCAGCTCCTCGCCCTGCGCCCGCAGCACCGCCTGGCGCAGCAGGTGGTTGTAGGTCTCCAGCCCCACCGCGGCGATGTCGCCGTGCTGGGCCTCCCCCAGGACGTTGCCAGCGCCCCGGATCTCCAGGTCTCTGAGCGCCAGGGTGAACCCGGTGCCCAGGTCCTGGAGGTCGGCGACCACGTCCAGGCGCTTGTCCGCCCGCTCGCTCAACGAGCGCTGGGGGTCATAGAGGAAATAGGCGTAGGCGCGCTGGCCGGAGCGGCCCACCCGGCCCCGGAGCTGGTAGAGCTGGGAGAGCCCCAGCCTGGAGGCGTCGTCCACCACCAGGGTGTTGGCATTGGGGATGTCGAGCCCGTTCTCGACGATGGTCGTGCAGCAGAGCACATCCACCTCGCCGCTGACGAACTGGATCATGACCCGGGCCAGGTCCCGCTCGTCCATCTGCCCGTGAGCCACGGCATAGCGGGCCTCAGGCACCAGCTTGCGCAGGGTGTCGACCTCGCGCTGGATGCTCTGGACCCGGTTGTGGACGTAGAAGACCTGTCCTTTGCGGGCCAGCTCCCTTCGGATCACGTCCTGGACCAGCCCCGGCTCCTTGGCGGTGACGTACGTCCGGATCGGGAGCCGGCCTTCGGGCGGGGTCCGCACCACCGAGAGGTCGCGGATTCCGGCCAGGGCCATGTGCAGGCTGCGAGGGATGGGCGTCGCCGAGAGCGAGAGGACGTCCACGGCGGTGCGCAGCTGCTTGAGCCGCTCCTTCTGCAGGACGCCGAAGCGCTGCTCCTCGTCCAGGACCACCAGCCCCAGGTTGCGGAAGCGGATGTCGCGCTGGAGCAGCCGGTGGGTGCCGATGACGATGTCGACGGTGCCGGTGGCGAGTCCCCCCACCACGGCCTCGGCCTCCGCTTTGTCCCGCAGCCGGGACAGCTGCTCGACCACCACCGGGAAGGCTTGCAGCCGCTCCTTGAAGGTGAGGTGGTGCTGCTGGGCCAGGACCGTGGTGGGGACCAGGACGGCGACTTGGTAGCCGTCCTCCACCGCCTTGAAGGCAGCCCGCAGGGCAATCTCGGTCTTGCCGAAGCCGACGTCGCCGCACAGCAGCCGGTCCATGGGCCGGGACGACTCCATGTCCCGCTTGATGTCCTCCAGCACCAGGAGCTGGTCCCTGGTCTCCAGATAAGGGAAGGAGCCCTCCAGCTCCTGCTGCCAGCGCGAGTCCGCGGGAAAGGCGTGGCCCTGGACCTTGAGCCGGCGGGAGTAGAGATCGACCAACTCCTCTGCGATCTGGTCGATCCGACGCCTGACCGAGCGCCTGGTGCGCTCCCATTCCCCCGACCCCAGCCGGGAGAGCGCGGGCGTGCTGCCGCCGCCGCCCGAGTAGCGCTCGACCCGGTCCAGGTGTTCGACCGGGACGTAGAGCCTGTGGCCCTCTGCGTACTCCAGCTGCATGTACTCGCGCTCACCCTCGCCCCCCGCCACCCTGGTCATGGCCACGAAGCGACCGATGCCGTGCTCGCGGTGCACCACCAGGTCTCCCGGCTCGAGCTTGAAGCGGAAGTGGGCAGGGTCCACCCCCTCCACCGCCGCCTGGCGCAGTCTCCCGGCGGCGCTGGACTCCGCCCGCCGCACCGTCCTCAGCAGAGAGGAGGGCCTTCGCTTCTGCTGCCCGAAGACGTCCTGGTCGGTCAGGACCGCCAGCCGCAGCCCGCCGACCACGATTCCCCCCTCCAGCTCTCCCTGGGCAACCAGGAGCCCACCCTCGGGGATCTCGGTCTTGGCCAGCGAGTACTGCTCGACCCGGATCGGCTCCAGACCCCGCTCCTCAGCCAGATCGCAGAGCCGGTCGTCCTGACGGCCCAAGAAGATGGTGCTGCCGGTGGCGCGACCCAGCTCCCGAACCTGGCGCGCCAGCTCGTCGATGTCCCCGGCGAACGTGGGCGCCGCGGTGACCTCCACGTCGGCGCAGACCATGGACTCGGGCGCCGCCGCCCGGCCCAGGTCGAGGCAGCGGTCCCCCTTTAGCCGGGCCAGGACCGCTTCCAGTGGGGCCAGGCCCGGGCCCAGGTTGGGGGGCAACTCGCCCCGCTCGCGCTCCGCCGCCTGGATGGTCTCCACCTCCTCGAGCCAGGCGGCCGCTCCCTGGGCCAACCGCTCCAGGTTCTCGGTGAGTACCACGGTCTCCGGGCGCAGATGCTGCAACAGCGTCTGACTCGGGTCCGCCAGGAGTGGGCCCAGGGCGTCCAGGGGGTCGGGCACCAGCCCCTCCTGGAGCCGCTCCAAGTCCTCCTGCCACTGGCGCCGGACGTCCTCGCGCAGCGCGTCCAGCTCCAGGCCCTCCAGCCGCCGCGCCGCCAGCGTCAGGGAGGCGGCGTCCAGGGAAAACTCGCGAGCCTGGGTCAGCTCCACCGCCTCCAGCGCCGCCCGCGAGCCCTGGGTCTCGGGATCCAAGCGCCAAAGGCCGCTGACCCGGTCGCCCTCCCACTCCGCCCTCCAGGGACGGCCGTCGGCTGGGAAGCAGTCGACGATGCCTCCGCGGCGGGCGAACTCCCCCGGAAAGGAGACGATCGGCTCCCGCCGGTAGCCAGACTGCGACAGCAGCTGCACCACCTCCCCGGGGCCGGTCGTCGCCCCCGGAGTGAGCCCCCGGGCCCGGGCCCCGATCTGGTCCGGGGCCAGCGTCGGCCAGAGCAGGGCAGGTAGGGAGGTGACCACGAGCTGAGGCTCCTCCAACTTCAGACCCCGCAAGGTCGCCAACCGGTGGCGGACCACCTCGCCCGAGGCTCCGACCCGGTCGAAGGGGAGGATGTCAGGTGCGGGGAACAGGTGCACCCCCTCGCCGGCGCTCCAGGTCAACGCCCCCTGCCAAGCCGGTTCCGGCTCCGCTACCACCAGGCACACCGGGGCCCGCAGCAGCTCCCGCACCATTGCCGCCAGGAGGGGGGTGGCGGCGTGGCTGACCCCTCCCAGGACGTCTGCGGGGGCGCCCCGCCGCCACCAGCCCTGGAGCCCCCGCCCCAGCGGCAGGGGCTCCAGCCGGGCGGCCAGGCTCCGGTCGCGGACCCGGCCCTCCTGGGCCGGCGCGGCCTCAGTCGCCGCCCTGGTCATCATCTGGAATCCGGTTGAACTCAGTCATGGCCCAGCTGAGCCCCTGACCCTGGATCGCCAGCACCGCGTCCCCCGCCCGGACACAGGCCCGGTCCAGTAGCTCGCGTTCGGCCGGTCCCGGCTGGGCCAGGACGTAGTCGATGGGGTCCATCCCCTCCGGTGGGCGCCCGATCCCGATCCGGACCCGCGGGAATGCCTGAGTGCGCCAGTGCGCCTGAAGCGACCGCAGGCCGTTGTGGCCACCGCTTCGGCCCCTCTCCCGAACGCGGATCCGGCCCTGGGCCAAGTCGAGGTCGTCGTAGACCACCACCACCTCCTCTGGGCGCAGCTCCAATTCCCGCAGCAGCCTGGCCCCCGCCACCCCGGACTCGTTCATGAACGTCTTGGGCCGGGCCAGGATCAGCTCCCCGGCGGCCAGCTCGCGGCGGGCAGTCCAGGCGGGACCGCGACCTCCCCGGAGCCGGATCCCCAGGCGCTGGGCCAGCGACTCCACAGTCTGCGCGCCGAGGTTGTGGCGGGTGGATCCGTACTCGGCACCGGGATTGCCCAAACCTATCACCAGGAGGCGGCCCTGGTTCACCCCGACGTGAGCGGCGGTAGGTCGGCCGGCGCGGGTGCGCCCCGGTCCTGGGCGTCGCCCTCGAGCAGCCACTGGGTCGCCCCGGCCATCTCCCGGGCCTCCGGCGGGCACCGGTGGTCGTGCCCGACCAGGTGGAGCAGCCCGTGCACCGCCAGCAGCCGGAGTTCGTCCTCGGCCGAGCGCCCCACCACCCGCGCCTGGGAGATCGCAGTCCTGACCGAGATGACGATGTCGCCGAGGAAGCCCGGCTCCGCCGGCGGCATCCGGAAGTCGGGGTCGCGGCTGGCTGCCGCCGGAAAAGCCAGCACGTCCGTCGTCGCGTCGAGGTGGGCGAACTCCCGATTGAGCCGTCGCAGTTCGCCCTGGGTGGCGAGGCGGCAGCTGACCTCCAGCCGACCCCGTCCCAGCCGTGCCAGCGCAGCGTCGAGGACGCGGCCCAAGTCTGCCCGCTCAGCCAGGTCGCACTCCGCCTGGGTCAGGTCGGAGGCGAGCCCCACCCACGCCCCCTGCGGGCCGGCGGGCCGGTACTCGGCGGTCAGGCCTGCTTCGCCCGCCGCTTCCGCGCCGCCATCACCTTCTTCTTGCGGCGGACGCTGGGCTTCTCGTAGAACTCGCGCCGGCGCACCTCGGTGAGCACGCCGTTCTGCTTGATCTTCTTGTTGAAGCGCCGGAGCGCGCTCTCGAACGACTCGCCTTCGCGCAGCTTTACCTCCGACAGGGACAGTCACCTCCTTGGAGCAACCTAGACCAGCAGGATAGAGCTCTTCCCGCGCCGATCTCAGCGGGTGGGGATTGTACCGGGTGCGGCCCCGAGGGGAGGCCGCCGCCGCCCGCCCGGCCGCGGCAGCCAGAGGCGCAGCAGCCTCAAAGTCTCGCTTGGGTCCTCCTGGAAGAACATATGCCCCCGGCCCTCGAGCCAGGCCAGCGCGGAACCGGGGATGAGGCGGTGGAGCACGGTCGCGTTGTCCTTGGGCATCACCAGGTCGGCGCTGCCGTGGAGAATCAGGGTCGGCGCCGCCACCCGCTGCAGCGAGCCACCCGCGTCGTGGTGGCGGATCGCCTGCCAGTGGGCCTGGAAGACGCCCGGACGGACGGGGTGAGCTCCACGCCAGGCGACGGCATCGTCAATCACCTGGGGATGGGCCGCAGCCCACTCGCGCTCGTAGAGGACGGTGCAGGCGACGCGGTAGGCGGAGGCCGGGTCGCGGGCGTCGCCTCCAAGGAGCGCCCGGGTCGCCTCCGGCGCCGCCTTCACCGCCAGCCGGCCGCCGGGGCCGCTGCAGCCGACGACCAACCGCTGCACCAGACGGGGGTGGCGGATCGCCAGATGCTGCGCCACCATCCCCCCCATCGAGACCCCGAAGACCGCGGCCCCGGCAGGGGCCAAGTTCTCCAGCACGGCTGCGGCGTCGTCCGCCAGCTGCTCCATGGTGTAAGGCCCGGGAGTGGCCTGGGATAGCCCGATCCCCCGCTGGTCCAGGACCAGGCAGGTGAACTCTCGCGACAGCGAGTCGACGTTCCAGACGAAGGCGTGGTGGTCGGTGCCCAAGCCCGGGATCAGCAGCAGCGCCGGTCCCGAGCCGATCTGGTGCACCGCAAGCTGGTTGCCGTCCTGCGCCCGCACGCGGCAGATCACACCGGCGGCGGGCCATTCCACGGTTTCATGGTATCCAGGGGAACTGGAGGGCCCTCTTACACTCCGCCTGTGCCCGTCTTCCTCGTGCCCCAAGGCCAGGTCAACGACGCGGGCCAGGTCCAGATCCTGGACCGCGATGCCTGGCACATCAGCCGGTCCCTTCGTCGCCGCGTGGGCCAGCTGGTCACGGTGGTCCTGGAGCCGGGCACGGAGCACGACGTGCGCCTGTTGGAGACATCCCCCGACCGCGTCCTCGGAGTCATCGTCGGCAGCCGCCAGGTTCGACGGGAGCCGCGCGTGCGCCTGCACCTGGTACAGGCCCTTCCCCAGGGCCAGGGGATGGCATCCGTCTGCGAGCAAGCCTCCGAGCTGGGAGTCGCCAGCATCTGGCCCGTCATCTGCGACCGGAGCGTGGTCCGGCCCGGGCCGGACGCCTCCCGCCGGCGCGAGCGGCACTGGCAGACGGTCAGTCGGGAGGCGGCGCAGCTGGCCCTGCGCCACGCCGTCCCGGAGGTGATGCCGGTGCAGCCGCTGCCACAGGCGCTCGAGCGGCTGGGGCGTGAGGAGGAGGCGTTGCAAGTCCTCGTCTGCCAAGTTGGCCCGGGACCAATCGCCCTGGGTTCCCCCCCCTGGGACCGGCGTGCGCCGACGGCGCTGGTGGTGGGACCGGAGGGCGGACTCAGCCCTGCGGAACTTCGACTCCTGCAGTCCCGAGGCTACCAATCCGTCTCTTTGGGGCCGAGGACCCTGCGAACCAGCCTCGCCGGGACGGTTGCCCTGACCCTGCTCTTGGCAAGAGCCGGCGAGATGGAGCTCGTCGATTCTCAATGACGCTGCGTTTCCCCTCGGAGCTCCGCCCTACGCGGATCCTGACCCCAGAGGGCTGGGTGCGCCAGGTCTCAGAACTGAGGCGGGACCCGCTCACCGGTCGCAGCGGGCGGGTGGCCCACTTCGCCGGTTTCCAGCTGGTTGCGCCACGATTCGAGGCCGAGGTGGCCGCTTCACGCCCCAACTGCCCCTTCTGCCCCGAGCGGCTGGAGCGGGTGACGCCGCGCCTGCCCCCTCGCCTCTTCGCCGAGGGCCGCCTCCGCCGGGGCGAGGCAACCCTCTTCCCCAACCTCTCGCCATATGACCGCCACAGCGTGGTGATCAGCCTCACCCGGGAGCACATGGTCGAACTGGACGGGTTCAGCCAGCGCCAGCTGGCTGACGGGCTTCGGGTCGCCATCGACTACTTCCGAGCGTTAGCCCCCGGGCCCAGGGGGAGCCACTCGCTGCTCACCTGGAACTACATGCCGCCAGCGGGTGCGACCCAGGTCCACCCCCACCTCCAGGCCTTTTTGACCGACCGGCCGGGGTGGTTGCTGGAGGAGGAGGTTCGCCGCAGCCGGGCCTTCCTCCGCCGCCGGGGCACTCCTTACTGGCTGGAGCTGGTCGAGTGCGAGCGTGGTCTTGGCAGCCGCTTCATCGCCCAGGGTGAGCGAACGACCTGGCTCACCGCCTACGTGTCCCGCAGCGTGGTCTCGGACGTGCTGGTGGTCTTCCCCCGGGCGGCCCGGCTGGAGGACCTCGACCAGGAGACCATCGAGGAGTGGTGTGTCGGACTGCGGGTGGCGCTGGGGGCGCTGCACGCGGAGGGCATCCGGGCCTTCAACCTGGGGTTTTTCGGCGCGCCCGACCGGGAAAAAGGTGGAGACCATTGGCGGCTCCACGCCCGCCTCTGCCCCAGGATCTACTTCAATCCTTTGCTCAGAGGCTCGGACAGCACCAGCTGGCAGCATCTGCTGGACGAGCCCTTCATGGTCCGGAGCCCGGAGAGTTTGGCAGCGGGTCTGCGCCCTCACTTCCGGGGGCGGCTGCCCCCTCCCTCTCAGAGCTGACCCCGGCCCGGACAGCGAAGCGGCCCCGGAACGCAACCTCTGGGTCCGGAGCCGCTGTCCGTCGCAGTGGTCGCTATTGGGTCAGGCGGCCTCGCTCGACGTGAGCGCGGGCTCGGCCACGGCCTCTGCCTGGGGCAGACCGGCCACGGCCTCGACCTTGATCCGCTTGGGCTTGGGCGCCTCCAGTCGGGGAATGCGCACCGTCAAAACGCCGTTTTGGAACTGTGCCGTTATCTCGCCGTCCTGAGCGTCGGCCGGCAGGGACAGCTGGCGGAAAAATGACACCTGGCGCCGCTCCTGACGCAGCAACTGTCCCTCCTGCTCCCTGTTGGTCTGGCGCTCGCCGCGGATTGTCAGCACTCCGCCGTCGGCGACCACCTCCACCTGCTCCGGGGTAAACCCCGGCGCCGACGCCTCAACCAGGTATTCCCTGTCCGTCTGCCTTATGTCCAGCGGCAGGTAGACCGCGGGAGCGCTGTCCCCCGCGCCCTGATAGAGACCGTGATTCCAAAGTTGATTCGCCTCGCGCGTCACAGCGAAGAGATCGCGCCAGGGGTCCCACCTCGTCATATATGAACTTCCTCCAAGCCAAGTAACTGGCATCTTGCACTGGGTTTTCTTAAACCCTCCGCCCGTTTCCTACCCTCGGCCCGCGTCGGTCAAACCTGGGCTCAGAGTCCGATCGCGTCCTTCAGGTTCTCGAAGAATCCCTTGTGCACCGGGTGGGGCTTGCCGTCCGGCGGCTCCAGTTCCTGGAGCAGCTCGCGCTGGCGCTCGGTCAGCCGGCTGGGGACGACCACCCGCAGCCGCACCACCTGGTCACCCCGCCGGCCCGACCTCGGGTCGGGGGCACCTTTGCCCGCCAGCCGCACCTGCTGCCCGTACTGGCTACCGGGCTTGACCACCATCGCCACCGGCCCGTCCACGGTCGGGACTTCGATGGTGTCGCCCAACGCCGCCTGGGAGAAGGTGATGGGGCACTCGTAGACGATGGTCATACCCCGGCGCTGGAGCGACTCGTGGGCCTTGACGTTGATCAGCAGGTAAAGATCGCCGGGGGGCCCCCCTCGGGGCCCGGCGGCGCCCTCGGCCGGGACCCGCACCCGCATCTCGTTGTCGACCCCGGCCGGGATCTGGACCTCGATCTCCTTGGTGGCCTCGACCAGGCCGTGACCGCGGCACCGGCCACAGGGGGACTCGATGATCCGGCCCTCACCCTGGCAGCGGGGGCAGCGCTCGACCGTGACCATCTGGCCCAGGAGGGACTGGCGCATGCGCTGGACCTGGCCCTGGCCGCCGCAGTCGGGACAGGGGGCGCTGCCAGTCCCCGGGGCGGAGCCGCTGCCGGCGCAATCAGGGCAGGGAGTGTCGCGGTTGACCTGGAAGTTCCGGGTAACGCCGCGGATCGCCTCCTCGAACTCGATGGTCACCTGGAGCTGGAGGTCGTTGCCGCGCCTCGGCCCGGCGCGCCGGCGCTGGGCCCCGGCGCCACCGGCGAAGAACATGTCGAAGAGATCGAAGGCGGACTGGAAGTTGAAGCCGCCCGCGCCGCCCATGGCCTCGCCGGCGTGGCCGAAGGTGTCGTAGCGCTGGCGCCGGTCTGGATCGGAGAGCACCTGGTAGGCCTCACCGATCTCCTTGAAGTTGTCCTCGGCGTTGTGGTCGCCGGGGTTGCGGTCGGGGTGGTAGCGCATGGCCAGGCTGCGGTAGGCACGCTTGAGCTCGGCCGGGGTGGCCTGGCGGGATACGCCCAGCACCTCGTAGTAGTCCCGCTTGGTCTGGGGCATCAACTAGTTGGGGTACCGCGCCTCCGCCGCGTCCTCGTCGCCGCCGACCCCGCCGTCGCCCTCCCCGGAAGCCGGGTCCCCCCCTGACTCGGCCACGCTCACCTGGGCCGGCCGGACCACCCGGTCGTGGATCTGGTAGCCGGGCTGGAGCTCGGCCACCACCGTGCCCGGCGGGGCGGCGCCGGCGGGAACCGTTAGGACGGCATCGTGGAGCCGGGGGTCGAACGTCTCACCCACCGCAGGTATGCGCCGGATCCCCTGGGAGGCGAGGGCCTCCTCCAGCTGCTTCACGGTCAGCCGCAGCCCTTCGGCGACTCCGTCCGTGGCGTCGGCGGGGATGTGGGCCACCGCGCGTGCCAGATTGTCAAGGCCGGGCAGGAGCGCCTGCAGCAGGGAGGCGGAGCCGTAGCGGGCCTGCTCCTCGCTCTCCTGAGCCCGGCGGCGGCGGTAATTCTCGAAGTCGGCGGTGAGCCGGACGTACTTATTGTTCAATTCCACCAGCTCCGCCTCCAGGTCGTCCCGGGGACGGACCGGCGGCTGCGCCGCCTCGGCCTGCACCTTGGAGTCGGCCCCGGGCTCGGACGGCGGTGGCGCTGCCGCCGGGGGGCGCTGGCGCGGACTCATGGCCGCCTCACCGAGGAGGTCACGCGAGGATCCTGCTCAGGGCGTCCCCGGTGGCTCGCGAGACCAACTGCAGCCGGGCCGCCACCTGGCCGTAGCGGATCCGGGTCGGGCCCACCACCCCGATGGTGCCGTAGAGCTGATCCCCGGCCCGGTAGCTGGTCAGCACCAGGCTGCAGTCGTGCAGTTCCTCCAATCCGTTCTCGTGCCCGATCAGGACCTGCATCCCCGCCTCGGGCGCCAACTGGGTCAGCACCTCCCCCAGGATCCGCTGGGCCTCAAGCACCTCCAGCACCGCCCGCAAGCGGATCGGGTCCTCGAACTCGGGTTGCCGCACCAGGTTGCGGACCCCGTCGTGGATCACCAGAGAGGAGCGGGTGGCCAGCTGCCGCAGACCCCGCGCCAGCTCCGTCACCACCTGGCCTAGCCCCGGAGCCGCACCCGGGAACGCCCCCGCCGCGTCCACCTCCTCTCCGGAGAGCCCGCGGTAGAGCTGGTTCAGCTGGTGGGTCCAGGCGCCAAGCTCCTCGTCGTCCACCAGGGGGTCGACGTCGACCATCCGCTGTAGAGCGGCGTTGCTGGTGGCGACCTCGACCATCAGCACCTGGCCCGGACGGATCAGGACCAGGTCCACATGACGCAGGCGGCTGACTGTGCTGGCGGGGCCGGTCACTACGGCCACGTTCTCGCTGAGGCGGCTGAGGATGGTCGCGGCCGCTTCCAGGATGGCCTCCACGTCTGGTGGCGCCGCCTCCAAGCCCTTGCGGACGTGACGGCGCAGCTGGGGATCGACCACCTCCTGGGGCAGGAGGAAGTCCACGAAGTAGCGGTAGCCCTGATCGGTGGGAATCCGGCCCGCCGAGGCGTGCGGCTGGGTCAGAAAGCCGTCGTCGACCAGCTCCGAGAGCTCATTGCGGATGGTCGCCGAGCTGAGCTCCAGGAAGTAGCGGGCCGCCAGGACGTGAGAACCAACCGGGACCACGGTCTCGGTGTAATCCGAGACCACGGCCCGCAGAATCCGCTGTTTGCGCTCGTCCAAGCCGCTCATCCTAAGGTCTGACTTAGCACTCCTGGCCGCCGAGTGCTAAGGGAGTCTAGCACCCCGCCAACTCGACCCCAACACTTTCTGATCGGGCGCGGCAAGTCGATGGGCCCACGCTAACATCACGCCATGGGCTCCCGCCCGCTCCCCCCCAGAGATGTCGAGCAGGCCCCGGCGGGGAGCCGCCGCCAAAGGGCGGTGGCGCTAGGGCTGGAGCGGGAGCGCCTCGCCCGGCGGACCGGGATCCGCGAGGTGGTGTTCGGCGTTCAGGACGGGCTGCTGACCACGCTTGGGATCACGACCGGGATGGCCACCGCCACCGCCGGAAGCACCATCGCGCACAGCAGCATCCTCATCGCCGGGCTCCTCGGTGCGATCGCGGGGATGTTCTCCATGGGAACCGGGGCCTACCTTGCCACCAGCGCCGCCCGGGCGCTCAAGCACCAGGCGATCCACAAGGAGCGGGCCGAGCTCAGCGCCAACCCAGAGGAGGAGATGAGCGAGATGGTCACGATCCTCGCCACCCGGGGCGTGCCCCAGGAGGAGGCGCGCCGGATCTCGGCCGAGCTGGCCCGCCACCCCCAACTCTGGGAGGAGACCCACATCGAGAAGGAGCTGGGCATCTCCACCGACCTGCGCGACGCCCCGGTCCAGGATGGGTTGCTCATGTCCGGCACCTTCCTTCTGGGAGCCATCCTGCCCATCCTGCCCTACATCTTCTTGGTCGGGGTGCCGGCCGTCGCGGCCGCGCTGGCGGTCTCGGCGGTCGCCCTGGCGGCGGTGGGAGTGCTCAAGGCCGCGGTCACCGGCGAGCGGCTCTGGCTCGGGGGGGCACAGGTTCTGCTGGTGGGCGGGGGGGCGGCCATCGCCGGATACCTGGTGGGCATCGTCCTGCCCCGCGCCTTCGGCCTCCACCTGCCGGCGACCACCTGAGCCACGGTCGCCCCCCGGGGCGGTCAGGCGGCACCCGCCTCTGCGGCTCGGGCCAGCTCCAGGGCGATCGCGTCCACCAACTCCCAGCCCCGGTCGCTGGGCGCAGCCCGGCCCCGGTGGAGGCGCAACAGCCCCAGGTCCGCCAGCTCTCGCGCCCTCTGCCGCTGCCCTGGCCCATCCAGGCGGGCCCCGCTGCGCACCCTCAGGCCGCAGGCCAGTCGCTCCAGGCGCAGGTCTGCCGCTCCCAGCTCCTCGTGCCCCTGACGGCCGTGGCCCAGATCCGCCACCTGGCGGATGTAACTGCGGGCCGAGCGCCTATTCCAGTAGCGGACGGCGGTTCCGGGCCGTCCCCCTCCCAGCCCCAGCCTCGCGGCCGAGTTCCGGTCCAGGAAGCCGTGGGCACCGCAGCCGGCTGCCAGCCAGGCGTGGCCGCGCCAGTAGGCGAGGTTGTGGCGGCTCTCAAAGCCGGGTCGGGCGTAGTTGCTGACCTCGTAGCGCCGGAGGCCGGCCCGCGCCAGGGTGCGCTCCGCCAGACGCATCTGGGCCAGGGCAGCGTCATCCGACGGGGGCCTGACCTGCCCCAGATGCACCCGATGCCAGAGCTCGGTCTTGGGTTCGACGGTGAGCTCGTAGCAGGAGAGGTGGGGTACACCCATCGCCAGCACTCGCTCCAGGCTCGCCTCGAAGGCCTCGGCTGGCTGGTCCGGCACCGAGTAGATCAGGTCGCAGCTCAGGTTGGCCAGCCCGGCCTCCAGCAGCGCCTCGAGCGCCAGCTGGGCCGCGCGGCGGTCGTGATTGCGCCCGAGCCACCGGAGAGTCCGGTCGTCCAGGCTCTGCACCCCCAGGCTGACGCGATTGACCCCCAGGTCGCGCCAGGCCCGGGCCAGGGCCGGACTCAGGTCACTGGGATTGGCCTCCAGGGTGACCTCGGCCCCGGAGGCGACGCCCAGCGACGCCTGGACCCCCTCCAGGAGCTGGCTCAGAAGCGAGAGTGGCAGGAGGCTCGGCGTCCCCCCCCCCAGATACACGGTGTCCAGTCCCCGTGCTGGCGGCGCCGCCCGGGCCAGGGTCACCAGCTCATGAAGTAGTGCCTCGACGTAGGGGCCCTGCAGCGCGAGCCCACCGACCTGGACCGCGAAGTCGCAGTAGTGGCAGCGGCGCTCGCAGAAGGGAAGGTGAACGTAGAGGCTGCGGGGGCCGCCCGGGCCGGGCTCAGCGGTCAAGGGAGAGCACCGCCATGAACGCCTCCTGAGGGATCTCGACGTTGCCCACCCGCTTCATTCGCCGCTTGCCCTCGCGCTGCTTCTCAAGCAGCTTGCGTTTGCGCGTGATGTCACCGCCGTAGCACTTGGCCAGTACGTCCTTGCGCAGGGCCGGGACCGTCTCCCGGGCGATGACCTTGCCCCCAACCGCGGCCTGCAGGGCCACCTCGAAGAGCTGGCGCGGGATCACCTGGCGCAGCCGCTCCACCAGGCGCCGGCCCTGGGCACCCGCCCTCCCCCGGTGGACGATGGCCGAGAGGGCGTCGACCCGGTGGCCGCCGACCAGGACGTCCAGCTTGACCAGCTGCCCCTCCCGGTAGCCGGTGAGCTGGTAGTCCATCGAGGCGTAGCCCCGGCTGCGGGACTTGAGCTGGTCGAAGAAGTCGAGAATGATCTCCCCCAAGGGCAGGTCGTAGGTGACCAGGGCCCGCTCTCCGGGGGGCTGGTACTCCAGCTGGACGAACTCCCCCCGCCGCTCCTGGCAGAGCTCCATCACCGCCCCCAGGTAGTCCCGGGGAGATACCACCTCCAGCCTCACCCAGGGCTCGGAGACGGTCTCCAGGCGAGAGGGGTCGGGGACCTGGTCGGGATTCGCGACCTCCAGCTCCTCCCCGCCCCTGAGGCGCACCCGGTAGCCGACCGAGGGCGCGGTGGTGATCAGGTCGAGCAGGAACTCCCGCTCCAGCCGCTCCTGGACGATCTCCAGGTGGAGAAGACCGAGAAAGCCGCAGCGGAAGCCGAAGCCGAGGGCGACCGAGCTCTCGGGCTCGAAGGTCAGGGCGGCGTCGTTGAGCTGGAGCCGCTCCAGCGCCTGCTTCAGCCCCTCGTAGTCGTCGCCAGCCAGGGGGAAGAGCCCGGCCCAGACCATGGGGCGGACCTGCCTGTAGCCGGGCAGCGCCGCCACGGCGGGGCGGCCCTGCTCGGTGATGGTGTCGCCGACCTTGACGTCACGGACGTTGCGAATGGCGGCTATGAGGTACCCGACCTCCCCCGCGCCCAGCTCCGGGACGGCCTCCATCCGGGGCCGGAAGACTCCGACTTCGTCGACGGTGAAGGTTCCGCGGCTGGCCATCAGCCGGATCTGGCTCCCGGGCCCCAGGCGGCCGTCCACCACCCGCACGTAGACCACCACCCCGCGGTAGGCGTCGTACTTGCAGTCGAAGACCAGGGCGCGCAGGGGGTACTCGGGATCGCCGGCCGGGGCTGGCAGCCGCCGCACCACCGCTTCCAGCACCTCTGGCACCCCCTCCCCGGTCCGGGCGCTGGCCAGGAGGGTGCGGTCCTCGGGGATTCCGATCACCCGAGCGATCTCCTGGCGCACCGCCTCCGGGTTGGACTGGGGCAGGTCGATCTTGTTCACCACCGGGACGATCTCCAGCCCCATCTCCAGCGCCTTGTAAACGTTGGCCAGGGTCTGGGCCTCGATCCCCTGGCTGGCGTCAACCACCAGCAGGGCCCCCTCGCAGGCGGCCAGGGCCCGCGACACCTCATAGCCGAAGTCGACGTGGCCCGGGGTGTCGATCAGGTTCAGCTCGTAGGACTGGCCGTCAGCGGCCCGGTACTCCATCCGCACCGCCTGGGCCTTGATGGTGATCCCCCGCTCCCGCTCCAGCTCCATGGTGTCGAGCATCTGCTCGCCGAGGTCGCGGGAGCTGACGGTCCCGGTCAGCTCCAAGAGGCGGTCGGCCAGCGTTGACTTGCCGTGGTCGATGTGCGCGATGATGGAGAAGTTGCGGATGCGCGAAGTCAGCTGGGGGGCCATCTGTGTGGCGATTATCCGGTCGTCCCCCGGGAACCGGCCCCAGGACTGGGATGTGCGCCCTGCAAGAGCCGCAGCCTCAGCCCCAAATTCGCACCGATGAGTGACTGGGAGCACAAGGTCGAGGTGGCCCACGGCCGCTGGCTCCGGGGTCCGGTCAACGCCGACGACATCCAGCGAGTGCTCCGGACCTCCGAGCGGGACGGATGGGAGCTCTGCTCCGCCGTCCCCCTGACCCACCTGGGCTTCACCGCAGCGGTCTGGTTGCTGTTCAAACGCCCCGCTGGGGGCAGGCCCGGTTGAGGCGGGCCCGGGTCCCCAGTCCTGACCCGCTCAAGCAGGGCCATGCCGCCGCTCGCGACTAGCCCCGGTCCAGCCCCGACCGACCGGATCCGGGTGGTCGCGGCCACGCGCCACGAGCACTTTGAAGCCGTCAGTCGGCTTCAGGAGGAGATTTGGGGTTCGGGTGCGGTCGCCGCCCCCAGCACCCTGGTCCAGGTCCTGGGCCGGGCCGGTGGCGTAGTTTTGCTGGCCCTGGCGCAAGGAAGCCCCATCGGCTTCGTCTACGGCTTCGTCGGGCGCAACCACCAGGGAGTCCTTTACCACCGCTCCCACGCCGCCGGCGTCCTGCCCCAGTTCCGGGGCCGGGGGGTGGCCCGCAGGCTGAAGCTGGCCCAGCGGCGGGCGGCGCTGGCCCAGGGCCTGGACCGCATGGTCTGGACCTTCGACCCGGCCCAGGTGGGCAACGCCTACTTCAACCTCCACCGGCTGGGGGCCACCGCCAGGGCGTTCAAGGCCGACTACTATGGCCAGAGGCCCGACGCCCTGAACCACGGCCTGCCCACCGACCGCCTGGTGGCGGAGTGGTTTCTCGCCGAGGGGGCCCAGCGCCAGCTGGCCGCGCTGCGACGGGCACCGCAGGCCCGCCTCACCGTCCCGGCGGGGCTTCCCCAGCGGGACGAGGACCCACCGGAGGTGGCCCGGGGGCCGCAGCGGCGACTCCGCTCCGGGCTGGAACAGAGCCTGGCCCTGGGGCTGGCCGCCATCGACTTCGACCGCCCCTCTCGCACCTACCTCTGGGCCCGACTCCCGATGTCCTTCCCCGAGCCGGCGGAGCCGGTGGACTGAGACCCTCCCCAGAGCCCGGCCGACACCAGCCGAGCCAGGACCTCCTGCTCAGTGCCGAAGACCTCCTCCGGGAGCCCTTCCAGCACCGCCACCAGTTCGGCCCTCTGCCTGAGCCAGGCGCCCGCCTGGGCCAGCAGCTGGGAGCGGTCGGCGGGATAGCTGACCCCGCCCAGGGCGCGGCGCAGGGCGATCTCCCGCTGCTCCGTCCGCCGTCCCTGGGGACGGGTGTGGCGGGGACCGGAGAGGCCCACCTCGATGGTGAGCCGCCCCGGGGCGCCCAGCGCCGCCCGCGCCACCAGCGCCTCCGGGGCAGTGGGGACCAGGTCCCCGAGTCTGCCGTCCTCAGCCAAGGGAAACGGTCCCCCGAGGACCGACCGCGGCCGGGGTCCCACCGGAGTGGGAGGACGGTCCCCGAACCACGACCGGCAGATGGAAGCTAGCAGCGCCCAAGCCGCCCGCGGCCCTCGGCGATGCCAACGTGACCTCCGCTACAGCCGGTTGCGACATCGGATGCCTAGCTCTCGCCCAGCACCCGGCGGATGGAGCTCGGGATGTCGCGGGGCCGGGAGCCGGGCCTGGAATGGACCCGGTGGGCCAGGACCATCGGTGCCACCGCCACCACCTCCGCCAGTCCGACCTGAGGCAGGCCCTCCAGGGCGGCGTAGGCCTGTGCCGCCTTGCGTGCCACCAGGTCGGCGCGGTGACCGTCAACCTCGAGCTCGATGGCAAGGCGGGCGATCGCCTCCAGCACCTGGGGGGATGTCCCGATCGCCACCAGGCCGGCGATGGCCCGCTCGATCCGGGAGCGCTCTCGCGCTTCGTCCTCCTCCCACTCGGCCGCGAAGGCGTCGGGCTCGTCCTCGTAGCGCTCCCGGCGCTGGACGATCTCGACCCGCTCGGCGATGCCGGTGATGCCGGTGACGTCGACGCAGAGCCCAAAGCGGTCCAGGAGCTGGGGCCGGAGATCACCCTCCTCCGGATTCATGGTGCCAACCAGGATGAAGCGCGAGGGATGCCAGACCGAGATCCCCTCCCGCTCGACCACGTTGACCCCCATGGCGGCGGCGTCGAGGAGGACGTCGACGATGTGGTCATCCAAGAGGTTGACCTCGTCGACATAGAGGATCTGGCGGTTAGCCTCGGCCAGCACCCCCGGCTCGAATCGGCGCTGGCCGGAGTGGATCGCTGCCTCCAGGTCGATCGAGCCCACCACCCGGTCTTCGGAGGCGTTGATCGGGAGCTCAACCACCCGCATCTGCCGCCGGGTCGTCTCCGCTGCCTCGCCGGCGGTGAGCCGGCGCTGGCAATCGAGACACGGGCTGTCACCGCGGGGGGCGCAGCCGTAGCGGCAGCCGACCACCACCTCCAGCTCCGGCAGCAGCCGTGCCAGGGCCCTGACTGCGGTGGACTTGGCGGTTCCCTTCTCGCCCCGGATCAGGACCCCGCCGATGGCGGGGTTGACCGCGTTGAGCTCAAGGGCCAGGCGCATCTCGGCCTGGCCCACGAGCGCAGTGAAGGGATAGAGGCTGCGGACCCCCAACATGCCTCGATTGTCTCAGAGGTCGCCCGGCCGCCCCGGAGGCCCCGACTGGCGGAGAGCCCGGGCCACCGGGCGCAGGATCGCCCCCTCGGAGAGGTGGAAGAGGCCGATGTAGTCGCCGCCCATGCGCTGTGCCAGGTCGACGCAGGCGTTGAAGCTGTAGCCGGCGAACCGTGCTCCCTTTGGGGGTGGGGGAGCAGCGCCCGGGGGCTGGTGGCTCCGGGAGGAGTCGATCACCAGAGCGCGCACGCCCTCGCGGCGAACCTGGTCCGCCAGCCGCTGCGCCTCCAGCAGAGGTTCGTCGCCGGCGAAGCTGATGTTGCCCCGCCCGTCGCTGATCAGGACCAGCAGCGGGAGCACGTCCGGGTCGCGCCGGCGCTCGCTCTGGATCAGCGCCAGGGCGGTGGTCAGACCGTGCGTGAGGGGAGTGGTGCCCCCGACCGCGATCCGGGCCAGGCGTCGCTCGGCCAGGTCGACGCTGGCGGTGGGGCGGAGCAGGACCTGGGCGGTGCGTCCCGAGAAGGAGACCAGCGCCACCCGGTCACGGCGGACGTAGGCGTCCTTGAGCAGTGCCAGGATGGCGCTCCTGGTGGCGTCCATCCGCTGCTCCGCGTCCATGCTGGCGGAGGCATCGACGGCGAAGACGATCAGGTTGCCGATCCGCCGCTGGCGCACCTTCTGCCGTAGATCCTGAGCCTCCAACCGCAACCGGGGTGGAGCCTTGCCTCGGTCCCGCCTCCGGCTCAGCTGGTGCGGGGCCGCCGCCCGGAGGGTCGCGTCCAGGGCCAGGTCGTCGGGATGCTCCACCTGGATGGCGGCGACATAGCGGCCGCGCCGGTCACGAGAGCTGGTGCGACTGCGGCGTCCGGTGCCGCGGCGCCGCGCCCTCTCCCGGGGCAACTCGATCCGGCCCACCTGGAACGCCTCCTCCAGCACCTTGGCCTCCATCTCGACCGGGCCGGGCTGGGCCTCGGCGTCGGCGCCGGGGTCGGCGGACTCCTGCGCCTCGCCGGTGGTGGTGCTGGCGGTGTCGCTGGGACTGGGCGCCGACGAGACCTCACCCTCGTCGCTGCTCTGGGCCGGGCGGCTCGCGACGGCCGCCTCCGGATTCGGGGACACCAGCTGCGAGGGGACCTCGGCCACGCCCGGGGGAGCCTCCACCAGGCTGCCGCCAGCAGAGCGCCGCCGGTGCACCAGCACCAGCTCCGCGACCGCGCTCAGATCGGCCAGCCCCACCACCAGCTGATCTGGTGCAGGCTCTGCCTCGGCCACCGCCTGCAGCGCGTGGCGCGCCTGGGCCGCCCGCACCAGGACCAAGTCGGAGCGATGGCCGATCACCTCCTGGTCGACGCTCATCGCGGCGGCCATGCGCAGCACCTGGGCTGGGGTTTCGAGCCGGGGCAGGAGCTCCGTCGCCCGGCGCAGGCGCTCCCCCAGGCGGGCGTCGTCGGCCACCGAGTCCGCCTGGCCCTGGTCCCGGCGCAACACCTCGACCCGGTCCTCCAGGCGGTGCAGGCCCCGGACCTCGGCGCAGAGCCCGAAGCGGTCCAGGAGCTGGGGCCGGAGCTCGCCCTCCTCGGGGTTCATCGTGCCCACCAGCACGAAGCTGGAGGGGTGGGCGAAGGAGATCTCCTCTCGCTCCACCACGTTCACCCCCGAGGCGGCCGCGTCCAGGAGCACGTCGACCAGGTGGTGCTCGAGGAGATTGACCTCGTCGACGTAGAGGATCTGGCGGTTGGCCTCGGCCAGGACCCCGGGCTGGAACACCCGCTCCCCCCGGAGCAGCGCCTCCTCCAGGTCGATCGAGCCCACGATCCGGTCCTCGGACGCTCCCAGGGGCAGCTCCACCACCCGGGTGGGCCGGATCACGACCGGGAGGCTCTCGCCCCGGGCGACGCGGGCCTCGCATCCGGCGCAGCGCAGCGGGCCCTCGGGGGCGCACTGGTAGGGGCAGCCCTGGACCTGCTCCTGAAGGGGCAGGATCTGGGCCAGAGCGCGGACCAGCGTCGACTTGGCCGTGCCCCGCTCGCCCCGGATCAGCACACCGCCGATCCGGGGCTCCAACGCCGCCAGGAGCAGTGCCAACTTCATCTGCTCCTGGCCCACGACGCTGGTGAAGGCGCGCCCGGGTCGAGGGCTCAGGCTCACCGCCACCGCCTAGATGCGCTCCCCCGAAGCTCCGCCCCAGCCCTCCCGCCAGG
>JBOHUL010000127.1:0-28806 GCA_050734425.1 Candidatus Dormibacteria bacterium
TGCAGCAACACCTCCCGCACCTGCTCCTCGGTGAGATCGTGCCGGGCCGCCCGGAGGTGCATCTCCAGCTCGTCGAAGCGTCCCAGGGCGGTGAGGAGAGCGATGGTCAGGAGGCGGCGGGTGGGGAGGTCCAGCCCCGGCCGGCTCCAGACCTCGCCCCAGGCGTAGGCGGTGATCAGCTCCTGGAAGTCTTGGTCGAGCAGGGTCGCACGCGCCAGGGCCCGGTCGACGTGGGCGTCTCCCAGGACCCGGCGCCGGACTCTCAGCCCGCGCTCCCTGGGGCCGCCCACGAGGTGGCGGAGGGCGGCCTCGCTGAACTCCTGCGGCCGCTCCACGTTGGCCAGATGGCCGGCTCGGGCCAGCACCAGGAGCTCCGCCCCCGGGATTCCCTGCTGCAGCGCGAGGGCGAGCTCCGCCGGGGTGGCCAGATCCCCGGCGCCGGCCAGGACCAGGGTGGGGGCCTGGATCAGGGCCAGTTCCGGGGTCAGGTCGAAGGTCTCCAGGGCCTCGCAGGCGGCGGCGTAGGACGAGCGGTCGACCCCGAGCAATCGGTGCCTCAGGTCCGCCAGCAGGGGCGGCTGCGATTGGAGGTATCCGGCGCTGAACCACCGCTCCAGGAGCTGGGCCGCCAGCGGCTCCAGCCCTTCCTCGCGCACCCGCGCGGCGCGACCGCGCCAGTAGCCCGCCTGCGGCATCCGGGCGACGGTGCTGGCGGCGACCAGTCGCTCCACGCGCTCCGGGTGTCGGGCGGCAACGGTGAGCGCGACCATCGCCCCCAGGGAGAGCCCGCAGAAGCTGGCGCGGCCGATCCCCAGGTGGTCGAGAAGGCGCAGCAGCTCGGCGCCCAGCGTGTCGATGGAGATTCCCCCCGCTGCCGGGCCTGAGCCGCCGTGGCCGGGATGGTCGTAGCGCACCACCCGGAAGAAGCGACTGAAGGCGGCCATCTGCCCGGCCCAGAGCTCGGTCGTCGTCCCGAGCGAGTTGAGCAGCACCAGGGGCGGGGCCCCCTCCGGACCGTCGACGAGGTAGCGGAGGGAATTGTGTTCGCCCTCGAGTTGGCTCACCGCTACTCCCCCACCGCCGTCAGGGCCCGGTCGATGAGGCGCTCGCTGCTTCCGAGGTAGCCCTCAGGAGAGAAGAGGTCGTCCAGGGTCTCGCCCCGAAGTTCCCCTTCCAGCCCCGGGACCTGGGCCAGCTCCGCCTGCAGGTCGGTGCCGGCCTGGGCGCTCCGGCTCAGGGCCTCGGTCACCAGGGCCCGGGCCCCGGCCCGGCCCCTTCCCGCTGCCAACCTCAGCGCCAGTCGCTCCGACATCACAGCGCCCCGGGTCAGCGCCAGGTTGGCCCGCATCCGCGTTGGGTCGACCTCCAGCCCCTCCAGCAGCAGGGCCACCTCGCTGGCGGCGCCGCCGGCCAGGCGGAGCAGTTCGCTGAAGGAGGCCCACTCCGCCTGCCACTCGCCTGCCGCCCGCTCCAGTGGCTGGGGCATCGCTGACAGCACCAGCGAGACCATGGCCACGGCCCGGTGCTGGCGGGCCACTATGCCGACCGAGCGGGCGGGGTTGTGCTTCTGGGGCATGGCCGAGGAGCCGCCCGCCCCGGCCGTGCCCTCGCGCACCTCGGCCACCTCGGTCTGGCTCAGGAGCACCACGTCCTGAGCCACCTTGGCGGCTGCGCCCACCACCAGCCCCAAGGCCGCCGCCAGCCGGGCGGTCCGGATCCGGTTGGTGTGCCAGGGAAGAGTGGGAGGGTGCAGCCTGAGTTGGGCCGCCATCAGCTCCTGCACCCTGAGCCCCTGCTCCCCCAGTGCGGCCAGGGTTCCTCCCGCTCCACCCAGCTGCAGCGCGAGGCAGCTCTCCTGGACCCGGGCCAGTTCATCGTGGGACTCCTTGAGCTCGACCAGCCACTGCGCCGCCCGCAGTCCGAAGGTGGTCGGGACTGCCTGTTGTAGCAAGGTCCTCGCGGCCTGGAGGGTCCGGCGGTGGCGGCGGGCCAGGGCCGCCGCGGCCAGCTCCGCCCGGCGCATGTCGGATTGGATCAGGGGTAGGGCCCGGGCTAGCACCAGCATCAGGGCGGTGTCGATCGCGTCCTGGCTGGTGGCGCCCCAGTGAACGAAGTCCCTGACCCCCTCTGGCAGCCTCCCCTCCAGCGCCTGGACCAGGGGCAGGACCGGGGTGCCGCTGGCGCGGCTCTCCCGGCCCAGCTGTTCCGGCTCCAGGCCCTCGGCGGTGGCCGCTCGGCGGATCTCCAGGGCCGCCTGCTTTGGGACCAGGCCGACTTCGGCCTCGGCCAGCGCCAGCGCCCCCAAGAAGTCGAGCAGGTTCTGGATCCAGGCCGCATCCGCGGTGGCCTCCGCCATCTCGGCGGTGGTCTCCAGGGGTCCGAACAGGCCCAGTCCGGCTGCGTTTGCGCCCGCTGCTTCAGTCGTCAAGGAAGACGGTCTCGCGTTCACCCTGGAGGACCACGTCGAAGCGGACCCCGTTGGGTGTCGCCTGGGCAACCAGGGTGCGGCGGCGGCCGTCCCCGGGGATCAACGTCAGCACCGGGTCGCGCCGGTTGGCATCCGCCTCGTCAGGGAAGTAGACCCTGGTCCGGACCTGGCGCAGCAGGCCCCGGGCGAAGACCTGGACTAAGAGGTGGGGAGCCTGGAGCCTGCCGCCCCCGATCCTGACCGGCCCGGGCTTGAGGGTGCGGAAGCGGTAGCTTCCCTCGTCGTCGGTGAGGCTGCGACCGAAGCCGGTCCACCCGGCCGCGGTCGCGGGGGGGAAGCGGCCCTCGGGGTCGGCCTGCCAGATCTCGACCATGGCGTCGGGAACCGGCTCCAGGGCCCCGTCGAGGACCTGTCCCTCGACCAGGAGCGCCCCGGGGTGCCCTGCTGCGACCAGCTGGTCCCAGCCCGGGCGCCGTAGCCCCAGGCTGAAGAAGGGGCCCGCCGTCTGGGAGGGGGTGTTGCCTGCGGGGTTCATTCGGCGCCGCCCCGCTCTAAGGGGGTGGCGGCAGCACCGTCGAGGACGATGTCGAAATGGAACCCGAGCGCCCACTCGGGCTCGGTCAGGTCCAGGCTGAAGTCGGCCACCAGACGCTCCCGGGCTCGGGGCTCGAGCGATCGGGAGATAGGGTCGCGGTCCATCAGGGGGTCCCCGGGGAAGTACATCTGGGTGATCAGACGCTCCGAGAAGGCGGAGCCGAAGAGCGACAGGTGGATGTGGGCCGGGCGCCAGGCGTTCTGGTGGTTGCGCCAGGGGTAGGCGCCGGGCTTGATGCTGACGAAACGGTAACGACCCTCGTAGTCGGTGAGCACGCGGCCCGCCCCGGTGAAGTTGGGGTCGAGCGGGGCGGGATGGATGTCACCGTCGTGGCGGTAGCGCCCTGCGGCATTCGCCTGCCAGATCTCCAGCAGCTGGTGCCGTACTGGGCGGCCCTCGCCATCGCTGACCCGGCCGGCCACGATGATGCGCTCGCCCAAGGGTTCACCCGGGTGCTGCCGGGTGAGATCGGCGTCCAGCTGGTCGGGGGTGAGGTGCCCGAAGAGGGGGCCGGTGCGGTCCCGCAGACTCTCCGGCAGGACCAGCAGCTTCCGGTGCGGGGCCCTGAGCGCCGTCGAGGCGTAGGCGGGGAAGAGGTAGGGGGGTCGGGCCCGGAGCTGCTCGGGCGGCCCGGTCTCGGTCGGGGGCACCCGGCGCTACCGTCGGGCCGGTCGCGCTGCGGTCGGCGTTCGCATTCCTGTGACCATAGCCCGCTCCGCCGCCCCCTGCGGCACCGGCCGGGTCACCGCACCAGCGCCCGTAGGGCGGCCAGCTCCTCCGTCGACGGCGCCGGGGTGGGGAGCGGCCGGTCGGCGACGAGAAGCGGCCAGGCCGTGGCCAGGCGGCACTGCTCCGGGGTGACCCCGGGGTGAAGCTGGGTCATGGTCAGCTCGCAGCTGACGGGATCGGGCTCGAGCACGCCCAGGTCGGTGATCACCAAGGACGGTCCCCCACCGCGGAGGTTGAGGCGCTCCCGGTCGCCCGGGCCCTGGCCGAACCCCACCGAGGTGACGAAGTCGAGCTTCTCCACGAAGGTGCGCCGGTTCTGGCGGATGACGATGATCGTCTTCCGGCAGCAGGCGGCAATCTCTGGGGCGCCACCAGCGCCCGGAAGCCGCACCGTGGGCCGGTCGTAGTCCCCGATGACGGTGGTGTTGAGGTTGGCGAAGCGGTCAATCTGGGCCGCTCCCAGGAAGCCGACGTCGACCCGGCCACCCTGCAGCCAGTAGTTGAAGATCTCCGGCACCGACACGACGGCGTCAGCAGTCTGGGCCAGCTCGCCATCCCCGATCGAGAGCGGGGGATGGCTGGGCTTGGCCCCGATCGTGCCCGACTCGTAGATGAGCACCAGCTGGGGGGAGAAGAGCCGGCGGGCGAGGTTGGCCGCGGTCGAGGGCAGGCCGATGCCGACGAAGCAGACCCCACCCTGTCGCAGGGCCCGGGCCGCGGCCACCGTCATCATCTCCTCGGCGGTGTAGACCGCCTCGGCCTCGGTGTCGGCGACGGCGGGCCTACGCTCGGCCATCGTCACGCCCCCCGGCGCCGAGGGGGATCGGCGCCGCGTGCCCATGGACCACGTGCTCGTCCATCCAGGCGAGGAAGCGCTCCCGGTCCCGGCTGATCTCGTCCCACGCCTGGTAGAAGTCGTTGTCGCGCGAGGAGTAGCCCAGGGCGTAGGAGGGGTGCGCCCCGCCAGGGACCAGGGCCACGGCGCTGACGGTCCAGTTGGGAAGCACCATCGCTCCCGGACCCCGCGGGGAGAGCTTGGGGACCACCTCCTCGACCGTCACCAGCGACCGGGAGGATGCCAGCACCACCTCCTTCTGTACCCCCTGGATCCCCCAGAGGAGGACGTTGCCCTCTTGATCCGCCTGCTGGGCGTGGATCACGGCAACGTCCGGGCGCAGCGCGGCCACCGCCGCCAGCCGTTCCCCGGTGAAGGGGCAGGTTATGGGAGCCACCGTCTCCAGCCGGGGCATGAGGTCCGTCCCCTCATAGCCCCGGAGCACGGCGAAGGGCAGGCCCGAGGCTCCGGCGACGTAGCGGTTGGTGAGCCCGGCGTGGCTGTGCTCCTCGGTCTCCAGCCTGTGGGGCCAGCCGTTTTCGACGGCGTCGCGCAGCCGGTGGAGCGACCCGACGCCGGGGTTGCCCCCCCAGGAGAAGACCAGCCTGTCGGCGCAGCCCATCCCGATCAGCTGGTCGTAGATCAGGTCGGGAGTGAGCCGGATCAGCGTCAGGTGCTGCCGCCCCTGGCGAATCACCTCGTGCCCCGCCGCGAAGGGGATTAGGTGGGTGAAGCCCTCCATGGCCACGCTGTCGCCGTCGTGGACCAGCTGGGCCACCGCCTCGGACAGAGTTGTCAGCTCAGCCATGGCCGTGCACGCCAGACCCCTGCGACGGGGCGTCGATCCGGCCATCGGCGTGCGCCCCGCGCACACACGGCCATTTCACGAACAACCCATGGTAGGCCGCCCCAGAAGGAGTGTCAACGCGACCTCGCCCATCGCGAGCGGGGGTTCAAGCGGCCGGCAGACGCGACCGAAGGCCCACTCGGGGATTTGCTGCGCGCGTCCCACGGCGTTGGCGCCACGCCGGCAGCAGCCGCTCGACCCGGCGTCGGGGGACCGACCCCTGATCATGGAAGCCGCCCCGCCTTGAAGTCTCCATCTGCACCCGAGGCGCGGCTCAGCAGTCCCTGCCTGGTCCAGCGCCAGTCCCCGTCGCAGTCGACCTGGGCCGGAAACTGGCGGGCCCACCAGCGGGCGCCGTCCACGGGATCCGCCCGAGCCGCGCGGCCAAAGGCGGCCCGCACCCGGGGTGGAGGGCAGACCAGGGTCCAGGCCGGGTCGAAATTGGCTCCGCGTAGCGCCTTGGCTCGCCAGGTGGCCATGCCCAGATGGAACTCCCGGAGCCCCTCCTCGAGGGCCATCCGCAGGGGCTCGTAGAAGGCGAGGTTGAAGTAGGCGTCGCTGCCCGCCGTGGCGGAGTAGTCGAACCCGGCCAGCCGGCCGTAGAGCTCACCCTTCCACCTGTAGTGAAGGGTGAAGGCGACCAGCCTCCTGCCCCGGTGGCAGAGAAGGACCCGGCTCTCCGAATTCAGGTGGCGTGCCTGGGCCTGGAGCTGTCCGGTGAGTGCCTCCTGGCTGTGCTGGTGTCCGTACTTTCGCTGCAGCCCGACCGCCAGGGAGGCCAGCTGCTCCAGGCATGAGCCGAGGTCTTGGCGGGTCACCCGCAGTCCGCTGGAGCGGAAGTGCTCCAGTTCCCGGCGGGCGGAGCGACGGCGGGAGCTGCTGAGCTGCGCCAGGTAGCCATCGAAGGAGGCCCAGCCCACCTCGATGCTGCAGTTGGGCCCGGCCAGCACCAGCAGTTCTGGGGAGGTCAGCCGCTGGGCCAGCGGTCGGGCCGCGGCCGAGGTCAGCCACATGACCCCCAGGCTTCCCGCGCCGATGCGATCGGCCTCTCCGCCCAGGTCCCAGAGCAACCTGCCGATGGCACCCCGGTCGGGCGCTGCCCAGTCGTGGTGGACGGCGAACTGGGTGCCGTACCCGGAGCGGCTGCCGGCGATCAGTGTGGGAATCCAGCGCTCACGGTGCCCCGGCCGGCGCAGCACCCAGCGGGCTCCGGCCTCGAAGGGCTCGTAGTGGTCGAGCCCGGGGTCGGGGCGTCCGTCCCAGAGGTAGGTGGGGAGCCCGGCGACCAGCCGCCCGGACGGGTCGCGGAGTAGCAGGTACCGGGAGATGGTGGACTCGGACTCCTCCACGGCCAGAAGATAGGGGCGAGAGAGGTAGAGCCCGGCGGAGGCGCTGATGCGATCCCACTCCTCGGCTTTGACGGCGGAGAGACTGCTGACCCACTCCGCCTTGAGCCGGATCGAACCGCCAAGAGGCCGCCGGAAGAGAGTCTGGAACACCTATGCCCCGGGAGTCTCAGGCGTCCCTCGAACGGAGGCCCTGGAGACGCCGGCCGGGGCCGCACTGGGCGCCACGGTCACGGGGGCGGCGCAGCCGCTGGCGTGCCTGCCGGCCCAGGAGGATGCCCTTGCCGGACTTGCCGCTGCACCCGCTCAGGAGTGCGCGTCGTGACCGACGCCGCTGCGCACTGGGACACAGTCTACTCGACCAAGGGCGCAAAGGAGTTCAGCTGGTTCCAAGAGGACCCAGCTACCTCAGTGCGCCTGCTCAGAGTCGGGTTCACACAGCACCGCTCCGTGCTAGACGTCGGAGCTGGCGAATCGACGCTCGTCGAATCTCTGTTGGACGCGGGATACACCGACATCACGGTACTCGACATATCGGTCGAGGCACTGGACAAGGTGCGTAGCCGCCTCGGCGAGCGCGCCACGGGTGTGCGTTTCGCAACCGCCGACGTATGCTCTTGGCAGCCATCGCGCACCTACCACGCGTGGCACGATCGCGCCGTCTTCCATTTCCTCGTCGATCGGGATGACCGCGACAAGTACATCGCGGGGTGCGCCCGAGCCGTCGTCGCAGGGGGTGTCGTGGTGCTCGGAACCTTCGCAGCCGATGGGCCGACCCAGTGCTCTGGGCTTCCGACGGCTCACTACGACGCGAAAGGTCTCGCGGACGCCTTCGACCCGGCGTTTGTTCTTGAGCACACAGAGCGCGAGGAGCACGTCACGCCGTGGGGTACGATCCAGCCATTCACGTGGGTAGTACTGCGACGAACATCGCAGTAGTCGGCTCGGCGCAACGATGCTACCTTCGACGCCGGTTGCTTCGAAAGCGCTCGACGGCCCTCGGTTCTGAGAGCAGTGGCAATACAGCGTCCGGAGCGCGTCCAGTCGAGCCGCGCGTTCACACCAGCGCGACGGCACACTTCATGGAACCCCGACCCATCGCGTCATCGGTCAAATCGAGACGCCGTCACTCCCTGGTGCCTGACGAACTCTCTTGGGCGGCCCAACGCTTCAGCGCGTCACGCCGAATATCCGGATAGCCCCGATCTCTGAGGCGGTCGAGGATCTTGTTTGCGGCCGTCACGAGCCCGGCAAGCTCCGTGGTCCCAAAGCCATTGAATAAGTAGCTCGCGAATTCCTCCTGGTCGGCGGATAACGCAGCGGCGACTGCTTCTCCCATCGGGGTTAGGTTGATGAGCGTGGCGCGGCGATCCTCTGGGTGTCGTGTCCGCGCGACGAAGCCTGTACCCTCCAAGCCGTCGAGTAACCCGGTGACGTTGCGGGGAGTCACTCGCAGCAGATCGGCAAGGTCGCGTTGTCGCATCGGCCCGTGGTGATGAAGAATCCAGACCACCTCGGCGCGGGCGACGGTGAGGCCACGACCAGCCGCGTCCATCTCCATGCCTTCGGCAAGCCGAGTCGCGACCTCCAGGATGCGCTCCAGAGCTTCGATTTGCGTCAGAGCTGACGGTTGCTGAGAATCAGGAGGCATCTACATAGTGTAGTATACTCACGACATGGGGAAACGGGCGGTGGGATCGAGTTCTCAGTTCCGGCCCCTCGAATCCGTAAGGGGTCTGGTGAGTTGATGGGGTTCCGCGCGATCCTGTCGAGCACGTTGGCGCAGCCGCGCGTGTGGTCCCCTCGGCAGTGGCGCGTGGCTGTCGTGGCCTTTCTCATCTCCTTTCTAGTGATGGGGGTCGTTGGCGAGACACTCCCGGGCGCGTCGCTGGGCCGCGGAACTCCTGTGGAGTGGTGGAATTACGTCACCCTGGCCCTGTCTCCGATATTCATCGGCTTGATAGCTGCGACATTTGTCCCAATTGGTCAACCCAGGAGGTCGCGGATCGGAGGAAGGACGGGAGCCGGTGTCGGGGGGGTCGTCGGGACAATAGCGATGGCGTGCCCTGTGTGCAACCCGCTCGCGATTCCACTCTTTGGCACCGCAGGAGTTCTTTCCGTTCTTGAGCCCGAACGCGGTCTTATCGCGATGCTGTCAGTAGTCGTACTTGCCGTGACGCTAGTTCTCCGGCTCCGCACCATGAGAGCGTGCCAGATCACGCTCCCGGTGCAAATCGTGCCGTGAGTCGCCGCAGCCGAAACTGCGCTTCCAGCGGCCCCCAGCTCACTGCGGTAAGGCCGCTCATGCGGCCCTCTGATGGAGTGGAACCCGGCCCCACTTGCTGACGATCACAGCAGCTGACCTCGGCCAGCGTCTTACAGCCGACAGGGCGTGGGCTCCATGAAGCCTTCTCTCTCTCTCCAAGCCCGCTCACCAGGCTGGCTGTACCAGGCGTGGCGGCTCCTCCGCTCTGGTATGAGCCGTCGAGTGCGGCGGTGCCGCGGCAGCAACTCGAGCGCCGCACTCGGCGTGGGGTGCCTATCCCTGATATTGGCGTGGTGGCGGACCGGAGCGGGGTGGCGTGGTCGATGCCCTCCCCGGGCGCCTCTGCGCTGTTATCACCCTGCCACAACTCGCCCTAAGAGCTTCAAGCCCTGGATGGCACGGCGGAGGGTGAACCCTCCTCGGGGCTATTCCGCTCGGTCTCGCTCTGGCCTTTCGGGTGCATCGCCATAAGTACCACAGAGGACGGCCAGAAGAGAACGCCACAACCGGCCGTTCGGATCTCGTTGCCTCATTGACGGGTAGTAGTCGTCGTAGCGGGGGACGAGCAATCAGGGGAACCTGCAGCTTCTAAAGAAGAACGGTGGCCGCTACGTCATCGGCGAGCGCACGCGGGCAGGGGTTCCGCTGGAGGAGGGGGAGCTGTCGAGTCCCGGACGTCCCCGCTGCCAGTTGGCCAACCTGGATGCGGGCCTCTGGGCCTGGGGCACTAGCCGAAGAGGCTGCTGAGGTCGCCATTGGCCACGGAGTCGGCGCCACCGAGCAGCGGCAGCCCGAACACCTCCTCGATGCTCCGCAACACCCCGTAGTGGTCTCCAGTGACGTCGACCAGTCCGCGTCCCCGGGCGGCGCTGGAGACGACCAGGGCTGGGATCTGGCCACCCGCCGCCGCGCCGGAGCAGCAACTCCCCGAGGGAGCGGCGTCGTTCTCGTCCTCGGTGATGACCACGGTGCTGCGGTAAGCCTGGAACCAGGAGGAGCCCAGCACCGCCGGGAGCATCTGCGCCAGCCAGGCGTTGCCATCCGCGACCGTCCCGTCGTGCATGTCGTCGATCAGGTTGGGGGTGACCCAGACGAAGTCGGGGGCATTGACACCGTCGAGGTCGGCGACCAGACCCGAGGTGGAGGGATAGGGCAGGTCGTGAGTGGCGCAGGTGGCCCCGACCACCAGGTCCGTGTAGTGGACGAAGGGGTTGTGCCTGGCCGCGTACTCGCCGGAACTGCTGCTGTCGCAGGGAGCCGGCATCGACTCCATGTAAGCGGCCCAGGGAATGCCGGCCTGAGTTAGCTGCTGGCCCAGGTTGGCGGAGGCGTACGAGCCGCAGCTGTCGGAGCCACAGCCCTGGGTCGACCCGGAGGTGATCGCCAAGTAGTTAGGCAGGCTGGGATGGGTGACCCCGTACCAGTCAGCCACGGAGGCGTACTCCGCGGCCAGGGCGCAGAAGTAGGCGTTGGCGCTCCCGCAGTTTCCCTGAGTCGCCGAGTAGCCCTGGTTCTCTTCCATGATCAGCATCACGTGCGCGCCTGGGGCGGGTGCGGGGGGCTTGGGGGTTGGGGGCGGCGAGCTGGGGGAGGGGGGTGGACCGGGGGGCTGCCTGTCCGTCGGACTCGGGGCCGCGCTCCGCCTCGACGTGGTCCGCTGGCGTGTCCCCGAGGATGGTTGGGCTGAAGCTGTCACCTTGGGGGCGTCCGGCGCGGAGGGCACCGGCGGCGGGCTCGCCACGTTTGCCGCGGAGGAGGGGTCGCGACTCGGCGCCAGGTGCCGGACCGTGGCCGGCGAGCAGGCGCTGGCAAGGGCCATGGCAGCCGCCGCCCCCGCCACCGCCCACACCTTCTGGTGCATCGGGACCTCCCGAATGCGGCTAGTCACCACCGGGCCCGGCTCATTCGCGTCGTCCTGGGCACACCCAGGGTGGACCCGGAACTAGAGATTGCCCCACTAGATCGGGCAACACCTGGGTCGCGATTCGGTCAAGGCGCGGTGCGCAACGTCCCCCGCCCCCAGCCTCGGGGGGTGGAAGTCGCAACCGGCCCGGCCTGAGCCGGACTCGTGACAGTGACACCGCGGTCGCGATGAGCGCGCGCTGGCTGGCGCGGGTGCTGCCGCTGGGGCTCGTGGTCCTGACTCTGGGGGTGGCGGGCGCGGGTGCTGGACCCGCCGGGAGCCGGGCTGGCGCCGGGGGTGCCCGCCTGGGCGAGGGAGGGTCAGGACAGGTGGCGTCCCCGGGTACGAGTCCGGAGGCCCCCTCGCATCCTGTGGGGCCCAGCGGCCCCCTGGTCCCAACGGCGGCCTCCGGCGCCGCGGCCCCGGCCCCTACGTCGCCCGCCTCCGCAGCCGCTCCGACTCCTCCTGGGAGCAGCCCCACCCCGAGTCCGGTTTCGTCGCAGTCCTTGGCCTTCCCCATCCGGGCCGCATTCTTCTACCCCTGGTACCCGGAATCCTGGTATCCCCAGAGCCACTTCACCCCCACCCTGGGCGCCCCCTACAACTCCAGTTCGCCGGGCGTGATCGGCTACCAGATCGCGGCGATGGAGTACGCCCACATCCAGCTGGGCATCGCCAGTTGGTGGGGGCAGGGAACCACCACCGACCAGCGCATTCCGCTGTTGCTCGGCGCTGCGACCGGAACCGGACTCAGGTGGGCGCTCTACTACGAGCCCGCCCCTGGCAGCCAGGCCTCCGACCTGGCCTACATCTACAGCCACTACGCCGCCAACTCGGACTACGCCCGGGTCGACGGCAGACCGGTGCTCTTCGTGTACTCCCGCTCGGTGGCGGACTGCGCCCAGGCGGCCAGCTGGGTGGGGCTGAACGCCGGCCGCTTCTACCTGGACCTGCAGGTATTCTCCGGCTACCGGAGCTGCCCCGTGCAACCGGACGAGTGGCATCAGTACGCCCCGGCGGAGCGCGAGGACCACCAGGCGGGTCACAGCTTCACCGTCTCCCCCGGCTTCTGGCTCTACAGCTCGAGCACCCCGGAGCTCGCCCGGGACCCGTTGGCGTTCGCGCAGGTGGTCCAGGAAATGGTCGCCAGCGACGAGCCCTGGCAGCTCATCACCACCTGGAACGAGTGGGGCGAGGGGACCGCGGTGGAGGACGCGCTCCAGTGGCAGTCCGGGGACGGCTACGGGCAGTACGTCGACATCCTCCACCAGTACGGCTGACGGGGACCTCTTCGCCCGTCCGCTGCGCCACGAGGCCGCGCCTGGGAGAGAGAGGAGCGGGTGTCAGCCCTCCTCGGGGATCGAGCTGGCCGCCAGCGCCCGGCGCAGTCGCAGCGCCAGGCGCCGCCGCTCCTCGACTTCGACCCACTCAGCCTCCGGGCGGTGCAGGGACTCGAAGATCGCGGGGCCGCGCCGGTCCTCGGCCAGGTCGGAGGCCCGGGGCACCAGGTGGAAGTGGAGGTGGTGGAAGCCCTCCGCCTCGGCGAAGAGGGCGACATAGGTCTTGGCGCAGCCGGTCACCTCCTGGAGCGCCCGGCTGGCCCGCCACAGCAGCTGGCCCAGGACCCGCGCCTCGGTAGAGCTGAGTTGTGCCAGCGACTCAAGGTGACGGTCCGGGAGCAGCACCAGCCACCCAGGCAGGGACGAGTTGAAGGCGTGGGCGAGTCGCCAGCCTCCCTCCCGCCAGATGGCCTGGTCCTGGTCCAGCTCGGCACCGGGGGCTAACTCCCCGCACGAATAGCAGGGGCTGGCCCCCGCGCCCATGACCGCGACCTCCTTCGCCACTCGGGAAGTCTCCTTTCCGCCGTTACATCGTTGTCCGATGCAGCGAGGCGCGGGTGGGGCCGGGCGCGGCCTCGTCGCGGCCTGCGCTCCAGCGCTGCGCGGTTAGGTCGGCGGAGATCTCCCGGGCGGCGGAGAGTAGCTGGGGCAGGAATTTGCTCCGAAGTTCCGCCTGGCTCACCTGGGTGGCATGGGCGGAGACGTTGATGGCGGCGACGACCTCTCCCCGACGGTCGCGGATGGGGGCGGCGATGGAGCGCAGCCCCATCTCCAGCTCCTGGTCGACCGCCGCGTAGCCCTGACGGCGGACCTGGGCCAGCGCCTGGCGCAGCTGGGAGGCGTCGGTCAGGGTGCTGGGGGTGTAGGGGCGCATCCGAACCTGGCGCAGGTAGCGCGCCAGCGCCTCCGGGGCCAGCCCGGCCAGCAGCACTCGGCCCATGGAGGTGGCGTAGGCCGGGAACCTAGTGCCGATGGCGATGGTGACGCTCATGATCCTGTGGCTCGGGACCCGCACCACGTAGACGATGTCCTCCCCGTCCAGGACCGAGATCGACGCCGACTCGTGGACCAGGGCACCCAGCTGTTCCAGATGGGGTTGGGCCACCTCGGGGAGTCCCAGAGCCGACAGATAGGCGTAGCCCAGCTCCAGCACCCGCGGCCGCAGCGCGAACTTGCCCCCGTCGTTGCGGGCGTAGCTCAGCTGCACCAGTGTCAGGAGGAAACGCCGGGCCGCCGCCCGGGTCAGGCCGGTGGCCCGGGCCACCTCGCTGAGGGTGAGCTCCGGGCTCTCGGGTCCGAAGGCCCGGACCACGGCGAAGCCCCGCTCCAGGGACTGGACGAAGTCGGGGCCGCGGCCGTCGGTCGCCCTTGCGGAGGCCTCCCCCGCGGCGCCGGCTGCGAAAGCGGCCACTGCCCCACCTCCTCTGCTGCTGCTGCGGCCCCCTCAGCTCCTGCCGTATCAAGCCATCGTGCGCTTCCCAGCATTCTCACATTGCCGCCTCACCCCTGCGGCGAAGGTGGTGGGGCAGAGGTTGCCTCAGCTCCCTCGCGTCCGCTGATTGATCTCACCGCGGGCGACGAGCGGCCGGGCCGGTACCATCGACTTGAAAGCATGCGCAGATGGACCGACGACCCCAAAGAGGATCTCGACGATGCAGGATGCAAACCAGACGGATCCTGTAGCAGGTGAGGCGGCGCCCCATGAGGCGCTCCTCTACCGGGCGCAGGAGGGGTTCCTGCAGGGCACTTTGCCATACATCCGGGCGGGGATCAGATCGGCCGAGCCCGTGGTCGTGGCTGTCGCCCAGGAGAAGATCGCCGCCCTGAAGTCGGCGCTGGGGGAGGACCAGGACCGGGTCACCTTCTTCGACATGTCACGGCTGGGTGCCAACCCAGCCCGGATCATCCCCGCCTACCTGCGCTTCATCGCGCTCAACGGAGGGGGCGGTCGCCGGCTGCGGGGCGTGGGCGAACCGGTTTGGGCGGGTCGCCCGGTGGCCGAACTCGACGAGTGCCGGCGCCACGAGGCGCTCCTCAACCTCGTGATCGCGCGCCATCCAGAGCTCCGTTTCCTCTGCCCCTACGACCTGGAGCAGCTGGCCCCGGACGAGTTCAATGTGGCCGCAAGGACCCATCCCTTCATGCGCGGTTCAGATGGTGGGCGCCAGCCCAGCAGCGAGTATCCCGGGCTGACGAGCGTCGGCTGGCCATTCGGCGGCGGCCTGCCTCCACCGGAGTCAGAAGTGGAGGAGCGGGGCTTCGGTCCCGGCGAAGTCCGTGAGGTCCGCGCGTTCGCAGCTGCCGGGGCCGCCCGGGCCGGTCTCCCCGCCGCCCGACGGGCCGACTTGGAGTGGGCGGTGGCGGAGCTGGCGGAGAACAGCCTCCGCCATGGTGGTGGCCGGGGTCGGGTTCGACTCTGGTGCGAAGGCGGGCAGATCGTCTGCGAGGTCCAAGACCAGGGCCGGATCGACAACCCCCTGGCGGGAAGAGAGCCACCTCTCTCCGGGGACGGGGTGGGCCGGGGACTGTGGCTGGTCAACCAGCTCTGCGACCTGGTGCGGATCCGCCGCGACGAGCGAGGCACCACGGTGCGGGTGCACCTGCGCCGCGACGCCACAGGCCGCGAGGTCGGCCTGGTGCCCCTGCTGGGGGACCAGCTCCTGGCCGCCCTGGACCGCCTGAACTGGGCGGTATGGGGCCGGCTCTCCAAGAGCGACCGCTCACTGCTGCTCTCGCTGCCCCAGCTGGCAGAGGCCGCCCTCATGGGCGTGGGCCCCGTTGAGGCGGGACCGCACCCGGATGGGACAGCGGGTGAGAAGGGGGCGAGAATGCCCGAGGGGGCGGTGCGAGAGCTCCTGTCCGCCGGCCTGGTGCTGGTGCGCGAGGACGGCCGGCTCTTCCTCACCGAGCATGGTCGCCGCATCCGCCGCACTATCCTGGAGGAGCGGCGGCGAGTGGCCCAGGCGTGGCTTGAGCGCGTCCCGGGGGAGCAGCTGCGCCAGTTGTTGTCTGCGGTCGGCGCCGGCTGAGGCTGGCCCAGCCCGTATAACAGTCGGACCAGGGTCCCTGGCCTGTTCAGCTCATGCCGGCCGGCTGCGCTTGGGTCGGCACCTGGAGGCGCCAGCGCCAGATGGGCAGAGCTACCGCGGCCAGCAGCACCGGGCTGAGCAGGGCGCAGACACCCAGGTACCAGGGCCACGGCCCGAAGAGCCGGAGGGGGCTGAAGGTATCGGGGGGAAGCCGGAGGAACATGTAGTCCCCGCCCGTGAGCCAGTCGGCAGCTCCCGCCAGCAGGGCCATGGCGCATGTGGCGGCCCAGATGCGCAGCAGTGCCGCTCTCTGGAGGCTGATCTTCCCACCGCCAGCCAGGGCCGAGGCCGCCGCGAGGAGGCCGATGTGCTGGCCGAAGAAGGCGACATAGAGCGGCGAGGCTGGCCCCGCACCGACCGCGGGGAAGGTCAGCGCCAAGAGCCCGCACCAGGCCCCCCAGCAGTAGGCGAGCTGGGCTGGGAACCGGGTTCCAGGGAGGCAGAGGGCCCCGATGGTCACCAGGCAGGCGGCATCGGAGAGCTGCAGCGGCAGGGACTGCGACCAAGACCAGCTCTGGGTCAGGGCGGGCCAGCTCAGCTCCAGCGCCTCGCTGGCGCCGAGGACCACGACCAGCCCGAGACGCAGCCCCCAGGGGACCGTGCCCTGCCGCCGCGTCCACAGGCCCAGCGCCACCGCCAGGCCCACTCCTCCCAACAGCAGGCCGGGGTTCATCTCCGGCGCACGCTCCACCGAGTGGGGCTGGCCGATGGGGCAGCGGGGGTTGCGGAGGTGGTCATCGTCAGGTGATCAGTGTGCCGCGGCTGGCCTTGTCTTTTCGACCTCCGCCCCAGACGCCACTCCTGAGGGCCCGCTCCGGGTGGGCCGAGCGAACGGGAGCGAACAGTCCACTCAGCTGGCGATGAGCCACAGGTGGACGGCCAGCGCCAGGCCCCCGAGGGCGACCAGCACCCGAAGCGGCGTCTGGGGCACGCTCCGGGCGACCTTGGGACCGAGGTAGCTGCCTCCGAGCAAACCCAAGGCCAGGGGGGCGACGGCCCACCAGGCGACCCTGGCAGAAAAGGCGAAGGCGATGGCCGCCACCAGGGTGGCAACCCCCACAAGCATGTTCTTGAGGGCGTTGGCCACGGGGTAGCGGGAGTCGACCGTCAGGAGCATCAAGGTGAGGACCATGACCCCCGACCCCGCACCGAAGTAGCCGTTGTAGACCGAGGTGCCGAAGAGCCCTGAGGCGAGAAGCCGTCGCCGGCCGGAGTCCCCCGCGAGTCCTCTCCAGCGCGCCAGCCGCGGCTGCAGCAGGAGCGCCACCGCCGCCAGTCCAATGAGGAAGGGGACGACCCGACCGAAGATGCCCTCTCTGGTGACCAGCAGCAATGCCGCGCCGATGACACCACCGCTGCCGGCCAGCAGGCTCCAGCGCCAGAGCCAGCCCGACTGGCCCCGAAGCTCCGGTCTCGAGCCCCAACCCGAACCCGGCCAGCTAGCGACCAGGGAGACGGAGTTGGTCAGGGTTGCCGCCAGGGGGCTCAGACCCACGGCGAGAAGCGCCGGGTAGGAGATGAGCGAGGTGATTCCCCCAGCCGAGCCCACCACTCCGGCCAGGACCCCGGCCAGGACCAGGAGCACGACTTCGCCGGGAGATGGGCTGATCTCCCGATCCTAGGAATCGCGCCCAACGCCGTCAAGCGCGCCGGCCGCCGTGCTCAGATGCTTCCGGCTGACCGTGCCGGCTGCGCAGGGGCCGACACCCCTGAGACCGGCTCGGGCTGTGGCCCAGGGCAGAGAGGGTGGGGCGCGGCGGGCGCTCCAGGGCGGTGCTCGGCCGCCTCGCCGACGGTCCAGGCCGAGTAGCGGAAGCTGGCCAGGAAGTGGGTTGCAGCCCAGCCCACGGCGAGGGCGAATGCCACCAGCAAGGCGAAGGGAAGAAGGCTGCCGGGAAGGCCCTGCTCCAGCGCCAGCGGCCCCCCCAGGCGCTGCAGCACCGTTCCTAAGGCCAGCAGGGCCAGGGGATGGACGATGTAGATCCCGAGGGCGTGTCGGCCGGCCGATGCGACGGCGGTCCGTAGCCAGACGGCGGAATCCGCCAACCGTCGTCCCCCGAGCCAGAGCAGTGCGGTCAGGGAGGCGGTGAGTGGCAGCAGTGCGGGCCGGAGGAAGGCTCCGGTTCCGCGCACCCAGGGGCCCCAATCCCGGGCCACGGGTCCCAGCGGCGCCCAGAAGAGCAGGGCCGACGCCGCCACCATGGCGCCCAGGCAGACGGTCCAGGCGGAAAGACCTCCGCTCAGCCGGCGCAGCCTGGGCCCGGCCCAGATCCCGAGGGCGAAGTACCCGACCCAGAACGGAGCCAGCTCGAAGCCGAAGTTGAGGGTGAGGTCATTCCCCGGCGGCGGCAGCCGGATCAGGACCCGGACGAGCTGCAGCGCCAGCTGGACTGCGATCGCGATCGCCAGCGCCACCGTCCGGCCCCTCTCGGACCTGGGCCAGATCAAGAGCAGGCAATACAGCTGGGGGATGAGCAGGAGGAAGTAGAGGTGGCCGGCGCCGCCGGCCCACCAGTCCCAGTTGCCTTGGGGGCTCGGCGGCAGGCCCCGGAAGACGACCTCGACTGCGAAATAGAGCACCGCCCAGGGGATCCAGGGCAAGAGGGTTCGGCTCAGGCGGCGGCCCCAGAAGGCGGCGCCATTCACCCGCCTCTCTGAGCTGGGCGCCAGGAGCACGCCGCTCAACACCACAAACAGGGGCACTGAGCTGCGAGACCAGAGGGCGAGGCCGCTGTAGAAGGGCCCGGCGGCCCCGGCCCGTTGAGGCCAGGGAGTGGCGTGGATCACCACTACCAGAAGCAGGGCCACCACCCTGACCAGGTCCGGTTCGAAGCGCCGTGGAGGCGGCCGCTGCGCGCTCTCCCAGGTGTCGCCGGCGGGGCGGGCCCGCCCCGGAGGAGCGGAGGCCAATGGAGGAACCACTTCACCTCCTGGACGTTCGCCCGGCCGACGTCGTCGGCGCCGCGGTGGGCTGTCGCCAAGGTCGCCACCAGGTCCCCCTTCAGCTCTAACGACAGCCACGGGGGCCGGTATCGAAGGCAGGGCAGGGCCAGACCCGGCCGTCACCCCGCCAGCCGGGCCTCAGGCGGGCCCCATGCCCCTACGGCCCCGCCCAGCTCGACCGGGCGCTATACGCGACTGTCCTTGCGGTCCGCTCATAAGACCTGCACATCACCACTGTGACTTCCACTTTCGAAGGCGGAGTCCTGCCGCTTCCTCGGCCTTCAACCTCTGGCTACCAGGGGCCCAGGTGGCCTTGCGGGGCTATTTGTAGAGGTTAGCTCAGGAGGATTGATACACGACAACTTCAATCTGTTGTGTTAAGGTTATTTCCCATGAGCAACAACACTTCTGGTCAAGGCCGGCCACCGCGCCAGTTGGTGTATCAACGACTTGAGGAGGCGCTGGCAGACCTTCGCCAGCGCCTCGGGGGCCTACCGACGCCGGCCGAGGCGGAGGATACCTGGACCTCAATCTGGTACCAGGAAGCCCATCATTCGACCGCCCTCGAAGGCAACACCTTGGTCCTGCACCAGGTTGAAGCCCTCCTCGCCGAGGGCCGCGCCGTGGGGAACAAGGAACTCAGCGAGTACCTGGAAGTGCAGGGCTACGCCACCGCCGCCCAGTGCGTCTACCGCCATGCCCTCGATCCGGACGATTGGACCGGGGATGCCCCGCTCACCATGGCCGAGGTCCGCCACGTTCACGAACTGGCCATGGCCCCCGTCTGGGGCGTGGCACCCCACCCCAAGGCCCGGCCCTCCGAGAGACCGGGCAGCTTCCGAGAGCATGACATCCAACCCTTTCCCGGGGGCATGGTCCCGCCGCCCGCGGTCGAGGTGGGAGCGGCCGTCAATGACTGGATCAGGTCGCTGTCAGTGCCTCAGCCTGCCCCAATGCTGGTCGAGAGGATGGCCCAGGCCCATGGCGACTTCGAGCGGATCCACCCCTTTCTGGACGGCAACGGTCGCACCGGCCGGCTGCTCCTCAACCTGCTCCTGGTGCGCTCGGGATACCCACCCGCGGTCATCTACAAGCGGGATCGGAACCGCTATCTGCGGGCGCTTCGCCGCGCCGACAGAGATGACCCTGGTCCACTTGGCGAGCTGATTGCCCGGGCGGTGACCGACAACCTCTACCGCTTCATCCTGCCGGCGGTGGCCGGGCCCGACCACCTCATCCCCCTGGCCGCGCTGGCGAGCGGGGCGCAGACGGTCTCGGGCCTCAGGGTCGCCATCGAGCGGGGACGACTCCGGGCCCAGAAGAGGCCGGACGGCCAGTGGCGGAGCACCAGGGCCTGGCTGGAGGAGTACCGAAGGAGCCGGTACCGGCGCCGCTGACCCTCGATCCCCTGGTCCCGGGCTCGGAGGAAGCAGCCCTCCCGATAGGGTCTCGCGCTGGGATCTTCACCTCTCTATGGAATGCGGCTTGGGTCGGCCTCACCAACCCTCCCTCGCCCGCCGCGGTCGGGCGACCCCACCTCCGGGTCGTCGCCTCCCCTCCGGGTAGGGGGTGGGCTGCGCGTGTCTGACTGGTATGCTGACCTGGTGACCAGACAAATGACCGCAACCGAGTTCAAAGCGCACGTTCTGGCTCTGCTCGATGAGGTGGCTGCAGGAGACGAGGTCGAGATCACCAAGCATGGTAAGACGGTCGCGCGCCTCGTCGGGGCCCGGGGAGGACCGGTGCTGCAGGGCCGGCTGAGCGGAGTCGCCCGAACCGTGGAGGATGATGATGACCTCCTCTCAACCGGGCTCGGCTGGAACCTGCCCTGACCCCACTTCTGCTAGACACCCACGTGCTCCACTGGTGGTCGGCCGAGCCGGGTCGGCTGAGCGTCCCGGCCGTGGCTGCCATCGAGGGGGCCAAGGAGGTGGCGGTGGCTGCGATCTCCTGGTTCGAGCTGGCCTGGCTCGCCGAGCATGGGCGCATCGTGGTCGCCCTCCCCATTCGGTCTTGGCTGGAGCAGCTCAGCGACCCAGTGCGAACCATTGGCATCTCCACCGCGGTGGCTGCTGCCGCTGCCAGCCTGCCCGATTCCTTCCCAGGGGACCCGGCTGACCGATTGATCTATGCCACTGCCCTGGAGCACGGGCTGCAGCTGGTGACCAAGGACGGGCGGATACGTGCCTACCCCCAACCTCGGGCGGTGACCATCTGGTAGTGCGCGGTAGACCGGCGCACTGACTTGACTGGCATCCTCCCCCAGGGCCAATGGGTGAGCGTTACCGGTCGCTGTTCACGAGCTCAGACGATATGGACCTCCTCAGGGGGTCAGATCAGCACACCAGCCTTCTCAATGAACAGCGCAGAGCACAAGACGATGATTGCGACGACTCCGTGGAGCTCGGACAGGAAGCTCGCGGGCGCACGCTGCGGCCCGTGCCTTCGGAGCTCTGCGTCCTAGCGGGCTACGACACCCGCCGCAGGTTGGCGGGATTCAGGGTGTCCTGGATCTCACTCTCCGAGAGAGTCTCTCGCACAACAAGGGCCTCAGCCAACGAGGTCACCGCGCTCCAATGGCTCCGTAGCAGGGCGCGAGCGTCCTCCAAGGACGTTTCCAGCAGGTTCCTCACAGCTTGGTCGATCTCCCAGGAGGTGGCTTCGCCAAATGCGGGACCGGGCATTCCCTCAAGCGCCCGAAAGCGTTCCCAGGCCGCGTAGTTCGTCATTCCCAGATCGCTCATGCCCCACTGGGTTACCATCCGGACGGCAGTCAGGGTCGCCTCCTCCGTGTCGTCCTCGCTGCCGGTGCCGATGTCGCCCCCGTAGCGGATCTCCTCTGCCGCCCTACCCCCCGCGGACTGGACCAGGCGGTCGCGCAATTTGGTCGCGCTCTGCTGCTGCGACTCGGTCTCCGACCAACTCACGGTCGCGCTCAGCTTGCGATTGCGGGGCGTGATGCTCACCGAATCGATGGTGGGCGCGCCCGGTGTCAGCATCGCGACGACGACATGGCCGGCCTCATGGTAGGCAACCCGCTCCTTCTCCTCGGCTCCCAGAGTCAGCGCCCGGGCGGGACCCAGCAACGCCTGGTCGTAAGAGATCGCAAAAGCCTCTTCTGTGACCTGGCCCAGCTGACGCCGTGCCGACCAGATGGCGGCTCGGTTGGTGAGGTTCTTGAGATGGGCCCCGGTCCAACCGGTAGTCCGCCCGGCCCACAGATTCAGGTCCACGTCGGAGGCCATCGGCAGCCGCTGGCAGTGGATCTCCAATATCGCCAGCCTCCCCGCTCGATCCGGGACATGCACTGTGATCTGCTGGTCGAAGCGACCCGGACGGAGCAAGGCCGAGTCGAGGACGTCGGCCCGGTTGGTGGCCGCCAGCACCACCACCTGGGACCGGCCTCGGAAGCCGTCCATCTCAGCCAGGAGCTGGTTCAGGGTGCGATCCTGCTCGCTGTCGCCGCTGACCGACGCGGCGTGGCGACGGCTGCCGACGGCGTCGATCTCGTCTATGAACACGATCGCCGAGCCCTGCTTGCGGGCGTCTGCGAAAAGTTTGCGCACCCGGCTGGCCCCGAGGCCGGCGTAGATCTCGACGAACTCGGACCCGGCTATGTGGAGGAAGGGCACGCCCGCCTCTCCGGCCACCGCCCGGGCCAGCAGCGTCTTGCCTGTGCCCGGCTCCCCAACCAGCAGCACCCCCCGGGGCAGCTCGCAGTTGAGTTGCCAGTAGAGGTCCGGGGTACGGAGGAAGTCCACCACCTGGACCAGCTCATCCCGCACCTCGTCGATGCCACCGACGCTGGCGAAGGTGACGGGATGCAGCTGTGCCTCTAAGTCCACGACGGGCTCTGACAACCCGCCAGTCGCGCGCCTGCGCCAGACGGATCGGCCCTTGCGCTCAGGTCGACGCTGGGCGTTTCCCGCCTGCTGGCTATCAGCCACCGCTGGGCTCCCACCCACGACCTCGCTGGGGGAGACGTCTGGTGGAGTCGCTCTTCGGAAGGCTCAAACGGCTGGTCCCCCTGCCTAAGGCGGCCCGCGCTTTTCCAGAAAGGCAGTCTAGTCGAGCCCGCTTCCCAACTACGCCAGGAGTGTCGCAAGCGCAGACGTCGCCAAGGTCTTTCTACTTGCGGGCGCGACATCTGGTCCGCCATGGACCCCGTCGAGGTCCCGTGGTGGTGAACCAGGGTGGGTCCAGGAGGAGCGGATCGCCCCAACTGAGGCGACGGCCAGGGGCCGCGGCTCCAAGCTCGGGATGCTGATTCCCCCGGCCGCAGGCTGCCCCGAGCCCGCCGCCCGGGACCTTGTCGCCGCCTCCTATAGCCTTTGGGCGTGCGCAGCGCCAGGTGGCCGTGGTGACGGTAGTGGCGGGCAGGTCTCTGGGAGCCGGCGCCTGGTGACGGCGCTAACGCGAGCGGACCGCGCCGAGCTTCTCCGTCAACTGGTTGAGGCGGGCTGCGTGTCGGCCCGGGACGAGGCCCGACAGCTGGTCGCCGCCGCCGGGGGCGAGAAGGAGCGGCTTCGGCCCCTGGTCCGGCGCCGGGTTGGGGGAGAGCCGCTGGCCTGGGTCACCGGCGGCACCGTCTTCTGTGGGCTCCGGATCGCCGTCCATCCGGGAGTCTTCGTCCCTCGCTGGCACAGCGAGCCCCTGGCGCGGCGCGCCGCCCGTCTGCTGCCGCACGGCGGCCGCGCCCTGGACATCGGCACCGGCTGCGGTGCTATCGCTGGCGTTCTTCGCCACCGCCGCCCGGGAGCTTCAGTCCTGGCTTCGGACAGCGACCCGGAGGCGGTGCGCTGCGCCCGTGCCAATGGGGTCGAGGCCCTGGAAGGGGATCTCTTCAGCCCGTTTCCCGCCCACTGGCGCAAGACGGTCGACGTCCTGGTAGGGGTGCTCCCCTGCGTGCCCTCCGGCGAGATTGGGTTCCTTGCCCGGGACGCCCGGGAATGGGAGCCGATGTTGGCCCTCGACGGGGGTGAGGACGGGTTGGACCTGGTCCGGCGGCTGGTCGCGGCGGCGCCGGGCTGGTTGCGCCCGGGAGGCCACCTGCTCGTCAGCCTCGGGGGACGCCAGCCCGACCGGCTCCGCCCCGACCTCCTGCGGGAGGGGCTGGTCAGACCTCGGGTCGTGCTCGACCCCGACGGGGACGTCCGGGGGATGGTGGCCGATTTGGCCGCCCCGGGAAGGGGCACGGTCGGGCGGGCACAAACGACCAGGGGCCTGGCGGTTCGGTCAGGTCTGGGAGTCGACGCCGGTGCGGGAGGCGACCTCCTGCAGCAGCTGCCCCAGGCGCGAGCGGTCCAGTTCGTACTCGGTGCGCCCCTCGCTGCGTTTGCCCACGACCAGCAGGGCCTCTCGCAGAGAGCGCACGTGGGCGCTGACCGTGGGCTGGGCCAGCCCGAAGGTCCGGGCCAGCTCACCCACGCTGGTCGGGTGCTGGGCCAGGTAGAGCAGGATGTTGAGCCGGGTGGGGTCACCCAGGGCGCGGAGCCTTGGGGCCAGCACCCTGGCGCTCGCCCTGAGCTCGTCGAGCGGGACCGCCTCCTCCTTGACCCCAACCACCACCTGGTGGGGTAGGTCCCAGATGCTCCAGCCGTCGCCGAAGTAGGTGGGGACCAGCACCAGCGTCCCCTCGGCAATACCCAGCTCCAAGACGGCACCCAGGCCGCCGCGTTGCTTCTGGAGCAGCGGGCGGACCGACGGCGCCGCCTCCTCCAGGACCATCCCCCGCGCCAGCCGCTCGGCGATGATGGTGCACTGCTGCCGCACCTGGGCCAGGCCCACGCTCTGCCATTCCTCGCGGACCAGGTCCCAGAGGTCGAGGAGCACCCGGCCGTAGCGCCGGCGCAGCTTGGGGTCCGCGCTCAGCCTCCGCACTCGCTCGATCATCCGCAGGCGGTCCTCGGGATCCTCCCCCTGGAGCCGCATCGGGCCGGGGTCAGCGGTCGGGGCGGGGATGTCCCGCAGAAGCTCGTCCAGCTCCTCTGAGAAGAGCCGGCCGGCCAGGGAGGCCAGGATCACAAGCTCGGCGACGCCACCGTCGACGCCGTCGTCCCAGAAGTTGCGCAGGCGCCCGGCCACCAGCTCGGCCCTCTTGGTCTCCAGGGCCGGGTGCCGCACCTTCCACTTCTCCTCTGTGCGGAGGAGCAGCGAGCCCACCCAGAGCAGCTCGCTCGGGGCCGAGGGCAGCACCTCCGGGAGGGCCCGCCCCTCGGTCGCCGTCCAGATCATAGGCGACACAGCCATTCGACTATATCACGTTCGAGTGATTCGAAGTCCCTTGAGAGCGCCCTGAAGTGCGATAGTCAGAGGGCTTGATTTGTATATAGGCATATGCTAATCTACGTCCATGATGAATTGGTTCGCGGCTCAACGGCTGATCGACACGCGGCGACTCGAGGACGAGGCCCAGGCAGGCGCCATGCGGCGGGGTCGGGAGGCGCGGCGCCGTGCTGCCCTTCCGGGACCCGTCCTCACCTTGATCCACGGCGGCGGCCGGTCCAGCCGGCCGGCCGGCTTGAATCAGACGGGCCGTCGAGCGGGGTAGTCCCCGGCCCCGCTCCCTGCCCGGCACGCTCGGCCCGGGCAGGTTGGCCTAGGATCTCGGTCCGGCCTCAGGCGTGGGTGGGCCGGACCAGGAAGATCCAGACGTCCCAGAGGACGTGGCTGGTGATCAGGGCCGGCATTGGCATTCCCAGCTCGGCCACTCCGGACCAGGCACCCCCCGCCACCGCCGCCGCCCCAATCAGGGTGAGGTTGCCGGTGCAGAGATGGGCGCCACCGTAGAGTGCCGAGGCCAGAGCCGCACCCCGGGGGCGGCCCAGGCGGCGGACCAGCGAGCGCTGGAGTAGGCCGCGCCAGAAGAGCTCCTCCGCGGGCGCGATCAGCAGGGCCAGTCGCAGTGCCAGTTCGGGTCGGGAGCGGAGCTGGCGCAGGGCATAGATCGCCTGGATGTCGTCGGCGCCGCCGGGGAGGACGCGGCGGGCGCCCCGGTCCCCGGCGGCGAAGACCAGGTAGAGCCCGGCGGCAAGGCCGCTGCCCAGGACCAGGTCTCGTCCCCGCCACCTAAGCCGGCGCAGCTCCGGGTCGGCGGCGAGGGAGAGTCCGCCCAAGGTGAGCGCGGTGCCGGTCATCCGCTGCCAGAAGCGGCTCCGGGGGCCCCGGAAGGTGAGGCCGAAGGCGCCGTAGGCCAGTAGCGTGGCGGCAAGAGCCGGATTCAGCCGCAGGTGCCGGTTGTGGCTCTGGGCCACGGCGTCAGACACCGGGATGCCAGGCGACCGTGATGGCGATCCCCGCCACCAGGAGAAGACCGAAGCTGGCGTGGAGCTGGGCCGTGTCCAGATCTATTGTGGCAATGGCTCGCTGCTGTCCGGCTGCGCCCAACTGCGAGGCGTGCAGGGCCCGGACCAGGAGCGGCAGCGAGAGCAGGGCGAGGAGGCTGAGGCGGGGGAGCACGCCGAAGGCGACCGCCAGGGCCAGGACCAGGAATGCTCCTACCAGGAGGTCGACGTACAGGTGGTGGGCGAAGCGTCGGCCGGCGCGGATGGAGACGGTGCTGATCCCGGCGCGGGCGTCCTCACCGATGTCGCGCCACTCGTTGCCGTGGAGGATCGCGGTGACCAGGAGCCCGATCGGGAGGCTCACCACCCCGGCGGCCAGGGAGAGGTGGCCGGTGATGGAGAAGTACGCCCCTAGCACCATCAGAGGTCCCATCAAGATGAATACCAGCGGCAGTCCAGCGGCTCGGTACTTGTACTGGAGCGGGGGTGCGGTGTAGCCCCAGCCGCCGACCAACCCGATGGCCCCGATCAGGAGCAGGGGCCAGCCCCGGACCAGGATCAGCACGATCCCGATCGCCGTCGCCACGGCGAAGGCCAGTCCCGCCAGGGCGAAGGCCTCCCTCTCGTGGACCCGGCCGGTGAGGAGCGCCTGGCTCGCCCTCGGTGACGTGATGGCGTCCACCCCCTGGCGGACGTCGTAGATCTCGTTGATGACGTTGGTGCCGACCTGGAGCAGGACCGCTCCCACCAGGACCAGGGCAAAGAGCGGCCAGCTGAAACGGTGGGACACGGCCGCCAGGCTGGCGGCGCTGGCGACCGGGACCACCGAGGCGGTGAGGGCGAAGGGACGAGTAATCTCAAACCAGCCCCGCAGGTGGCGCCAGACCCCGATCCGGTCGTCCGATTCCACGCCAGCGCGACGGCTGACTCGGGAGGCGACTGTCCGGGTGCGGCCGCCATAGATCTGGGCTGCTTCCACCACCGCCTCCACCTGGGACTGCTCCTGGACCACAGGCTGGAGCAAGGGCAGGTCCATGCCCGCCTCGGCGTAGCGCGCCGCCTTGGTCGCCAGCTCCTCTTTCGTACCACAGAGGAGAAAGGCGTCCACCAGCTCGTCGGGGATCAGCGCCGCGGCGCGGTGGTACTCCTCGGCCCGCCAGGCGGCGAGGATGGGCTGGCGCAGAGCCGGGTCGAAGCCGGAGCGGCGCATGGCGACATCGGTCTGGACCGCGAGCATGTAGATGGCGAATGGCTCCCGCTTGGCCCGGTCCAGGGCCGCGCGGCGGCTGCTGTCTACCAGGCAGAGGAGGTAGCCGCCGATGACGACCTGCGACGGATCGCGGCCGGCCGCCCTGGCCGCAGTTGAGATCCGCCGCCGGGCCAGGGCCAGCGCCTCCAGCGGTTCGGCGGGCCGGGCCAGGTAGCCGTCGGCCGAACGCCCGGCCAGCTCGTGAAAGGCGCGGCGGTAGCCTGCGGCCCAGATGGGAACCCGGTGCACCGGGGGGAACATCGGCTCCACTTCGGGCACACCCGTCGGCCCAAGCTGGAGGCGCTCGCCGCGCCAGAGCCGGCGCAACTCCTCCATAGTCGTCTCCACCCTGGCGATGGCGGCGTCAGGTTGGTAGGGGAGTCCCATCTGCGCCAGGCGCAGGGGCAGCGCGGTGCCTAGCGCCAGGCTGACCCGCCCTGGGGCCAGGTCGTCGAGGGAGCTGACGGTCATCGCCAGCACCACCTGGTTGCGGGTGCTGGGGTTGAGGGCGCCCAGCCCTATACCGATCCGGGGCACCGACGCGGCGATGGCGCTGGCGTAGGAGACGGAGTCGCGGGCGAAGTAGGACTCATGCAGCCAGACCGCCTCCAGGCCCGCGCGCTCGGCCAGGTCCGCTTGATGGACGGCGTCGCGAACGTCGCCCTGGGCGTTGAGCCCGAGTCCCACCGGGCGGGTAAGTGCGGGCAAACTCCTCTCTCCCAGCTGCGGCGGTTGCACCGAGTCGAGGGCTGTCTCTTCACCCGAAGCCTAACTGGTGCCACCCGTGGCGCTACTGCATCGGGGGGATAGAAGGCGGCCGCGGCCAGGGTCAGTCGAGGAAGGCCACGAGGCCTGTTCGGTCGTCGCGCTTGCGGGCGAGCTGCACCAGCCGCCGGGCCGCGAGCTCGGGATCGTCGCAGCCCTCGATGGCCTCGCTCAGATCTGCGGCAGTGATCAGGTCCGGCGGGTAGTCGCCGGTGATCCCGTCGGTCACCAGCAGGAGCACGTCTCCCGGCGCCAGTTCCAGTGTGCCCCGCTGAGGCGCCACCTCGTCTGGCCGCCGCGCCGCCCCCAAGCCGAGGACGTTGTCCAGCACGTGGCCATTCCCCTCGTCACGGGTCACCTGTGCCAACGTACCGTGCTGCGAGCAGTGGTAGAGCCGGGAGTCCCCAACCGACACGAACTGCAGCTCGAACCCTCCTATCCAGACGACGGTCGCGGTGGTTGCGCCGAGCCTGCGCTCGAATATCAGCCGATCGGCCTCGACGCAGCCATCCACCAACCCCTGCACGGAGGGCGCGCCGGCATCGATGCACCGCCGCTCGATCACCCCCGCAGCCAGGGCTGCGGCTTCGCCACTGCGCGCCATCGACCCCACTCCGTCGAAGACGCCGAACAGACCAACGTCCAGGTTCAGCAGGGATCGATCCTGGTGGTGCAGCGGCTGCTCGGCCAACCCGACCCGCCTGCTGATTTCGATCATGGACAAGCCCGAAGGATACCGAGGCCTCCTCTGGCCGCGCTTCGTGTCAGAGTGAGCGGCCCCCTTGAGGTAAGTTCCGCTCCGCTCCTACCTCTCTGTCCGTTTAGAGCGGAGCGCCAGCGAGGCTCGACGGCAGTGGCTCCCGAGCGAGGTGGCGCTGCCTTAGGGACGCACCCTGTTGGAGACGTTACAGTCCCCGCATTCCAAGAGCCCTGTCGCCGCTCCACTCCGGGCAACCGATGAGCGAGCCGCCCGAAGCGTCACGGGACCTCGGGGGGAAACCGCCGAGAGCGATCATCTACGGGGTTCGGCATCACCTTGCCCCGTCGACACGGTCTCGTGTAGGTGCGACGGACGCGGGCGGGCCTGTTGCCTGTCCATCGGGACCTTGGGCAATCGGTCGCGATGAGACGCCAGCCGAGGCGCTTGTGGGCGGCGTCCGCGAGAAGGCTGGCCTCCAAGTGACGCCC
>JBOHUL010000128.1:0-12853 GCA_050734425.1 Candidatus Dormibacteria bacterium
GTCCAGTACCCGGGCCCAGTCGAAGTCCGCCAGAGCTTGCTCCGTGCTTGCCATATCTGCCTCCGTTGCGGTGGATGGGGACCGGCATCTCTCCCCACCACCGGCAGCCCCGGATCGGCCCCTGTCAGCTGACTCTCATCATGGCAGGGCCGGCCCGCGTCCAGCCGGAGCGACCCGGCGGGACGCCTCCTGGTCGCTTCCGACCCTCGTCCCGCATCGCTGCTCCGGCCCGACAGAAGCCCCAGCGGGTCAGGAGTCGAAAGAGGGCGGGGAGATCCCGGGTGCCTCCGGTCCGGAGACTGGGGATTACGGCACTCGCCTACTCGAGATCGGGCTAATTCCGGGGTCGGTCCCGCTTGAGTTCCATGAGGAAGGGGCGCCGCATCATCCGAACTACGTCGCTTAGCAGTGCAACGCACTCCTCATCGGAGGGGACCTCGGTGATTATGGGGCCGAAGATCCCCGGGCCCGAACCACCGTCGAGAATGAGGGTGGGAACGCCGAAGGCCTGGCAGCTCCGGGTGGCCAGTCGATGATCGGCTAGGACAGAGGCCCAGAGCGAGGGGTCCCCCGCCGCGCCGGCGAGGTCTCGGGGTTCCTGGCCGGCCTGGGCCCAGGCGTGGTCTAGGACCGCCGGGTCCGCAAGGTCCTGGTGGCGCTGGTGTGCGGCATCTCCCATCGCTGTGTAGAGGCGCAGGAGAGCCGGGTTGCCACCCAAGCGCCGTGCCAGGGCCAGCGCGGCGAGCGCGGCACCACTATGGCCCACCGGTGTGTCGGCAGCCAGGTCGGCCTCGGAAGCGTTCGCCACCCCCAAGGAGAACAGTCGCCACTCGACGCTGAGTTGTCCCAGCTCTTCCAGCCGCACCGCCCAGCGGGAGGTGATCCAGGCCCAGGGGCAGATTGGGTCGAAGTGGAAGACCACCGGCTCGGGCGTGCCGCGAGGGGCGCCTTGGTCCGACGGGCCGCGGACGTTCACGGGAGAGGCTGCCCCGGCCCCCGGCGACTCCACCCTTCGGCATCTAGTACCACGTCAACCAGCCCGGGCGAGCCGTTGAAGAGGGCCATGCTGCCATTGAAACCCAATCCGACCACGACTAGATTTTGCCTCACTTGGCCCGGTGCCGGCCTAAGTGAGGATTCGGACGGCATCGTCGAGCCGGTGGGCCACGCGGCCCGGTAACCGGAGGAGAAGGCGTCGGTTCCCGTCACATTGTGGATGGCGGCGACGACCATGCTGGTGAGCGGGCCCGCCGTCTCTGGCAGCGAGAAGGTCAACGCCCGCCCCGGACCCTGGGGCCGCCCCAGAGCGCGTGTCAAGCACCTTCTGCGGGGCGACTGCCGCCAGGTGGTCTGGATGGCCGGGTCCCCACCCTCTCCTCGGGGCGTGTTTGGCCCCCCCGAGCAACCCACGACGCTCGTTGCGCTCGCCCTGTTGGTTGGGTGACGCGCCTGCTTCCGTGTTGACTAGGGAAGCACCCTCATGGGGCTAGTTGGGGAGGCTGATCGACACCTCCGGCGGGTGAGGCTACCTGCAACATCGGTACCAGCACGAGCAGCCGGTCACCTGCTTGGAGGGCAGTGTCGGAGCGGAGCGCGTAGGTCCGGCGGCCCTTGGTTACCGCGGCTGGGATCGACCCTGCGGGAAGCTGAACATCGTCAAGGATGCGCCCGCCGTCTTGGCCATCTTCTGTCAGCCGGACCTCGATCAGTTCGTACCCGTCGAGCGGAAGAGACGGCGCGTGGATCCGCTCTGCCGCGTCGGGGGCTGCGAACTCGGCGGCCATGCTGGCCTGAGCGACCTCCGGCTTGAGCCGTCCGATTCGGTCCGCCATCGCCCGGACCACGTCGCCATTCGTCACCCAGCCGATGACCGATCCCCCGTCCACCGAGATCACCGGAAGCCCAGCCGGGCCGTAGAGAACCAATTGGCGGAGCGCCTGCTCCAGCGTCTCGTTGGCGAAGAGCGCCTGTGGGCGCTGCCGGTCAGTGATCTCAGCCCCGGGCGGCGTCCACGCTGTGGGTACACCGCCTGGCTCTCCTTCCGACCCTCCGTCCACGACAAGGGACACGCTCCCGTCGAGGGCAGCCAGTTGCTGCATGACGTCGGCAACGGTGAGCACCTGGAGCACCGAGGAGGGCCTGGGGCGGTCGATGTCGGTTCCCCGGCGGAGAAGCTTGGTCGTGTAGATGGTGCCATAGGTGAGTCGCTTCGAGACTCCGGTCGCCAGGCCGACGGCGAGCATGATCGGAAGGAGCAGGCTGAAGTTGCCAGTCATCTCGGCGACGCTGGCCAGAGCCGTGAGCGGTGCCTGGGCCGCTGCCGCGAAGACGGCGCCCATGGCGATCAGCCCGTAGATCGCCGGAGACCCGACCGCCGGGCCGAACAGGTGCTCAGCGACGACGCCGAAGGCCGTTCCCCCCATGGCGCCGATGAAGAGCGATGGTCCGAAAACTCCCCCCGAGCCCCCGATCCCGATGGTGAGGCTCGTGGCGGCGATCTTGCCAACCGCCAGGAGGACCAGGAACCACAGAACGTACTGACCTGTGACTGCCTGGTCCACGACCGGGTAGCCGATGCCGTACAGCTGGGGCAGGGCGAGAAGGAGTGCCCCGAGGGCTATCCCGCCGACAGCAGGACGGCACCACTGCGGCCGGCCGTCCCAAACCCGGTCGCAAAGGTCCTCAGTCCGGTAGAGGGCTGACTTGAAGCCCACACCCAAGAGCGCGGCCACCAGGCCGAGGACCGCGACCAGGAGATAGTCGATGTCATTAGGAAGAAGGAGACCATGAGGGACTAGACGGAACAGCGGCCCAGAGCCGAAGAATGCCCGCCCCACGATGTCGGCGAGCACCGACGATACGATGATCGGTAGAAGTGCATCGATCGAAAACTCCCTGAGGATCAGCTCGAACCCGAAAAACACTCCGGTGACTGGGGCATTGAACGTGGCCGAGATCCCCGCCGCGGCGCCGCAGGCGACGAGAATCCGCAGGCGGCCCTGGGACATGCGGATGATTTGCCCGACGGTCGAGGCCAACGCCGACCCGATCTGGACGATTGGCCCCTCGCGGCCGACCGATCCGCCGACCCCGATGCAGAGGGCCGAGGCCACCGCCTTGACTATGGTCACCTGTGGCCGAATCCGCCCCCCGTCCTCGGCGACCGCGATCATGACCTCGGGCACCCCGTGCCCGCGGGCCTCCCTGGCGAACCTCTGGATCAGCGGGCCATAGAGCAGGCCGCCCGCGGCCGGGATCAGAAGGAGGAACCAAATGCCGAGCCAGGGCAGGTGAGCGCTCTGGATCCAGCCCTGCTGCCCGAACTGCTTGTGCCCCGTGACGAGCCATGTCACCGCGAAGATCAGCCATCGGAAGCCCACCGCACCGAAGCCGCCACAAACCCCCACGACCACCGCGACCACCAAGATCCCGAGACGTGAGCTGCGAAGCCAGTTGGAGCTCGCCGAGGTCAGGCGGGTTGCCCTGCGCCGAAAAGCAGAGGGGGGCTCGCGCTGTCGGTGTGCCTTGTCGACGCCCTCTTGCTGAGATCGGACCTCGGGCTCACTCATGTGTACTTATACGCATTTTATACTCGGGCGTACGCGTACACAACCGACCCTCTACAATCTAGGCATGCTCGGGCCTACTGCGAGGAGGGCGTCGAGGCTACCGAGAGCGTCGTCGTGGAGCGGCCGCGCGCCCTGGGGCTCCGTCTCTCGCGAGTCTGTCATCGAGGCCGCGGTGAGGGTCGTCGACGCCGGGGGGTATCGGGACATGAGCATCCGAAGTCTCGCCGCCGACCTCGGCGTCGCGCCCATGACCCTCTATCGACACGTTGATGACAAGAATGACCTCCTCGACGAGGTCGTCGACCGGCTTCTGGCGCGCAGCTGGAGACCATCCCTGCCCCGCGACGACTGGCGAGCGTGGATCACGCAGGCAGCCGACCGGCTGCGGCGCTTCCTAGTCAGGCAGCCCGCGGCGCTGCACGTCTACCTACGCCACCCCGTGGTCTCTCGTGCGGCCGTCGCCCGAATGAACGCCATGATGGCCGTCCTCCGGCTCGGGATGGGCGACGAAGACAGAGCGCGCAGGGCCTACGCAGCGATCCACACCTACACCCTGGGCTTCGCTGCTCTGGAGGCTGGCCGGTCCCGTTGGACTCCCGGACATGACGATGGCGACGGGCTCGCACCCGAACTGGCGAGCTACACGAGCCCCCGCCAGTTCGCCGACGGGCTCCGGTACCTCCTCGACGGCATCGGCGGTTGAACTGTGAGTGGTCCAGGAGCGGCAGGCAAAGTGGTGGGCCACTTCGGAGGCCCGCGAGACCATCAATCGTCTCGAGTGGGAGATTGGCACGGCCCCTCGCCCCAGTTACGGCCGGAAAGTGGCGGCCGTCCCCCAGCGAGGAGTTGGCTTCACCCCGACCCCGAACTGCCCCCCCCGCTCTGGTAACGTCGCCGGGCAGCGTGCAAGCGCAGACCGAGCGGAGCACGTTGATCCTCCAACCCCGCCTTCGGACCGTTGCATCACGGCAACCGGCTGCGCGGACGGCGTCGGCGTAGCGGTCGGCGAAGAAGTCAACGATACATAGCTGGCCGTTTGGGCGCAGCACCCGCACGGCCTCTCGCAATCCGCGGTCCCCGCCAGCACTTCCCGTGATGTTGTGGACCGTCAGGTTGCTCATCGCAACATCAGGTGCCTCCGTGTCAAAGGGCAAGTCGCTGGCATCGCCCTGCACGAGTTCCACGCCGTCGGCCACCCATTCGAGCTCGGCATTGCGCTCCGTGGCATTACGGCTGTTGCCCAGCTGGCCTTTGCGCCGCCAGATGTCGACCCCTTGAACCTAAGAGAGGTTCTAAGCCCCACCAGGGACGGCCTGCGACTCCCCTCAGCGCCGATCCGGCAGGCCGTGAACGGCGCAGTCTCCCGACGGCTGTCCACCGGGTCGACCGCACTGCCAACCTCGTTGTGTGCTGCCCGCCAAGCAGCCACTGGACGCCCGGTGCCCCAACGGGGATCCCTGGTCGTCATACAGACCCAGGACGATGAGAGTGAGAGAATGGAGCGTGGGCGAATTCCGCACTCGAACGGTCCGACCTAGAGCAACCGGCGTCCATGGCACCGTGTATGTGCCTCTCGACGCTGCGCCCCACGTCGCGGCGCTCCTGATCGGGGGTTCGGGCGGGAACGAACCGACCTACGTGGCGGAACTCCTGGCTGGCGAAAGGATAGCCGCGCTGTCGGTCGCCTACTTTGGCAAGGACTGCCTACCGCCCGCGCTCGGGGAGATCGAACTCGGCTACTTCCGAACGGCCCTCGATCTCTTGCGCTCCGAGGTGGACCGTCGGGATCTGGCGGTGGTGGTCATGGGCCAGTCTCGTGGTAGCGAGGCGGCCATGCTGACGGCGATCCACTTCGCGGAGCTGGTCGACGCGGTGGTGGTGACCGTCCCGAGCAACGGGGTGCTGAGCGGGTACCCGATGGGTGGCCCTGCGTGGTTGCTCGACAGTGCGCCATTGCCTTACGCGGAGGACTTCGGGCCGGACTACGATGATCCCGGCGTCATCATCCCGGTCGAGCTGGCTCGCGGCCCGATCATGTTCGTGTCGGCGGGGTCCGATGAGGTCTGGCCGTCGGCGCCTATGGCGCGAGCCATGTCGGAGCGACTGGTCGAGCACGGCGACCTCTACGGTCACGCGCTGCTTGAGTACGCCGACGCGAGCCACTCGCTAGGCTACCTGCGTCCTTCACTCCCGCCAAGCTTAATGCTCGGCGCTCTCGGAGATCCTCCGCAGACGCAAGCTGCCCGAGCCGACGCATGGCCCAAGGTGCTGCGCTTTATCCGAGCAGTTGGCGACCGAGAACGTGACCATTCCTGAACACGCCTCTAGGCGTGGACCGGTTGGCTCCCCTTCCTCGCCGTGGAACCTGGACGCTGTCCCGCCAGCCCATCGGTCGACCTGTCATCGCGGGATTAGCACCGAGCCGGCGCCCGGCCGCAGCGGTGGCCGGTAGGGACGACTATGGGGCGTTGCCAAGTGGTAAGGCGCCTGACTCTGGATCAGGTAATCGGAGGTTCGACTCTTCCCGCCCCAGCCACTGTCGTGTCTCAGGACAGCGGGCTGGGCCGGGGTGTCTCGGCGGCACCGGCGACGGCCATCAGGTGGCGAGCGTAGGCAACCGCGCTCTCCCGATTGCTGACTCCGAGCTTGGCGAAGATCCGGTTGACATGCGTCTTGACCGTCGCACGGCCGATGAACAGTTGACTCGCGATCTCGGGGTTGCTGTGGCCGGAGCCGATCAGCATCAGGATCTGGCCCTCGCGATCGGTGAGCCCGACCGGCCAGGGGTCCAGCACCAGTCCCTCAGGTGGGGCCGCCCGCTGGCCGCGCAGGGCGGCGGAGAGCAGATGGCGGTGCACCTCACCATCCAGGGTCACCTTGTCCGCCGTCGCCGACTTGATGGCTCTGGCGATGTCGGCCCGGCTGGCGTTCTTGGTGAGGTAACCGCGGGCACCCGCCTGCAGAGCGGCGATCACCGAGTCGTCGTCGGCGAAGGTGGTGAGGACGACGACCGCCAGCCGCGGGTGGGACCGCGCCAAGCGCTCGGTCGCCTCAACGCCGTCCATGCCGGGCATGCGCAGGTCCATGAGCACGGCGTCCGGCGCCGTCCGTTCGACCAGCGCCAGTGCGGCAGCCCCGTCCCCGGCAGCTCCGACCACCTCGAAGTCGGGGAGGGTGGAGAGCAGGGCGACCAGGCCGTCGCGCACGCTAGCCTGGTCGTCCGCCACCACCAGTCGGAGGCGGGCCGGGGTCAACCCGGCACCTCGGCGTGCACCGCCCAGCCACCCAGCACCGGACCCGCGACCAGCGAGCCCCCGACCAGCTGCAGCCGCTCGTGCATTCCGGCCAGCCCGTAGCCCCCGCTGACCCCGACCAGGTCCTCGACCGAGGCGGGCTCGGCTGAACTGGGTGGGGACACCTCTTCGGCGCCGTCGGTGACCGTGAGCGCGACGCGATCCGGCCCATAGTCCAGCTGGAGGACTACCGGCAGTCCGGTGGCGTGCTTGTGGGTGTTGGCCAGCGCCTCCTGTGCCGTGCGCAGCAGCGCCAGACTGGCGACAACCGGGAGCGGCCGCGGCGGCCCCTCCACGAGTAGGCGCGCCGTGCCCCCGTCGCGGCGGTCGGCGCCGACGATGGCAGCGAGGGCGTCGGGCAAGGGCGGCGCACCGCTGCGCAGGGCGTGGATGGCGCGCTGGGTCTCGTCCATGCCCTCCGCAGCGAGGCGGTGGGCGTGGCGAATGCGCTGCAGCGCTCCCTCGGCGTCGGCGCCGTCGCTGAGCAGGGCGTCGGCGACCTCCAGCTGGATAGAGAGATCTGCTAGGGAGTGGGCCAGGATGTCGTGGATCTCGCGGGCGATCCGAGTCCGCTCGGCGAGCGCCACTGAGCGCTCGCGCTGTAGCGAGGACTCCTGCTGCTGGGCCAGCAGCAACTGGGCCTGGCGGACCTGCTGGCGGCGGAGCCCCCGGGCGACGCCAGTCAGCATCAACAAGGTGAGCAGGGTGGCGTAGAACGCCGCGTAGACCACGCTCGGCAGACTGTTGAGTACCCCGTACGTCTCGCCGCCATGGATCAGTCCGCCGACCGCGAAGCCCAGGATCCCGGCAAGCGCAACGCTGATTGCGGTCCGAGCCTTCAAGGTGACCCCCGCCTCCAGCGCGACAGCGCCGGCCAGGTTGGCCGCCCAGCCCGGTCCGTCGACCATCGTCGCGATCCCGCTGGTGAGCCCGATCAACGCCATGAGCAGCAGCGGCGCAAAGCCGACTCCCGAAGCCTCGTCGCGCCAGCGCCGCACCGCCAGCCAGGCAATCCACGCGACGCTGGACGTCGCCAACAGGCCCACCAGCAGAGCGACGTGGGACCCGGGCTGTTGGTAGGTCGCCACCAGAACGAGGGTCAGCGGGAGCAGCAGGAGCCGGGCCAGCCAGTTGACCTGGGCCAGGCTGAGCCTGAGACGAACCACCGCAATCTGCCTTCGGTCAGTTCTGGGAGGAAGGGCGCTCACCGCGACAATCTATCCCGCACGCCTGGGTGGCGTCGTCATCCCGGCGGGGTGGAGCCTGGGTGGAGGTCTCAACCTCCAATCAACCGGCGCGGTTGACGACGGCTCGCCGAGCGCCGTGGATGCTGGACGAGTCGCCTCCACCGGCCGGGGCGACGCTGAACCAGCCGGCCAGTAGGAGGGCGGCCCCAGTGCGCGTAGAAGAGGGCTTCCAGCCAACGGAACTCGCCACCGGAGAGGGCGGACCCGACCTCGGGCCGCGACGGCCGCCGGTGGCGGCTGCCGGTGGCGGCTCGCTCGTCAGGGCCGCCGCCCGGGCGGTGGACCTGGTCAAGACCTACGGTCGCGGCGACTCCCTGGTCACCGCCCTGGGGGGCGTGAGCGTCGAGTTCGAGAGCGGGAAGTTCACCGCAGTGATGGGCCCCTCCGGATCAGGCAAGTCCACCCTGATGCACTGCCTGGCGGGCCTGGACGTCCCCACTTCGGGCCATACCTTCGTTGGTCCATGGGACATCTCTGAGCTCAGCGACACCGGGCTCACCGAGCTGCGCCGCGACCACATCGGCTTCGTCTTCCAGGCGTTCAACCTGGTGCCCACCCTCAGCGCCCGGGAAAACATCACCTTGCCGCTCGACTTAGCCAAGCGGAAGGTGGACCGTGACTGGCTCGACTACCTGGTCAGCGAGCTGGGGATCGAGGGTCGACTCCGCCAAAGGCCGAACGAGATGTCCGGCGGCCAGCAGCAACGAGTGGCCTGCGCGCGGGCCTTGGTTAGCCGGCCCGAGCTGATCCTGGCGGACGAGCCGACCGGCAACCTCGACTCCAACGCCGCCGCCGACGCACTGGGATTCCTGCGCCGCTCGGTCAGCGAGCTCGGCCAGTCGGTGGTCATGGTCACCCACGACCCGAACTCGGCAGCCTACGCAGACCGGGTGATCTTCCTCGCAGATGGGCGCCTGGTCGCCGAATTGGCGAAGCCCACGGTGGACACCGTGCTCGAGCAGATGAGGCAGCTGAGGCACTGAGATGTTGAGGATCACAGTCAACGGCCTCCTGGCGCGCAAGCTGCGGCTCGCGCTCACCGCGCTGTCGATCATCCTCGGTGTCGCGTTCGTCTCCGGCACCTTGGTGCTCACCGACACTTTGAACAGCACCATCTCGAGCCTCTACAGCAACGTCTACCGCAACGTCGACTTCCAGGTGCAGGCCCCAGGGGTGCTGAACATCCCGGACTCGGTCCTGAGCAAGGTGCGCAAGGTACCCGGTGTCGCGTACGCGAACGGGTCCGTGAGCGGCTATGCGCAGTTCGTGGCACACGATGGGAAACCGATAACCACCGGCTTGGAGCCAGCGAGCGGCCTGTCCTTCAACCCCAACCGCGAACTCTCCCCCCTTCGGCTGGTGGCGGGGCGCGCCCCCTCGACCGCCAGGGAGGTGGTCATGGACGAGGTGACCGCGCAGCGCTTCCACTTCTCCGTCGGTCAGCGAGTGCGCATTCTCCTGCCCGGCTCGCCCGAGACGTTCACCATCTCCGGGATCGCCAAGCTGGTCGGGGCCGGCGCCGTGCCCGGTGCCACCTTCGCCGCGTTCGACCTGCCGACGGCCCAGAGGCTGTTCGGTGCAGTCGGGCAACTCTACAGCATCGATGTAGTCACGGCCCCAGGGGCCAACAAGCAGCGGGTGCGGCGCAGCATCGCTCGGGTGGTGCCGCACGATCTCAGTGTGGTCACCGGCAAGACCTTGACCAGGCAGCAGGTCAAGAGCACCGATACCTCGCTCGCGCCGCTATCGGCCGCCCTGCTCATCTTCGGCTTCATCGCATTGTTCGTCGGCGGCTTCACCATCTTAAACACCTTCTCGATCATCGTTGGCCAGCGCACTCGCGAGCTGGCCCTGCTGCGGGTGGTCGGGGCGAGCCGCCGCCAGGTGTTCCGGTCGGTCCTGATCGAGGCGGCCATCGTCGGGCTGGTCGCATCGCTCATCGGGTTGGGCTTGGGCGTCCTTGCTGCCAACGGCCTCCAGGCCGGCCTCAGTGCTGTCGGCGTCCCGCTTCCTTCGGGCCCCTTGGTCGTATCGGTGTCGGCAGTGGTGGCGGCCCTCGCCGTCGGAGTGGTGGTGACCATGGTCTCGGCGATCAGCCCTGCCTGGCGGGCGGTCCGCATTCCGCCGGTGGTAGCCCTCACCAGTCGGGTCGGTGCCCGGGAGGAGGGGTCACCATCGCGGCGTGCCCTCGTGGGCGGGGGCCTCGGCCTCGCCTCCCTCGTCCTTCTGGCCATTGGGCTGGCCCACTCAGCGATCGCGCCGGTGGGATTGGCGGCCGCGGGTGTCTTCATCGCTGTAGCGATCCTGGCGCCGCTGGCCGCTCGTCCGACCGCGAGCGTCCTAGGCCTCCCCATGGCTCGGATCCTGGGGATCACCGGCCGTCTCGGACGGGAGAACTCGATGCGCAGCCCGCGGCGAACCGCCCAGGGGGCGACCGCCCTCATGGTCGGGCTCGCCCTGGTCTCGGCGGTGGCCGTGCTCGGCGCCTCGCTGGCCGAGACGGCCACCAGCAGCGTCGACAACGCGATTCGGGCCGATCTCCTGATCACCAGCTCCAGCGGGACCTTCAGCCCAGCCCTGGCCACCAAAGTCGCCCGCCTGCCCGGAATAAGCAGCACCTGCACCATCTACGGCGCCCAGTTCGAGGTGCAGCGATCCTTGGTGTTGGTCGACGGGGTCTGCACCAATCACTTGCGGGCCAACGTGAGCCTGCAAATGACTGCGGGGACGTCCACCTCGGCACTCTCGCGGGGCGAGCTGCTCATCGCCGCCACCACCGCCCGCACTCGTCACCTCGGTGTCGGGTCGATGGTCAGGCTGTCCTTCCCTTCGGGTCCCCATGCGGAGGTTCGTGTCGGCGGGATCTATCAGCCGAACGCCCTGATTCGCGGCTATATCGTGAGCGACGCCTTCTTCCGCACCCACCTGCCCGGCCAACTCCCTGGCGGCCTCCTCGTGTCTGGCCACCGGGGCTCCGCCCAACTGAGTCAGGCGGTCAACAAAGTGCTCTCCCGGTATCCCACGCTCACCATCCAGACGCGAGCCCAGTTCGAGGCGTCCCAGACCGCGGCCATCAATCAGGAGTTGGGGCTCGTCTATGCGCTCCTGTCTCTCGCGGTCATCATCGCTTTCATCGGCGTCGTCAACACGCTGCTACTCGCAGTCTTTGAGCGCACACACGAGATCGGCCTCCTCCGCGCGGTGGGGATGAAGCGTCGCCAGGTGCGGTCGATGGTCCGGTCGGAGGCGGTGATTCTCTCGCTGTTCGGCGCCATCGCCGGCGTGGCCTTGGGAACGGGACTCGGAGCCGCGCTGACCTTCTCGCTCAAGCAGCAACAGAACATCGCGACTATCGTCATCCCAGTCACCAGCCTCGTCGTATTTCTGGTTATCGCGGCAGTCCTGGGACTCGTCGCCGCAGCGTGGCCAGCGCGGCGAGCAGCCAGGCTTGACGTCCTGTCCGCCATCACCGCGGAGTAGCGGAAGTCAAGTCCCGCGGAGTGGTGTAAAAGCGGACGGAACTCAGTGAGGGATTCATCAGGCCGCTAATCTCGCAGTCAGAGGTTTGGCGAGGTGCTCTTGGTGGGCAGGGTCGAGCCGGGCCATGGACTGCTGGGAGAAGTGGGAGCGGCCGTCCTGCCACTCGTCGTGTTGCTCCTGAAGAACCGCAGTAGAAAGACGCAGCAGCGCGGCGGAGTTGGGGAAGGTCCCCACCACCTTGGCCCGGCGGTCAATCTCGGCGTTCACTCGGTCCAGCGCATTGGTGGAGCGGATGGAGCGCCAGCGTTCGGTGGGGAAGGCCAGGTACGCGAGGACGTCCGGCTCGGCATCCCGCAGGAGCCTGAAGGGCAGGTCGTAGCGCAGCCGCTCGCAGAACTGGCACTCGCTGCGGGTGGTGTACAGCGGCATCAGCAGGCAGCGCTTCAGCAGGTGCTCCCGCGGGATCGAGGGCCCGCCGATCTCCGCGTACATCCCCTCGAACGTCGGCTCCAGCTCCACCAGCGCCGCCTCCACCAGCGGTCGGATCCGTCGGTTGGGGGGTCCCGTGGGGTCATGTCCCCAGGATCGACCACCCCCAGCATCGTCACCTGGCGGGCGGTGGTGCCACACATTCAACACCTCCAACCTCCGCCTGGCCGACCCCGGACAAGATCACCGTGAGATCGGGCCCACGCCCACGATTTTCACCACCCTGCTAGGCGTCGCTCGAGCCGCTGGCGCCGCGCCCGAACTTGCCCGAATCATCCTCGGCCTGCAACGGGACCTCTTCGTGGTCGCGGCCGACCTGGCCTGCAACCCGCGACAGCGGCAGCGGTTGCGACCCCGGGTCTCCCTGGTGGTTGCGGAGATGGTCGGCGAACTGGAGCGGATCGTGGACAGCGTGGTCGCCGAGCATCCTCTCCGTCCAGTGTTTGTGGTCCCGGGGGCGACCCTGGTGTCGGCGACTCTCGACCTGGCCCGAACAGTGGTGCGCCGCGCCGAGCGTCAGGCAGTTCAGGTGCAATTGGCGCACGGTACTGTCAACCCACAGGTGATCACCTATCTCAACCGGGCTTCCGACCTAATCTACGTGCTGGCGAGGTGGGCGGCATCGGGCAGCGAGGAGCCGGCCAGTCGTCTCTAGCCTCAACTGAATCTCGGACCGCGAGCCGAGTTTGGCTCAGGTGAGAGCGGCGAGCCCCGGTCAGTACACGCTCGGTAAACGCGGGGCCGTCGCATCGCGGTGCCGCCGGTTGCGAGCGAC